>NZ_FNLC01000006.1 GCF_900104065.1 Natronobacterium texcoconense | reverse complement strand
AGTCGGGCTATGCCCGACGACGGCGAGGCTTCCCACGGCACCGCACCGCTGAGTTGGGATATTTGCTGGTTTACGACCCGTCGGCATGACGGGCCGATGGCGGGGCCACACCGCCGTTACTCCTATCCCGGCATGGGACTCGGAGTTATCTTGTTGGCCGAGACACCACAGCGGTTCGAGATGGGTGTCTCGAACGTATTGGGTCTCGGAGTCCCAATATTGTGCATTTAGGTGGCGGGGTAACCGCCTCGGTGTACGTCATACTACGACACGATGATCCTTAAATATCCGTATTGCTGCCGAACAGTGATTGTATCAGCGTTGTTGGATTCACGCCCGCCGTAAACGGCAGGATTCTCTCCTCGAAGAAAGATAGACGTCTCCACTCCATATCGATTGGCGGGCCAGCTCGAGACTCGTCGGTGTAATTTAGCTTTCTTCTCGCTTGCGTTCGTCGTTCCGGTCGTCGTCGCACTCACCTGGCTGTTGTGGCGATCTTCGGTGCGCTGTCGTACGTCCCTTGCAACCCTGACAGCCGTCGTTTTGTTCTGTTCCGTCTCGAGACTTTCAGACTGGACAGGTCGGCAGCCACATTCTAGGTTTCGTTGCTTCGTCGAGAAGTGTTCACGACGATCCATCCCGACGATATACGTTTCGTTTAGATGAACGGACAGCCGCTCGCCGAAGACGCAGTCCGGGGAAAACGACGCGTTAGTGACTGTCGCTCAGCCGAACAGTCGCTCCCAGACCACGAGCGTCGGCGGCAACACGATCACCGCCATCAGGTACGAGTAGATGACGCTGATGACCATCAACACGCCGAACTGTCCGATCGCGGGAGTGACTGCGATTATCAGCGATCCAGCGCCACCGAGCGTCGTCAGCATCGAACCCGTCAGTGCACCACCCGTTCCGCGAAGGGTCGTTAGCAGCGATTCGTAGGCATCCTCGCATTCGTTGTACTCGTCGATAAACCGGTGAGTGACGTGAACCGAGTAGGCAACACCCACACCGATCGTGATCGACAGCACTGTTCCGGTAAGAGCGTTCAACGCGATTCCAACCATTGGCATCGTCCCACCGAGAACGGCCACGGTGACGATGATCGGAATGAGATTTGCTATGCCAAGCGATGCCCGACCCTCGAGAACGTGATAGATCAGCATTAGGAATCCGGCTGTGAGTGCAAGCGCAATCGCAAGACTGAGCAATGACGACTCGAAGACGAGATTCGAAATCTCGTGGAAGACGACGATATCGCCGGTCGGCGTCGTACCGAGGCGGTAGTCAGCAGCAAGTTCCTCGGCATCGTTGCTGACTTCTTCCTGCGTTGCGTCAGCCTCGACAGTGTAGATGACGCGCATACTCCGCTGATCTTCGGTGACGTACTCGAGTGCGTCATCCCGAGCATCCGATGTGAGGAGTTGGTCGAGGACGTACCCGACGTTCCGATCGGGAACACCGTTCCCGCTGACGTCGTTTGCCTCGAGCAGGTACGCGAACTCGTCGTCGTCCTCGGCGTGTTCGTGCATGACGTCGACGACGCTCTGGCTGTCAGCGTGCCCGTCTGCGGTGATGATCGTCGATGGTGGGTCCGAGCCAGCACGGTCGACGGACTCGAGGACGTGATCCTCGTGTATCGGCCCTTGGACGTAGATCGTTACTTCGTCGTCTTCCCCGCTCTCGAAGTTCTCCTCGAGATAGTTGATTGTGCCAGTTGCGGTGTACTCTGTCGGAGCCAGCGGCTCCGGCGCGGCTTCCGCGTAGGCTGGAAGCTCCTCCGCGGGAAGGAAGTCTTCGTCCTCGAAGGTCGTGTCGACCGTCGTTGCGTATGCGCCAGTACCCGCGGTCAACAGGAGTGCAACCAGAAGCATCGCTTTTGGCGCTTTGTTCCCTGCGTGCGCTCCGTAGGGCAGCAGGCGGCCCAGTGCAGAATCCTCCGAGCCGAGCGGTGACGTGCTGAACGACGGCAGGTCGTACGCCCGTCGGAACCGCTCGAGTTCGACTTTCGCCGCCGGGAGGAAGACGCCAAACAGGAGGAACGTAAACACGATTCCGACGCTAGCGACGAATCCGAACTCCTGAATGGGGCCGAGTTCACTCATCATGTTGGCCCCGAACCCGATAACGGTCGTGCCAGTGACGATGAAGAACGCGACAAGCAACTGCTCGGCTGCGGTCCGCATTCCGTCTTCGATCCCGGCTCCGGCTTCACGTTCCTCTCTGAACCGGTTTACAGTGTGGATACCGAAGTCGATCCCGATAGCGAGCAACAGCGGCGGGATCGCGATCATCATGTCGGTGAACGGAATCCCGGCGTACCCCATGAAGCCGAACGTCCAGACGACGGCCATCACCAGCGAAACCAACCCGAGCACGAGGTCGAACGGATCACGGTATGCAGACGTCAGGAACCCGAGAATCAACAGGATCACCACGGGAACGATCATCGTAAGCGAGTCCTCGATCGCGCTTTCGAATTCGGAGTCGAGAATACCCCCGCCGAAAACGACGATGTCTTCCGTCATCGACTCCGCTGCTTCTTGCGTTCGCTGTTGAACAGCCTGCTCGTCGGCGTCGTCCGTGTGAGTCGCGGTCGCGACGACAGCCGATGCTCGAGGCTCCTGTTGATTGAAGTCGTTGCTCAACGGCGCAGCAAAGTCAGGGTTCCCCCCCAGATCGCGAACGACGTCACGCACCTCACCGTTCGAACTGTGCTCTAACGTCCGGATCTGTTCCTCCCGGGTCTCCGCCGTCGGATCAATCGTCAGCGCGACAAACTCCGCGATACTGGAGGTTTCTTCGACGCGGAACTCGTCGTTCTCCTCGAGATAGTACTGGAACTCGAGGAGTTGTAACAGTGACTCCTGGGAGACGACGTTGTCACTCCGCTTGATGATCTGTGTGGTCGTCGCATCGTCTTCGAACGGTGGTTCGAACTCCTCTTCGATCGATTGCTGTGCTTCGTAGGCAGGAACACCTTCTGCGAACGCCTCGACGCCCTCTTCGACCTCGATGCTTCCCAGGCCGCCTGCAAACAGCGCTGTAACGAGCAGAAAGGCGATAATGACTGCTCGCGGCCGCTCGGTGATCCAGTAGTTGACGGTATCGAGTATCCGGTCGAGGGAGTCCGGTTGCGATGCCATCGCTCGTCAGTTCTCGGCGTCGGACTCGGGTTTCGATGCCGATTCGTCCGATTCCAGTTCTTCTCCGTCGAAGTCGAGGTGTTCGCCGTCGTCCTCGTCGTCCTCCGACTCGAACAGCGAGCCCGAAACCCGACCGGAACCGCCACTATACCCGGACGTGGTACCGAACGACTCCTCGTCACCCTCGAGTCGCTGTCTAACCGACTCCGGGAGCGACAGGTCGGTGACTCGCTCGAGCACCGGGACGCCCTCGAGTCGTTCGTCGACCGTCTCCTGGTGTCGCCAGTAGACCCCGGCGGTCCCAGCGACGAGCCCGAGCACGAGTAGCAGGGACAGCACGGAGAGCCCGCCTTCGGATTCGTTGACTTCGATTGGCACGCGATAGGTGTCCGTCAGCTGGGAGTTCGACCGCTCGTCGTCGTACCGGAAGTCCATCCGCAGCGGGTACGTCTGAGCGGTCGCATCGTCGGCTACTTCGACCTCGAAACTCATCGTCGCCGACTCGCCGGGTTCGAGAGCGGGAACGAACGCCTCGTCGTCGTGGTTGTCCAGCGGGTCGTTCGTGTAGAGTTTCGCCTCGACGTCGGTGACGATCTCGGACTTGGCATTCGTCACCTCGAGGTCGATCTCCCTGGTTTCGCCGATTTCGTAGTCGGCGTCGACTGGTTCGACGACGAACTCGTCGCGTTCGGGTTCGACCTCGAGCGGAACGTCGATCGGTTCGTGAGTCATTCGGATGTCGTCGTGGACGTTCCGGTACCGAACGTCGACCTCCATCACTCTCGGTCCGGGTTCGGCTTCACCGCCGATTCCAACCCGGAACTCGAAGGGAGCCGCCTCACCGGGTTTCAGGTCGCCGACGGCGAACTGGGTCTCGCGCGGATAGACGTTCGAGCCGCTTCCCAGCCCATCCTCGAAGTCGGGGACGATTTCGTCTTCGCCGTCGTCGACGACGATCACTGCACCCTCTACTGGCTTCGGCCCCTCGTTGACGATCGAACCCTCGACGGTACCGTCCTCGCCGACGTAGAGGTCGGTCTCGAGGTTATCGACGTCGAACGTCTGTTCGTGGGCCGTCTCCGCACCGACCCGGACTTCCCGCGAGGTCTTGTCGACACCCTGTTCGTCGCGGAACTCGACGGTGACCGAGACGGGGTAGGTTCGGGCGATGGCGTCGGGGTCGACGTCCATCGCTGCCTGGACCGTCGCCGTCTCGTTGACCGACCAGTCGCCGACGTACTCCTCGTTACCAGACGTCTGCAGTTCTGACTCGTCGGTCGTCGGATCGATCGTCTGGACGTTCTCGTCGGGCGAACTGAACTGGACGACAGCATCGCTCGCGTTGTCGACGCCCGTATTCTCTAACTCGAGCGTAACCAGTCCGCGGTCGCCGACCACGAGGTCGGACTGGACGTCGATGGCGTCGAACCGCGCTCGTTCCTCGACGATGACCTCGACGGTTTCGGTCGTGGACGTCGTATGCTCTTGCCCGTTCTGTCTCGTGTAGGTATAGTCGATTTCGGCCTCGAGTTCGTACGTTCCCGCCTCGGCGTCCTCGTCGACTGCGATCGTGAACGACTCCGAGAAGAGCGTCTGGGCGGACATCGTGGGAAGTGGCGACTCACCCGTCTTCACCTCGATCGGCGCGTCCTCGCTCTCGAGTTCGACGGTCACGTCACGGGCCTCGGTCATCGGCGTGTCGCCGAGTCCGTCATCGTCTTCGGTCGACGCCCCGTTACGTATCTCGAGTTCGAGATTCGTTTCTTCGCCCGGTTCGACGATGTTCTCAGGAGTGTAGACATCGAAACTTGGTGTACTCGACGCGGCAGTGGAACCGATTAGAGGGAGACTAGTCACCGCCAGCAAGACGACTGTGAACGCGACGATTCGGTTCCGTTTCATTACGTGACCGTTTCCGGAGACCACATATCAACCTTTCTATTACAAACCACAAGCTTGTTGTTTCTTCCCCACAATTGCTTTGTATGGACGAACACGCCGATCTACTCGCTGAACTCGGGCTCTCGAACTACGAGGCGAGAGCCTACGTGGAACTCACACGGGGTGGGGCGATGACTGCCGACGAGGTCGCCGCAGAATCAGACGTCCCCCAGGGACGGGTGTACGACGTGCTGAACTCGCTAGTCGACCGCTCGCTAGCCAGAGCAGACGACGGACGCCCCCGAACCTACGTCCACGTCGAACCCGACGAAGCCGTCGACCGACTCCTGGATCGCCGAGTCGAAGAACTCGAGGAACAGCAAACAGCCTACGAACGGACAGCTTCGGCCGCAGCCGACGCACTTTCGGGGATTACCGAAGACGACACGAAAGGCGGGTTCACCACGAGTGCGCTTCACGAGGACGCGGCCCGGGATCTGTTGCTCGAGCGGTTCGCCGCAGCCGACGACTCGATCCGGATTGCTGCGGACACGGTCGACGTCAGTCCCGAGTTCGAAACCGTGTTCGCTGACCGACTGCGAGACCTTCTCGAGATAGATATCTCGGTCCGCCTCCTGGCGACGAACTTCGAACATGCAGCCGACCGGATCGACGACCTCGTCGCCACCGGGATGGAGGCCCGAGAAGCGGAACGGATCCCCGAGCAACGATTCATCGTGCTGGACGGCTCGGAAGTTTGTCTCGAGGTCGTCAACCCCGCAGCACCCGACGAACTGCTCGCGGTCGTCAACTTCCGCGAGGACGAGACCGCCCGCGAACTCGCGGAGAGTTTCGACGAACTCTGGGAGCAAGCGGATACCTGGCGCATGGACGACTGACACTACCGTACGAAGGCGATCGTGGTGTCGAGCCACTCGCGTTCTGAAACACTCTCGTCCGGAGATCGCATCGACTCGAATCGTTCGAACGTAGACAGTCAGTCGTCTCGAGTAGCGGCCGATGCAGTACTACTCTCGAGATAGTACTAGGACCGAGACCGACGGTTGCGGCGAGAACTGACGAAGATCGCCAGTGTGGAGCCGACGAAACCGGCGAGCAGGAGCACGAGAACGTAGTGAAACACCACGCCACTGGCACCCAGGCCGATCCATACATGTGGAAGCGCGAGAACGATCAGTCCGATGCCCGTACAGCCGAACACGCTGTAGGGATGAGTCTCGCGATAGGACAGCGCGAGGGTTCCGAGGGAAAGGCCGTACAGCACGACACCTAGAAACACCAGCGGCAGCACGATCAGCGCGCCAAATCCGAGCCCGTAGCCGTACTTCGTTTCGACGAGATAGCGTTCACCGTCGGCCTCGAGCAGCGAGTAGGTGTTACTCGTTGCGCCGCCGGGATACTCGTAGGCGTCCGATGGGAACTCGGTCCGAACGGATTCGTCGTACGCAGGACAGGTAAGCGACGAGTCGGGGCAGACGACGATTGCGGTCTCGTGCCATCCGGAATTCGCTGTCGATCGTTCGTACTCGTCTCGCATCTCGGTGAACGCTTGCTGCGCCACTGGGGGGAGATCGCCGACCGTAGTTGCGTCAGCCTCCTCGAGGTCGGTGTCGTCGATCGTCGCGTCGAACGAGGTCGTCGATTCGTGGGTGATCGCGTACCGCTCGGTCTCGGTCGGCTCGACGTAGAGGTCCGGCGCAACGAGAAAGCTCGCGGGGAGGAGGGCGGCAACGAGGAGCGCGAGGACCAGCAATAGGCGTGAATCCATTGACAAGAATGTGCACGTTCGCTACCGCTGATAGCTTTTTTCTTCGCGGCTACCGGTGCGAACTGAGCGACAAAACCGGAGAGTCGCCTAGACGCCGAACGTCGCCCGGAGCATGTCACGCGTTCCGGGGCCGAGACCGACGGCGACGACGGTGATCATAAGCAGGATGGCGTACCGTGGACTCTCGTCGAAGACCTCCTCGTTGAAGATCCAGATGACGACGACGGCTGCCGCGAGCTTTACGAGCAGGAACGGCCACGCCTGACCGGTTATTTCGGCGATCTCGGCCGGCAGGATCGAGCCGGTGACGTCGACGATCGTCGCGTTGACCGGGTGTTTCGGGACGAGATTCTGCGTGTGGCCGAACGCGACCGCCCAGTCGAGGCCGATGACGTTCGCGACGCCGTCGACCGCGTGCGCCCAGATGACGACCAGTCCCATGTACCGCGTTCCGCGGTTGATCTCGGGTGTGAACCGTTCGACCGCTTCCCAGGTGAGCCACGTCGCGATCGACGCGCCGACGAGCGTCGTCAACAGCAGGTACGGGTAGAAGGTGGCGTACTCTGCCGCTACAGCCAGATAGCCGAGATAGCCGAGCGTCAGCGCCAGCAGCCCGGTTCCGATACCGAACAGCGGATACTCGTAGCCCGGGACGTAGTCGTTGCGATCCAGCCAGACCGAGACGACGACGGCGACGACCGTCACGGCGAAGACGGTGAAGTAGATCAACGGGCTGATCAGGAATCCGGACCAGGGGAGTTCGATCGCGAGTTCACCCGTGTCCCGGAACGCGGCGACGTTGGCGTCCTCGACGACACGCAGGGCACCGCCAAACAGCATGAACGGGAACAATCCGTAGAAGCCAGCCCGGTAGCGTTCGATCTCGAGTCGCTGGATCAGGAAGACGATCCCGATGACTGCCAGGACGAGCGTCGGGATGTAGCCCGCGTAAGAGACGAACGTGTATCCGGGTGAGGCCGTCGGTTCTGCGCCGGGAGCCTCCGCACACGGCACCTGTTCGCCGCCGGCCCAGGCGACACAGCCCCAGCCGTGGGCGTCGGCGACGACCGGCCCCCAGTAGTACTGCCAGATGAAGTCGACGTACACTCGCTGCGGGAACCGCACGGCAAGGAGAACCACTCCAGCAGCGAGCACGAGAACGGTCGCAGCCCAGATGCGCTCGGGGCCGTACCGTTCGATGTACTCGTACATATCAGATACCCATTGCGGGGACCGCTTACCGTTTCCGGTTTCTCGTGTCCCGACCTCGATCGTCGTCTCGAGACAGCGATTCCGTTCTCCAGCGGTCGTTTTCGGGAGCGAACCGAGCGATCAGTATCCCGGATCTTCGATCGCGGGCAATCCGGCCGTTACCAGTCGACGCAGGAGGACCACGACGCCGTTTTGCAGTCCCCTGGCGAAGATCGCTTGCTCGTTTTGCGCCCCCTCGCTGGCGTCCGGATAGTACGAACCGATCAGCAACGTCTCCCGGTCGACGAGCAGGATACGGCTGATCGCGACCTCGTTGTCGGTGCTGGTCCCGGTAAGCCAGTCGATCCCCGTCTCGAATACGCGAACGTTCGACAGCTGGTCTTCGAGTTCCCTCGTCGTTTCTGCCTGTCCCCCCATGACGATCGAGAGGTCTCGATCGGCCGCGTTCTGGAGCTCGTCGAACAGCGTTTCGGAGAGAGCATCTTCGTCGACGACCAGGAGAGCGATCTCGGATTCCGCCCTATCGATCAGTTCGAGCGTCCGTGACTCGATCGCTTCGTGTCCGGTCAGCGACCAGACCTCCTGGATATCGTCGCTGTCGTCTGTCTGCTGGACTTCCGCGTTTTTGAGATGGGTCCCGAGCGTGTCGATCCGATCGTTGTATCGCTGTCGAAGGATCTGTGTCGCCTCATTGATGTCGACAGCCCGGTACAGCTGGGACTCGAGTGTTGCACTTCGACCAGTCCCTGGGACTCGAGGACGCGAATCGCGTCGTAGACTCTCGTCCGCGGAACCTCCGATATCTCGTGTATTTCCTTCGCTGTCCCACTGGGCAGTTTGTTCAGCGCGAGAAAACACCGCGCCTCGTACTCCTGTAATCCCAGGTCCTGTAACAGGCTTACCGCCTCTGCCGTTGTTTCGTCCTGTGTCATGGCCCAACCACGAATTCGGATATCCGAACACGCAGAGTGACATCCTCCGCGCCGTGAACGGCGCGGCTTCCCTGCATGGGAATACCGGCTAACTACCGGCAGTGGGTTCCGACCCGACCTCGCCGAGCGTCATCTGCCGTGGTTGGCTCTGCTCGGTGGGGGTCGCGGCGCTGTCACAGGCGCTCCCATCCCGTGAGATGTCATCGCCTGCCGGTTTCAGCGGCAGGCTCTCACCCCACGGGTCGAGACGGTCAGCGATGTTGACCGCCGCGTTGATGTCTGCGTGGTACTCCGACACCCAACAATCGTCGTTCTGACACCGGAACTCGTCGCCGTTTCGGTGCCCGATGTGGCCGCACTCGTGGCACGTCTGGCTCGTGTACTCCGGGCGGATGTATTCGACCGGAACCCCGGCCTCTCGTGCTTTGTCTTCGATACGCTGTTGGAGGCGAGCGAACGCCCATGCGTGGAGGCGTCGGTTCATCCACTCGCCGTAATCGAGGTCTTCGCGGATGTCCGAAAGGTCTTCCAGCACGACCACGGGCTTCTCGAACTGGCAGGCGTACTCGACGGCCTGCCGGGATGCCTTCTCGATGATGTCTGTGAGTGCGTTCTGGTAGTGGTCGAATCGGTCGTCAATCCGCCACTCGGCGACCTCGCGCTCTTGGAGTCGCTTCAGCGTCGTGTACATCTCTTTGCGGAGATGACGAGCGCGACCACCGTTGATGAGTAGTGGGTCAGTCGGAGTCCCCTGCTCGCAGGCACAGCCCGCGAGCAGGTGTGCTTCGCCGATATCGAAGCCGACAGGCGTCACGTCTTCGTCTGTCGGTTCGTAGTCAGGTTTTTCGACCGGAAACTCGACGGTGACGTGGAGCGTCCACGACGTGCGGTGGCGTTGCAGGCGGAGTTGTCCTGCCGACGCCTCACCATCTACGAGGTCGTGCCACAGTCCCTCTTGGGCGGGGTTAATCCGAAGCGGTATCCAGAAGTTCGTCCCCCGACCGGGCTGAGGTACCCACCACGTAAACTCGTAGTCCCGTTCCGGTGAGTGGTCAAACTCGGCGGCTTGGTTGGTGAGCCGAACCGGATGGGTGTCGTCCAACTCCTGTGCGCCGTAGGTGCCGTGCAGTTGCGGGACGTAGTTGCACAGGGCCGCTTTCGCCTGATACGGCAAATCGTAGGGCGTCACCACGTCGCTGGTGGCGGTCATCGTCTCGCACCCGGCCTCGAATGCTTCGTGGAGTCCTGCGCGGTAGGTGTCGAGCAGGTCGCACAGTTTGCGTTCTTTGTGGGTTGTTGGTGGGGTGAGCGTGGCCTCCAGCGTTTTCGTGGTTGTGGCGGTCATGCTACTGGTTTTCCACGTAGTCCATCAACACGTTGATGCTCACTTGACCTGTCGTGGCGAGGAAATATCCCGGTTGCCAGAACGCATCTTCGAGCGTCTGTTTCACCTCGGGGTACTCCTGCCGAATCCGGCGCGAGGTAACTCCCTTGAGCGAGTTGATGAACTTCGTGAGGTCGGTGGTGGGTTTGGTCGTGAACAGGATGTGAACGTGGTCGGTGCCGCCGTCCACGTTCTTGATGTCGGCCTCGAAGTCGTCTGCAATCTCGTGTGCAACTTCGGCTACGCGCTCAAGCCGCTCATCGGTGAGGATGTCGGCGCGGTACTTCGTGACGGTCACGAAGTGGTATTGGAGCGCGTAGACCGTGTGCGACCCGGATTGCAGGTGATATTCCATTTGGCCTCACCAAATATAAGATACCCAATTTCAATAACTCTTGTGCCGGTGGGTATTCGGTCGGGCAGACCAACGTGGACTGTCGCACCGGGCTTACGCGATTCACGCCCGCCGTGAACGGCGGGATTCTCTCGCCGAATCAAGATAGGGCACGAGTATGGAAAAGAATTCGTGTTCGAACGCTTCTCACTGCAGGTACGTTCCACCGCTTCCTTCCAGATTTTTCACTCAGATTATCACACAAGGTACTTGAGCGTACGGTCGGTAAGTGAAACTGGCAGGTTCCGTCTGGCCCAACCACTTCGGAACCTGCTTACTTTACTTCGGTGAGCGAGCCAGAAGTAGCAACCAAACAGTCGAACGTACCAGCTCCCGTTCAGGAGATTCGTGGAAAGCGCTCGATCGGTACGACTATCGAAACCACTACCGGCCAGTACACACTCGACCATAGATCGGACTCGACAGGTTACTACTCGACTATCGAATCGTAACTGCGGTCGGGAACTAGCGCTGGCGAGGACCGCTGTATTTCATCCGCTCCGGAGTCACACTGGTCCCAGATAGACTACCGGGCGGTATTTCTGTGCAACCGTGGACGGGGCGCGGTTACACCAGTAAATCGTTACAGAACCCGTCTCACACTGATGTGGCAGAGAACGCTTCGTGATTGTCGGCCAGTAACCGCAAAACGGGTTCGACCTCACCAAACCGTGGTCCTCGTTCGATAGCGTTTATCTGTGGCGTCCAGTCGATAAATCCGTACTCCTCCAGTTTGGGGAGATGCACGTGTCGTCGTTCGATATGCATCCGTTCGTTGTCCGGCGGGGAGTCGATATTGACTGATTCGTCCTGTTCGACGAGCGAGAACAAAATTTGTCGCCGTTGCTCGTGCGATAGTGCCTCGAACAGTATATCGTATCGTTGCTTCATTTGAGATAGTTAGGCACCGCCTCGTGTTTATACCCCCACATTTTCACGGCACGATGGGTTTTGATTAATCGAGTGAACGACAGCGGTCCGTCTTCGACCCGCGCTGTCGGACGACAGTCGATGCGACCGTCTTTCCACGATGTATCGCCGACAGCGACGTTCCAGAGCGACAGTCAGTGATCGGTATCGATCTCCCGTGCCGCCTCGAGCAGTTCGTCGTGAACCCCGCCGTTCGAGGCGACCAACCCCGTGCTGTCGTGCCGCCATCGCTCACCCTCGAGGTCGGTGACGGTACCGCCGGCCGCCCGAACCAGCGCGACGCCGGCAACGGTATCCCACGGGTTCGCCTGCAGGTTCGTCACCGCGCCCTCGAGTGCGCCCGACGCGACCATCGCGAGCTCGAGCTGGGCACAGCCGAAGCGTCTGACGTCGGCGAACCGGTCGACGAGCGCACGGGCAGCATTGCCGTACTGGTCGCGCTGGTCGAAGTCCCACCAGAAGGTCGGACAGGCGGTCGACACGCCGGGATCGGTACGGTCGCTTACCGACAGTGGCTCGCCGTTGCGGAACGCACCCGCTGGACCGACGCGATAGGTGTCGGAGAGCGCAGGAAAGACGGACGCGCCGGCGACCGGTTCGCCGTCGACGACCGCTGCGACGGCGGTTCCAAAGGCCCGGATGCCGGCGACGTAGTTGTTCGTCCCGTCGATCGGATCCACGATCCAGGCTGGCCCCTCCTCGGGGACCGCCTTCAGCTCCTCGTCTTCCTCGCCGACGATCGGATCGTCGGGGAACGCGGCACGAATCTCCTCGGCGACGGCTACCTGGGCGTCCCGGTCGGCCTGGGTCACGAGATCCGTCTCGCCGTCTTTGGAATCGACCTCGAGGTCGCCCCGAAACGAGTCGGCTGCAACGTCGGCGCCGGCCGCTGCCGCATCGACGGCAACGGCGGCTCGACGCTCCAGCGAGTCCGATGAATCACTCATTGTAGACTGTCGGTCCGGGCGTCGAAAAGATGTAGCGGTTCGCGACAGCTTGCGGTCAACACGCGTACTCGAGTCGCGTCTCCGCCGTCGGCTCACCGACCGGACCGTCGGTCGCAACTGGCTGTTCGACGTAGTAGACGGTCACCGTCTCCGGTGGATCGTCGTACCCCTCGAGGGCCTGCTCACAGCGGTACTCCGCGAGTGGCTCGTAGTGTGTCTGGCCGGCGTAACGCAGTTCCGAGCCGTACCGCTTCCAGAGGACGGAGGGATCCCTGTCCGCAGCGTCCGGTGGCCGATCGATCTCGCCGGAATCGTCGACGAGCGTACCGACGGTCTCGCCGCCCTCCAGGTCGGCCTCCCACGCGTACCACCAGTAGGCCTCGGGTGGGTTCGGCGCGAAGAAGGACCAGCTCGCGCCCTCGATCTCGTCGGGCATCGACGACGGCGAGTCGACGAGACCGGCACCGGCAAGCTGCCAGGTGACGATCGTCACGAGGAAGACGACGAGGAAGGCGGAGCGAGCGAGCCGGGCACCACGATAGAAGGTGTCGGGAAGCGTCGGGAACTCGAGGGCGAACAGGCTGCGTGGGAACCGTTCGGCGACTGAACGCCACCGTTCGGGCGAGACGAACACCTCGAGTCGCTCCCAGACGCGAGGTGGCAGGAACAACAAGAGTGCAGCAACCATGGCGAACGGGAAAGCACCGAGTCGCATCGTCGCCGCGAGACCGAGCTGTGCCCCGATGAAGGAGAGGGCGAGCGCGATCCGGAGCCGATCGGTGAACACGAGCAACAGGACCGATCCACAGAGCAGGACCGTCCACGCCCAGTTCGAGACGGCCAGCACCGGCCCCCAGTCGGCGATCCAGGGGCCGAGCCAGACGACGTACTGCTCGAGCTGGAAGATCCGTGGCACTGCCGTCCCGCTCGTCCAGGACTCGCTGTGGAACTTGAGCGCGCCGTTGACCGCGTAGATGGTGACGAAGTGAACGAGGATCGCCGCGGTCGCAACCGAGAACAGTCGGCCGTCGCTCTCGCCGACCCGATCAGTTGCGCGTAACTGCGTGTCGATCGACCACCGGCGCTCGAGCGGCAGGAAGAGCCCGAGCACGAGCAGGGAGAGCAGGATCGTATCGCCGCCGTTGAGCACCAGCGGGTTTCGCGCGTGCAGGGACGCGAGCAAGACGACGGTGACGAGCGTCGCGAGCCGAGTTCGGTAGCCGACCGTCAGGAGGAAAGCGGCGACGACACCGACGCCGACCAGCAGAATCTGGAACCAGGTGCTTCCGGAGAGAGCGTGCAGCGACGCCGACGCGAACGCCGGATACAGCTCCGCAAGCGTCGATCTCGGGAGGACGCCACTGTCCGTGTAGAACGTCGTCACTCCCGGAAGGCGGACGAAAAGCAGGTCGGCAAGGACCACGAGCCCCAGCGCGATCCGGAACGCGGCAAGCGCCCGCAGATCGATTCCGAGCCGGGGCTCGAGGACGCGTCTCACCTTTCGGCGCACGGACAGGGCGACCGTTCGTTCGCCGTCTATCGCTTCTGTGGAGGTCATGGGGACCGCTCGAATCGATATCGGGGTTGTCAGGGAACGTATAAGTGTTTTGTCCTCTCTGCAGCCATTCGGGAAGACTCGACAGGACACAAAACCGAGAATTGACGGCTCTCGAAAGATCTTCTCCCAATCAACTGCTGCTCGAGGCTGCTGTAACGTTCTGTTCCAGATACACTTTTCTCGCTGGCCCGCAACTACTGACGTATGGGACAAAACGTCTGCTGTCGGTACGGTCCCGGACGGTTACCCTACGCATCCCGCCGAGACGTCGGCGGCGGAGTTGCGATGATGGCGACCGGATTGCTTGCAGCCGTGCTCTGGTTCGGTGGGGCAGGATTGCTGCTCGCCACCGGAATCGCCGGTGAAAACGTCGGCTTCCTGTTTGCCATCGGTACCCTCTTCGTCCCGCTTGCAGCCCCGACGGCGTTCGTCGTCGGCACACTACTCTGGCGGTACGCGTACTCCGATCGAAACCGACAGCTCTGTGGCGCACTCTTCGGAGCCGTAACGCCAGTCATCTGTCTCGGTGTCGGCGCGTTCGGACCCGCGGCGCTCGTCGCAGCCGACAACGTCGCCCGGGGCGAAATGGGCGTACTCGAGGGAGTAGCGTTCGGACTCCTGCTCGTCCCGATAGGGTTCGGTTTCGCACTCGTCGCTGCTGGCTGGTTCGTCGGCCTCGTCGGAGCGTTCGGTGGCTGGTATCACGAACGAGCAAAACAGATCCCGTAAGCCTCGACGGACAGCGTTACCGGACCGGCTACGACGGGATCGGTGGTAACTGTACGTTTTGATACCAGAACTGCTCGATCATCTCCGCGAGCCGCACGTATTCGTCGGGATCCGACGGCTTCGTGATATACGCGTTAGCACCGGCTTCGTAGCAGCGGGTGATATCGGTACGCGATTCGGAACTCGTCAGTATTATCACCGGCAGGCATTCGATATGAGGATCGTCTCTGATCGACTCGAGCAGTTCGCATCCGTCCTTCCCAGGGAGATTCAGATCGACGAGTGCAAGGTCGGGAAGTGACGTCGAATCATCGGTAACGCCCCGGTGTAGCAGGTGAAGCGCCTCGTAGCTATCAGTGGCCGTCCGTAACTCCGTGTCTTCGGACACCATCTCGAAGGCGTCCTCGATGAGCCGAACGTCACCCGGATTGTCTTCGACGAGCAGTACCTCTCTTGGCTCCCCAGAACGTGAACGGGAACCGCTAGCCATCACGGTTCATGCACCCGTTAGTAAGCATCCGCCTGATAGAGTTCTCAACTACTTCCTGCAGAACCTCGGTCACGGAGCCGCTGTATACTATCTCCCTATAGTTGCTAGATTCACACGTACCAGCCGTATTATCTCCTCTTTCGTTATCGATACCCCATCCGATTTCCATCGGGGTTTCCTCCGTAGAATAAATTCCTCCGTGTAACATTCTCACTACTATCATTCAATATTGCGCTAAACATAAGCTCCCTCCCTAATATGCTTGGAAAATATGCGCCAATTGAGAATCCAGTGAAGAAATCTTCAATCCTTGTGTTGAAGGTTTCCTCAACTCGAGAGGGAAAGGAAGTGACGGGTACCAGTATTAAACGACTTCCTCTCCAAAGTGATCGAACGGCTGCACGTGCATCTCCTTGAGGAACTGCTCGTCACGAATAGTACAGCCGACGTCTTCGAGCTGGGTCGCAATACCCGTAATGTCGTCGCTATCTTCACCGACTGCCTCGAGAATCAAGTTCTCACTCCCGGATAACGCTTCGATAACTCGCACGACCCCTTCGATCTCGAGGGCTTGCTCCGCCAACGCGTGCCGATCGGAAACGGGTACTGTACAGACAAAAAGCACGTGCAACTGGAATCCCGCTCGTTCGTAGTTGATGTGAGGATTGTATCCCTCAATAACGCCGTGTTCCTCGAGACGCTCGATCCGGTTTCGGACCGTGTTCGGTGCGACGTCTACTTCCTCGGCAATCGCTGCCGGAGAGTGATTTCGTGCATCCTGTTGTAGCATGTGGAGAATCCCACGATCGACGTCGTCGAGAGTCAACGAATCCATCGTAGCAGTGTGTATACGCCAGCGTTACAAGAGAATTGGGGCGTTCCTCGTTTGCATCGAATACAAACGTTTGGAAGTCAAGGATTATCTCGTTCGACCGATCGATTTCCCGGTCGATCCCATTCGTTGCAAATCGATCTCGAAGCGACCGCTCGGAATACAGACGACGCTAAGCGCCGTGGTCTCCGTTGCAGAATGTTGCGAGGGAAGATCCCGCGTAGGACCTTCTGCATCTTGCGATGCGAGGGGAGGGAATCGAACCCACGAACTCCTACGAGAGCGGATCTTGAGTCCGCCGCCGTTGGCCGCTTGGCTACCCTCGCACGCACTCCGTACAGCGACGAACTGCACGAGTTAGCTTTCTTGCGGGCTTTGTACCCGTCCGTAACTATGGCCGTCGGATATAAACCAGCTACGGATCAGGTTCGACACTCGAGGAAACGGACTCAACTCGTCGGCGCGTCGGGGTCGGACGCGACGTCGACTCGGCCGTGGACCGGCCCCTCGCGCTCCGTCAGGTGACGTGGCTCGCAATCGTTGACGACCGCGAGCAGTTCGGCGACGATGCTGTGAGCGATCCCGTACGGTGATCCGCTCCCGAGATCCAGTCCGACTGGCGTGTACAATTTCGCTCGCTCGTCGGCATCGATCTGTCGCCCCTCCGTCTCGAACTTCGCGAGCATCTCCTCGAACCGTTCGCGTGGCCCCATCAACCCGACGTAGGGAACGGGCGACTCGAGCAGTGTATCGACTGCCAGCCGGTCGTCGACGAAGTTGTGGGTCATGACGACTGCGTACGTGTTTCCGTCGAGATCCAGATCCTCCCGTAGCGTGCCAGGAGAGGTCGTCATCCCGCGGTCGATAGACGGGAATCGCGCTTCCGGGTCGACGCCACCGCGAAAGCTCACGACGGTGACGCGGAAGTCGTTCAACTTCGCGAGTTCGACGACCGGACCGACGTCGTGGCCGGTCCCGAACACCACCAGTTCCGGCGGCGCCGACAGCCCGTCGACGAACAGGTCGACTCGCTCGCCCTCGACGGTCGTCTCGAGGACGTCACCACGACCGCGATCCGCGAGTTCCTCGGCGGGTTCCCGGAGCTTCTCGCGTGGCCACACCGCCACCGGTTCCGAGCCTGGCGTCCCGAATCGGTCGCCGTCGGGATAGTAGTAGAGCCGATCGCCGGTCGACAGCGATTCGGCGTCGCTCTCGAGGACGGTAACGATCGCCACGTCCTCGCCAGCGTCGAAGGCGTCGACTGCGGGCTGGTATCGCTCGGTCAGGGGCTCGAGCAACACGTCGATGATCCCGTTGCAGCCGACGCCGAGCCCCCAGACGTCGTCATCGTCTTCCATCAGGTCGTACGTGACCAGTTCGGGCCGACCCGACTCCCGAACTGACTCGGCCTGTCGCAGGAGTTCGTCCTCGAGACAGCCGGCAGTGATGCTCCCGACGCCCCCTCCCTCCTCGTCGAGCAGCATCTTCGCCCCCGGACGACGGTAGGCGTTGCCCTCGACGTCGACGATCGTCGCGAGGACGTCGGTCTCGGTCGTCTCGACTCGCTCGCGAACGCGCTGTACCACTTCGGTTTCCGGAACGCTCCAGTTACTCGCTGTCATGGTGGAGATCGATCGGTGACGGGGAATCGCCTCCGTATACGGGTCGTCTATCCGTGGTCGTGTAACTCTATCTCGCACGCGTTCCGTTCGCTCCGGTCCACAACGGGCTCCGACCTCGGTACCCGTGACGAGATCGGCGCTGGTGTGACTCCTCGCTCGACGGCTGCGTTACCGATCGTCGATGGCCACGACCAGCAACTCGTCGACGCCGTTCGCGTCGACCGAGTGGTGTAGCGACGGCAACAAAAACTACGTGGTTCGTGCGCTCGAGGAACTAGGTGAGTGCTCTCCGAGAAACCGAACAAATCGACCCTCACAACCGGTGAACCAGTCGGTGTCGTCCCTCCTTACGCAATCGACCGATGAGCGACGGGACTGCGTCAGAACCGCCAGCCGATGCCGACCTCCCGGTCGTCGAGCCACCGTTCGAGGCGACCGACGACCCTCGAGTCGGCGGCGTGGTGCTCGCGGGCGGGACGAGCGACCGCTTCGGCGATCGCAACAAGCTACTGGCATCACTCGAGGGAGCGCCGCTCGTCGCTCACGCGGCTCGAACCCTGCTCGAGACGGACGTCGATCCCGTCGTGGTCGTCGTCGGCTACGAAGCCGATCGGGTCCAGGAAGCAGTGTCGGAACTTCCAGTGACGACGGTCTCCAACCCGACGTACGAGGCGGGACAGTCGACCTCCGTTCGATCCGGAGTCGAGACGCTTCGCGAGCGGACGACGGTCGACGCCGCGGTGATCGCACTCGGAGACATGCCGTTCGTCGATCCGTCGACGGTCGACGCGCTGGTTTCGGCGTACGCCTCCGGTGCAGGCGACGCACTCGCACCAGCCTACGAGAGCGAGCGCGGCAACCCGGTCCTGTTCGATCGTCGGTTCTTCGACCTGCTGACGGCCGTCGAGGGAGACGTCGGTGGACGGCGAATTCTCCTCGAGGGCGACTCGAGCGCGCTCGTCGCGGTCGACGATCCGGGCGTGTGTCGGGACGTAGACCGGCCGAATGATCTCTCCCACGAGAAACGGTAGTGATCGATTCCGACCGGTCCCGAAAAGCCCATAAATGACACTATGACATCACATCCATGGACGAGATTCCCGAGGCACGGGAGCTTCCTAAATCGGCGCTCGAGGCGGCGGTGCAGACCATCGATCCGACCTGGGAACTCCGCGAGGCGGTCCCCGCCGAGCGCGGCTTCTGTTCGGTCTATCGACTCGTAGTCGCCGACAGCGACTCGACGCAGGAACTGTACCTGAAGGCCTCGCCCGACGGACGACCCTGGAGCATTCCGACCGAAGCGCGGCTCCAGGCGGTCCTCGAGAGCCGGACGTCGATTCCAGTTCCCGAGGTACTCGCCGTCACCGACGCTCACGAGACGCTGCCGTCCCCGCACTACCTCATGCGTGGACTCCCCGGCGAGGACGTCGCCTACGAGCACGTTGCCCGACTCGAGGACGACGCTCTGCGACGGCTCGCCCGGGAGATGGGAGCGTATCTGGCCGACCTCCACTCGGTTCCGGCGACCGAAGCGTTCGGCCACGTCCGTCACGACGGTCCCGAACTCGCCGGCGAGCAACCCAGCAGCGACCCGACGGCCCTGACGGTCGGCGACCCGTCCGACGACTGGCCGGCGTATCTGCGGGAATACGTGACCGAAGAACTCGAGCGACACGCTGACTCCCGGTTCTCACACCTGACGCCCGAACTCCGTCGGTGGCTCGAGTCGGGTATCGACGACCTGACGGGGCCGTTCGAGCCCGTCCTGGGGCGCAACGATCACGGGCTACACAACCTGCTCGTCGACCCCGAGACGGGCGAGATCACCGCCGTCCTCGACTGGGGGTACACGCTCTCCGTGCCCGCGGCCTTCGACTTCGAGTTCGCCGTCTACCTCTACAGCGGGGCCTTCCTCGCGGGACTCCCGGACGCTCGGGATCGCCGCATGCTGGTTCGGGAGGCGATGCTCGAGGGGTACCGGACAACGGCTCCGGATCGCGTCGCCGAGGTCGCGACCCCCGAGCCGCTGTACGAGGCGGCAGCGATGCTCCGGATCATGAACGACTTCGATCATCTCGATCTCCCCGTCGGAACCGAGGAGGCGGTAAAAGATCGCATCATGGAAGACGTCCGCGACCTTCTCGAGTGACGGCGGTTCCAGTGCAGGAAACCCCTCGCTCGGACGAACGGCTTACGCCTCGCCGTCGACGGCGGTGAGGAGGTCCCGTTCGTTCATCGTCTCGAGAACGTCGCGGACGGTCCGCTCCCGGCCGTCGACGAGGTTCGCCTCTTCGATCACGGCCTCGACGTGGACACGTCCCTCGAGAATCGTCAGCCGAATCGCCGACACCCACGCGGGTTCTCGCTTCGTCTCCCGACACAGACAGTGTGCAATTGCGACATGCTATTATAACGTTTTACGTGGATTGCAGTTCCGTAACCGAAGACAGTTACTCCCGTGCGAGCATCGACGGCGTTGTGCGATCCGGATAGTCGTAGTCGTCTCCGCCAATGGTGACCGTAACTTCGTCAGGTTCAGGGACTCTGTTTCCGTTTCGGTCGTCGTCAATTCGAGCGATAACCGAGTGAGGCGCGTAATCGTCTCCACCTACCGACGGAGTCTCGATCGAGAACGCCGCGTGAATGCCATCTTCGGTCCGTTCGAACCTCTCGGGGACGAGATCACGATCGGATTGCATCCCGTACTGGACGACCAGGAGGTACTCGTTTTCGAAGTCCGTCTCGTGAACGAACTCATCTACCGTCTCGTCACTAACAAATCGCGTTTCTGCAGCCTCCTCGTCGGGAATTACGTCCCAGTAGTGGTCATCGCTGCCCGTCACCCTGTCGCCTTCGATCTGATGGTATCGTACTCCCTCCTCGAGGACGTCAGCGACCTCGTAGTACGTTGTCACCGTCATCCCTGGAGGGGTTTCCGGTTCGGAGGAAAACACGTCATCGATGCTGGTCATACAGCCGGCAACGCCTGCAGTAGCTGCCGGTACGATAGCTGCGACGAGGGTACGCCGGCGCATACTACTGCTTTCAGTGGCGGAGAATAAAGAGGTAGTTCTATAGTATCCACTGCAAGTCAATGCACACCTGATCGCACGACAACTGTGCGATCAGTGTGTAACTAGCTGCAGTTGTTACTATAACTAAAATCAGTTTTGTCGCTTTTCTCCTACCGATCGTCCTCGACGCTGCTGTGGCGATCCTCGAGCGTGTCAGTATCGATAGGGTTCGACGGCACACTACTGCGACGGTTCGTCGAGCACGTCCCGCGAGTAGTCCGTCTCGCAGTTCGGACAGCGATAGTTCCCCTCGAGTCGTTCGTAGAGACGGTGCCCGCAGTTTCGACACCGGCCGTGGGGGTAGTTCATAGCCTGAATGGAGGGGCTACAGCCGAATAAGGCCTCCCCTGATACTGTGTAGGCTCTATATACGGTCGGTGAAGCGAACGGAATACTTGCACGCAGCCCCAACGACGACCGTGGACGAGCACACGCGCGATCCGACCGTCGATCCACCGCCGGACCGCGCCGACCCGCCAACGGGCTGGCTCGAGTCCGACGGGCGCTGGGAGCACGCGACCCTCCGGCGGGCGACGGTCCACGGCGTTCGGCTGTTCAACGCCGGCGAGTACCACGAGAGCCACGACTGTTTCGAGGACGAGTGGTACAACTACGGCCGCGGGCAGGCCGAGAGCGCCTTCCTCCACGGGATGGTCCAGGTCGCCGCCGGTGCGTACAAACGCCACGGCTTCGAGAACGACGACGGGATGCGGTCGCTGTTCCGGACGGCACTGCAGTACCTCCAGGGCGTCCCCCACGACTACTACGGCGTCGACGTCCTCGAGGTTCGAACGAAACTGACGAACGCCCTCGAGGAGCCCGACCGGATCGACGGCTGGCAAATCCGTCTCGACGGCGAGCGACCTACCGCACGCACAGTCGATCGGGAGTACGCTGAGACCCTCGAGGAGTAAGACGGTCTACCGGATCGATTTCGGCACAACCGCAGACGGTCGCAGTTGTGCCGTCGCTGACGTGCAGTAGTCCGTACGACCGAAGCCGAACCGTATCGCCTTTGGGTGCCCAGATCAACTAGTCTCTATGAAAGTCGCACAGCTCGGGTCGGGAACGCCGGAGGTCGCAGTCCTCGCCGGCGTCCACGGCGACGAACCCTGTGGCGTTCGCGCCGTCGAACGGATTCTCGACGAACGGCCGACCGTCGAACGGCCAGTCAAACTCGTCGTCGCCAACGAGAAGGCTCTCGAGCGACGGGTCCGGTTCGTCGACGAGGACCTCAATCGAGCGTTCCCGGGCGATCCGGATGCAAAGACCCACGAAGGGAGGCTGGCCCATCGGCTCGGCGACGAACTCGAGGGCTGTCTCACCTTCTCGATGCATTCGACTCAGAGCTACGCGGAACCGTTCACGATCGTCGATTCCGTCAGCGAGACTGCGACGGAGCTGTGTCAACGACTGCCCGTGATGGCGATGGTCGAAACGGGCGAGTTCGCGGAGGGCCGGCTGATTACCGAGGCCGAGACGATCGAGGTCGAGTGTGGGCAGCAGGGCTCCGAGACGGCCGCCCAGAACGCCGACCGGCTCATGCGGACGTTCCTGACCGCTACCGGTGCGTTACCCGGTGACACAGTCCAGCGGGAGCTCCCCGTCTATCGGCTTACCGACGTGATCCCGAAAGAGTCCGCCGAGACGTACGAGGTCTTCGTCGAGAACTTTACCGAGGTCGAGGCCGGCGAGACGTTCGCGGCCGCGGACGGCGACGAACAGGTCGCCGAGGAGTCGTTCTATCCCGTTCTCATGTCGTCCAACGGCTACCGGGACGTCTTCGGCTACGCCGCGGAGAAACTCGAGGTACTGGACGCACAGACCGCAGCCGATTAGCGTCTCCTCCGGGCGTCCGAGATACACACAAGTTTCCCCGCGGCGACAGCATTGATACCACCGCAACTCCTTCCAGCAGGTGATGAGTGTAGCGCTTACCGTTGCGTTGGTCGGGGAGCTGTTTCCGAACGGGATCAGCCACTACGCGATCGGCGGGTTGCTGGTCGGACTCGGGGTCGTCGTGATTTACCTCGGGACCGCCATCCCCGCCGGCGCGAGTACGTTCCTCGAGTCGACGCTCTCCTACGTCTCGAATCTCTCGCGATTCCAGCGGTATCGCCCCTCGCGTGACTGGCGGGTCGTCTTCACGCTCGGCATCGTCGCTGGCGCAGCGATCTACGCCGTCACGTTCCAGTCGGGACTGGTCTCGAGCGGCCTCCACCAGCCAGCCACGACCGGCCAGTTCCGCGAGGTCGGCGCGCTGACGATCTGGCTGACCGAAGTCCAGCCCTGGCGACTGTTCCTCGGCGGCATCCTGATCGGGATCGGAACCCGACTCGGGAAGGGATGTACCTCGGGCCACGGCGTCTGTGGCGTCGGCTCGGCCTCGAGTGCGTCGTTCGTCGGCGTCGCGACCTTCCTGCTGGTGGCGATCGGGGTCGCACAGCTCGTCGCGGCACTGGGGGTGAGTCCATAATGGCTGGGGAGCACGAACAACACCCGCTGTTCCTGCCGCTGGTGTTCGCCGGCGGGCTGATCTTCGGCTTCGGCCTCGGGTTCAGCCACATGGCCCAGCCCGAAGTCGTCCTGAACTTCCTCCAGTTCGACGACCTCGGCCTGCTGTTCGTCATGTTCGGGGCCGCCGTCGTCACCGGGATCACCTTCTTCGGAGTCAAACAGTTCCGGACCACGGCTCCCCTGACAGGCACGACCTACGGCCGACGACTGAAAACGCTCGACAGGAACGTCGTCGTCGGCGGCGGCATCTTCGGCGTCGGCTGGGGCCTGTCGGGGATCTGTCCCGGTGCGGCCTACGCCAGCCTCGGCGTCGGCAACGTCGTTATCCTCTACGGCATCGCCGGCATGTTCGTCGGTACATACCTCCAGGGCTACTGGCGCTCTGCACACGCCGAGACCGAATCGTCGGCGACGACGGCCGACTGATCGCATAGCGCCAAATCCGGCAACTTAAACTGCTTCTCTCCGTTCTCCCGTGTATGACCGACGACGACTCCCGCGAACACGTCGTCCCGGGGTCCGACGAGGAACTCGAGACGGCAGACGTTCGCGGCTACGACTTCCGCGACGGGGCCGACCTGTCGTCGCTGCTCGAGGCCTACGAAACGACCGGCTTCCAGGCCACGCAACTCGCCGAAGCGATCGAGATCACCGAAGGGATGCAGGCAGAAGACGCCAAAGTATATCTCACGTTCACCTCGAACATCGTCTCCTCCGGACTACGAGAGGTCGTCGCCGCGCTGATCCGAGACGGCTTCGTCGACGTCGTCATCACCACCTCCGGATCGCTGACCGAGGACGTCATCAAGACCGCAAAACCGTTCAAAATGGGGGAGTGGAAGGCCGACGAAGCGGAACTCCGCGAGCGCGGCATCAACCGACTGGGCAACATCTTCGTCCCCTCCGACCGCTACGTCTGGCTCGAGGAGTACCTCTACGACTTCTTCGACGACTTCTTCGCCGAAGAGAGCATCCGGACACCGACCGAGTTCGCGCGCGAACTCGGCGAGACGCTCGAGGACGAGGATTCGGTGCTCAAGCAGGCCGCGGACAATGATGTCCCAGTCTACTGTCCCGCGCTGACCGACGCAGAGGTCGGGAACTTCCTCTACTACTACCGGCAGCGCCAGGATACGGATTCGGACATCGGCATCGAGATTCTCGACGACTACGAAAGCATCATCGAGGACGGCATGTTCGCGGACACGACCGGCCTGATCGCCGTCGGTGGCGGCGTCCCGAAACACCACGCCATCATGACGAACCTCTTCCGCGGCGGCGCGGAGTACGCCGTCTACATCTCAACGGGGATGGAAGGCGACGGCTCGCTCTCGGGCGCACCGCCGAACGAGGCCGTCTCCTGGGGTAAGATCAAGGACGACACCGAACTGAACTACACGCAGGTCGAAGCCGAGGCGACGCTCGTCTTCCCGCTGCTCGTTGCGGAAGCATTTTACAACTAATCTGGGTTCGTAGCAGCCCCAGAAGCAGTTTTTAGTTACCGAGACGCCTCGAAAGCCCTCGGCGCGCTCGCGGCCGCTCCGCCGGATACCCTCGCTACTGCTCGGATAGTGCCGGCGGAGCGACTCCCCCGAGCGCGAGCGTGTTCACGGCTCACGCCGCTCGCCGTTCACGCCGATCGTGGCGTTCCCTCGTCGGTCACGCCACGCGCCCCTCGCCCTTTCAGTCCGCCAGGAAATACCTGCCCTTCCCCGGATCGCGGGCTCCTCGCATTGCTCGGATCCCGCTCCCGGCCGTGTGGAATCGCTTTGCTCCTATAATTGAACAGACCGCGTGGCGCGTGCTGTATAGCCGCCCGAGCAGATGCGAGGGTGGCTCGCCGATACCGCGCGAGGGAGGAGTGAGCGAGTGAAACGAGCGAACGAGTCGGCTGGGGAGGAGAGTGGTGTTGTGGGTGGGACTGAAAGGGGCTGGCTCGCGTGGCGGCGGAGCCGTGGTTCGAGAGACCTCCGGTCTCTCGTCATCTCGGAAGATCGAAGGTCTTCCGACGAGTCATCGAGGTGGCTTCGCCACCTCGAACGACCACGTTACAGGCGGTCGGCGAAGCCGACCGCCCGGTCGGTCTCTCCCCGGCGACGCAAGCACGTGACTGACGGGAACGCGCGCAGCGAGCGGCGGATGGGCGAGCGGCCCAGGGGCTTTCGAGGCAGTGACTACAGCAGTTGATGGACTATAGTAACAACTGAAACTGTTTGCACACCGATCGCACCGCTGTCGTGCGATCGGGTGCGCACTGACTTTCAGTGGCTACTATAGAGTCAGGAATCGACTTCTATTCGAACTGGACTGTCGTCCGATCTCGAGCAGTGTAGGTGGTCTCGAAAAAATCGTCGTCGGAGAAGACGATCTCGTAGTCGACTTCTAGCGGCCCCGGTTCGTCGTCACCTATCGTCTGGTGGGCCAGTACCTGGTAGCTTACTGTCCCTTCGCCGTGGTCGAGCGCCTCGACGACGATCCAGCCGTCTTCCCGATAGGTGTCGAACTCGTCGTACAGGTGCGTTCGGAGCGGCTGAACGAACATACTGTCGGGTCCCAGATCTTCGGATTCCGGCCTGAATCGAAACCGGGTGCGCTCGATACTGGTTTCGGTAGGCTGTGAGATCGTCGTTTGCAGTTGGTACGTCGACGACGTGTTCGATCGCTCACGAAACGAAACCCTGACTAGCTCCTCGTCGCGGTATTCGTGTGTGAACTGAGTCCACGTCGAGTCGCGGTCTTCGGTCGGGTTCCGAAGAGAGACCTCCTCCTCGAGTGCCGAACAACCACTGAGGGAAACGCTGGCTACCACTGCGGTTGTGGCGAGATACTGTCTGCGATTCATACAGTTCAGAAGAAACAGCCATACTATATATTTTACTGACAAATACTCTGGTTTCGTATCACAGGGTACAGGCGTAGATTACTGGCTTTCTACCGGAAGGAGGCTCGATACGCAGGCATCCCTTCTGGAGTGACCACCTGATTCGTGCTACTCTCCGAAAAGAAATCGGACCCCCGACCGACTGCGACGATCATTCGCGCTGGCCGAAGGCACTTCCACGCGCCAGCCGTAGCCTCGAGCATGACCGGAACCGACGACGACTCCGTTGGCGGCTATTCGCTCCGCCAGGAGGTACGCTGGGCCGGGCTCGCCGTCGCCGCGATCACGATCGTCGGCTGGCTCGGCGTCTTCGACGGCCTCGAAACCAGCGCGCCTCGAGCGCTCGCGGTGCAACTCGGGCAGCCCTCGTCGTCGGTACGTGGCTCGTCCTCGCTGTTCTCGGAGTTGTCGGGCTCTATCGCTGGTTCCGTTCCGGGGAGTAATTCTCCCGAAGGCGGGCGACGGGTGTCGGGCCAAGACACTCCCCGATCCGCTCCGTAGGAACGACCATGCCCCCGACCCGACGCCGATTACTATCGACTGCGGCAGCCACGGTCGTGGCCGGCACTGCTGGCTGTCTCGAGGGGGTCGCTTCGAACTCCCTCGAGCTCGCCACCCCCGAAGAGACCCCCGAAGACGACTGGACAGCGCCCGACTGGGAACCCGCGGACGGCGAACCGACCGAGGACGACGTGGAGCCGACGACGGTCGTCTCCGGCCTCGAGATCCCCTGGGACCTCACGTTCGCGGGCGAGGACGCGTTCGTCACCGAGCGAGACGGCGGTCTGCTCCGGTTCGACGCGGACGACCTCGAGACGGGCTCGGATCTCGGGCCAGGGGATGCGGAAGCCATCCTCGAGGGTGCGGACCTCCCGGATCGGTCTGCACCCGGCGAGGGTGGAACGCTGGGCGTCGCGGCCCACCCCGACTACCCCGAAGAATCCGTGCTGTTCGTCTACTACACCGTCGACGACGACGGCGTCGGGAACCGGGTGGTTCGATACGACCTCGAGAGCGGCGACCTCGAGCCGATCCTCGACGGAATTCCGGGCGCGACGACCCACAACGGCGGCCGGATCGCGTTCGGCCCCGATGGCTACCTGTGGGTGCTGACCGGCGATGCGGAGGAGCCAGCGCTCACGCAGAATCCGGGCTCGCTCGCGGGTGCCGTGTTGCGGATCGATACCGACGGCGACCCTGCACCGGACAATCCCGACTGGGGCGACGGCGAGTCGAGAACCTACACGCTCGGCCACCGGAATCCCCAGGGAATCGACTTCACACCGCAGGGGACGCCGGTGATCGCCGAACACGGACCCGCGGCTCGAGACGAGGTGGCGATGCTCCGGCCGGGCGGCAACTACGGCTGGAACGTCACGCGCGGCGGGCCGGACGACCCGGAGTACGAGAACTACGACGAGTACGAGGCAGTGACACCGCCGCTAGTCAACACCGGTCCGGAGACGACGTGGGCGCCGTCGGGACTGACGTTCTACGAGGGCGACGCGCTCGAGGCGTGGCAAAATCGGCTCTTCGTCTGTGGGCTCGTTTCGGAAACGCTGTACGGGGTGACGCTGCGGAGCGAAGACGATGATGGTGTCGAGGATGACGACGCGGACGCCGTCTACGACGACCCCTGGCTCGACGACCGCTTCACCGCGACCGTCAGCAGGCTCTTCGAGAGTACCTACGGGAGACTTCGGCACGTCGAACCCGGTCCCGAGGGCTCGCTGTACCTGCTGACCTCCAACCGCGACGGCCGCGCCGGAGGCGAGTTCCCGCTCGAGGACGACGACCGGATCGTTCGACTCGAGTCGGTTTGATGGGAACTGTGGCCGTTTTACCGGAGAGGCAATGACGCAAAACCTATCCCTCTCACCGCCATACTGCGGTGTATGGACTTCCCGCCGAACCAGGGTCTCGATCAGGAGGAGGTAAACGAACAGGTCGCCGACGTCATCGAGGAAAACGAGGTCGTCCTCTTCATGAAAGGGACCGAACTCATGCCCCAGTGTGGCTACTCGCGGAAGGCACTCGGCCTGATCGACCACCACCGCGACGAGTACGAGACCGTCGACGTTCTCGAGTCGTTAGACGAGTACCGCGTCGCACTCGAGGAGTACAGCGGCTGGGAGACGATCCCGCAGACGTTCGTCGACGGCGAGTTCGTCGGCGGCTCGGACATCTTAGAAGAGCTACAGGAACGTGGCGAACTGGCCGAGACGCTCGACGCAGAGTAAACCCCAAACTTAAATTTGTCCGTACTGGTATCTCACGCATTTAATAGCAGATCATATAAGTGACCCACGCGTAGTGGCATACAAGACTCTCGTACTCCCCCCACTATGTCATCAGAGGAATCCAGACACGTTTATCGGTTGCATTCGACGCTCGAACTCCCCCTCGAAGATCTTCACGATCACATCGACGAAGCGACGTTCCCCGACGGGGTAGACGACGTAGAGATCACACGACGGAACAACACGCTCATCCTCAAGGCAGTCGCCAAGGATCAGTCGGTCAGCAAGTACACGCCGACCGCCCAGCTCAAGGCCAGCGTCACCGAAAACCGGGTGTACGAGGAAGACCCCGAAGAGCGCCGCCAGCAGTCCTTTAGCTGGGACGAGGAGGAAGAAGAGGAGATCGAATCCGAACTCGTCGAGTTCGCCGCGTTCAAGGGCGACCGAGAGACGGTCCTCCAGAACTCGCTGCTGCAGTACGAGATGTTCCTCGTCCTCTGTGGCATCGCCGAAGCCGCCGAGAAAGGCACGCTGACCGCAATCTCCGAGCACGACGGCGAACTCGATGCCACCCGGATCGTCGACGGCGAACCGCGGCCGGCCGACGTCGAGGTCGTGGAAGGACCTCGAGACCACGGCTCCGGCGAGTCGGGCGTCAACTGGCGGGACAACAAGTTCATCAGCGACTGAGCGTATAGAAGCGTTCTATATTTGTTCACGACGGTAGTGACATCTTCAGTCAACGGAACTCAAAATGGTATAGGAAGGTTAATTAGTATTAATAAGTTGTATTTCATTAGTGTTAGAGCGAAGAGAGCCAGGCGGTTTATTGGTCAATTCCGAATATCTCTGCCTTCCGCTTTGCGATCTCCCAGTCTTCTTCAATCTCGCTTCCTGATCGATCTTTATTGACCACAGCGACCAGTTCCAGGGACCTTTCTCGTTCTTCAGTGTCTTTTTTTCGAAGTATCCTGAGACCGCGTCGAATCCCCTTAGCAAACTTCGAACCTTTATTCGTCTGTTTATAGAGCCACAGCTTCCCATCCTTCTCGACGACCACAAGACCAAGTTTATCGTACGCTCTAAAGAGATTGGAAAGCCCCTGATCGGTGGGACCGAAGCTGTCATGTTCAAAAGTCCACTCGTCTTTCCCCACTCCGTCGATCTCTTCCCGGAGATGAAATAAGGATTTAAAAAACTTCTTTCGGCCTTGGATTTCACCATCGAATTCATCAAGTAACAATAATCGGGGGTGGTATCGGCCTTCTTCCGGGTCAAGAGGGTCAGGTTCGTCGTTACTCATTTGTGAAGTCCGTCAGTTTGTATTGTCTCTCAAGGCTTAGGGTCGTTGCGTGGTTGAACTCTTGCCAGATGTACTCGTCCGATGAGGTTAATATAAATTGAATATCCAAATTCCTCATGTACGCAATGGCGTCTTCTTTGATGCCTCGATCAAGGTGTGCAAAGGGTTCGTCTAATACTATGGTCTCCCAGTCAATACTACCCCGGTCCAATGCGATTTGATTGAGGGCAATGACAAATGAGATGTTGAGGAGAACGACCTCTGCATCAGCCAAATCACCTCGGCGATCATATTCGCGTCTTCGACCGTCCTCGTTGACAAGGACGATTTCACCGTTACGCTGTAGATGAATGTTTTCTGCTATCTGGGGGGCGATTTGTTGGTAGTGGTGGTTCCACCGCTCCTCAAAGTTTGATAATTTGGTCGAAACATCCTCGTCCTCCAGCTTTGCAATGACTTCCTTTTTGGCTTCCTGTTCCTCTTCCAGATCAGAGATATCTTCGTCCAGTTCTGTGACCTTGTCTTCTATGTTCTTCAGTTTCACATCGTATTTTTCGAGGGCTTCTTCGGCCTCTACTCTCTTTTCCTTCGCTTTGGCGTGGATACTCTGAATGTCGTGGTCAAATTCCTTGAGCTGGTCGACCGCATAGCTATTGAGATCCGCTATCTCCGGCCTCTCTTCTTTGAGCGACTGTATTTCAGACTCGACTTCGTTTTTTCGCTCTCTTAGCTCCTCGAGCTCGTGGTCGATTTCATCTAATTTCCCCTCCGATTGCTGTTTCTCCGTCTCCAAATGGCTGAACGTATCTCTGATATCAGTTGATTGATTACAGAAGGGGCACTGCTTGTTATCGAGTCGGGTAGTTGCCTCACTTCTGTTGACGCGTTCGTCGCAAACCGGACAGATAAATTCCTCAAGAGCTTTGATAATGATTTCCCGGGTTTCTTCCTCTAATTCCTTAGCCCGAGTTCGTTCGTTCTGTTTCTCTCGAATATCGGTTATGAGTGAACGCTTCTCTGAGGTGAGATTGTCAATTTGGTTTTCAAGTTCAGGATCACGTTGGAGGGCGTTACTGATTTCCTCTAAGCGTCCGCTTTCAGCCAACTCCTCTACAGTAGACCATTTTTTCACTTGTGAACGGATATCGGAAAGTTGTCGCTGACGTCGACTTTGATCTCGTTCTTTGGAATTCCGTTCTGCTATCTTTCGTTCAGCCTCGGCTTCAAGTTCTTCTACTTGGTCTTGGAGATTCGCAATCCGTTCACTCAAATCGTCATTCGTAGCATCGAGCACTCGAGTGACTCGTTTCGGTTGAGGTAGACTCTCAAGCGGCAGTTCGCTTAATCGTGAATGAAGAAAATGTGCATGAACTAAATCTCGTGAACCTACTTGACGACGGACGATTTCTTCAGCTTCGTCAGGACCGAATTCCTGCTCGTCAGTTCGAACTGTCTTCCCAGGCTCACCGCGGAATATCTCCAGGTCATTGCTCAACTGTAGTTCAACAGCGTTTCCATGGCCCCTCTGCAATGCGATCGTTTCTCCGAGAAGGGCATATAGTAATGCGTTGAAGGTATGTGTTTTACCACTTTGATTTTCACCTTGAATAAGAATGTCGGTACCTGAGACGCCGTCTAACTTGATCGAGCCACCTGATGTCAGTTCAGGGCGGGCGAATTTATCGATCTGGAATTCTTGTACTTTCATGGATTAATCGATTTGGGCGTGTATTCGATCAGGCCAATCATGTCGCGGTGTTGTTGTAAAACTATCCATAATGCTACCATCCCACACAGAAATCCGATCAATGTAGAAATCATTCCGTCTATCAACACCCCTACGATAGGAGCTGAGACTACAATTAGCAGGCTGGAAAACGCAATCGCAACGACTCCTCGAGTATCCGCATCTACTGAGTCAAATTCTTCACCATCAACGTGATCAAGCAACTCTCCATCGATGACTTTCACCGAGTCAGGATCAGCCACCTCTTCAGGGAGTTGTTGACGGACCTCTGGCGTTAATTCGATTTCAGCGGCGACCGAAGTCGAATCACCTGTGGTGTCGGATAAGGTCTCCAAGTACGAGATCAGGCTTTCATCCTCATATATCCGTTCGATCACCGAGCGTGTGATCAAAAACGGTATGATAGCGATGATCAGACTCGGAGTCCCTGTGTACACTAAGAACCGCCATTTTGGTACATTATCGAGAAAAAGAATGACTACTATAGACGCATGAACGAACGTAATCGCAGTGCCAACAACAAGTCTCTGGTTACTTGAAAACTTGTGTAGGACACCTTGTGGAATATCTGATGACGGCATCTAACAGTATTCTAAAAGAATCAAGTAACTCATCCTTCAAAAATCTATCCTGAATTTGAACTTCGGTTATTAAATAGATCCACTTCTTATGGGGTACCTCTGGCATTAACTTGGCCTGCGATTTCAGCCTGTTCTACTCTACATCGAGAGTAGCAAGCTTTCCAAATTCTGCTGATTGAATAGTGATTTTCGAGTTAAATGGGGTGGTACCGATCTTAAAATTATCTTCGTCAGTCAATAATAAGATAACTCAAATTCTGACTGCACCGGCTAACATTGCTATCCAACAGAGCACCATATGAACAATATATTTGAAGGAAATTATATTTCTGCCGAAAAGAACAGATAATATCGTTCTACGCAGAATCTGAGTCTTGGCTCCGAATTTCCCTCAGGCGCTCTCGCGCATCAACAAGCCGTTCGTGTGCCATTTCATCCGACCAATTACTAAATCGAATCCTCGAATCTTCTGGTCCATATTTCGTCCAGTTGAGGCTCTCTTCGTCTTTTCGAAGATCTACGACAATAGCATCGTCTGGGGTATCACTAATTTGGTTATAGAATACTCTCCCGTCGGCTGAATCGCCATCGTCGTCCCGAAGCGTTCCTCGCCGAATAGGCATCCTTGTGAATTAGTAGACAGCCCTGCACTTAATACTGTGGCATTGATTTCAGGTGGGTAGGACCAAATAGGAGAAAAGTTACGCCACGTTCCCGTGAATAGGGTGCTGAGTTATCTTAAAACATCTCTTTCATTTCCTTGTCCTGCTTCCATGAGGTACTGCACTTGTGCGTTTAGTGCTTCTGTCTTCATCGCAGAATATAGCTCCCTCGAGTTCACTTCATAGAACCATTCTTCAAGCCGTTCTGCTCCTTCTGTTGTCGTCACTGGTTCATCATGATGATACATCAGTTCTACTAAATCTGCAATATCTTTGTGATCAACGTCGTTCAGTGATTCAGGCGAGTCCATCCCTTGGATCACCGTTTGTAGACGACGTGTTGTTCCAGATGTAGTTCCTTCGTGAATAACACCGTTGCCCTCCACGAGAATAGTACCGCCGGCTATCTGAAGTTCATCTTCGTGGGCTGGTGTGTTGAATAGCCGATCAGCCGCGAGTATGATTTTTTCACGTGGGACACGCCATTTGACTAAGATACCATCCGAATGATAGTGACCAATACCCTCAATTCCAGTGAAGTTAGCTACTGTTGACGTTTTGAAATAATACCGATCAGAATCAGGGAAATCAATTGCTTGTGCCACGATCTTGGCCATTGAATTTTCGCGGATTCCCCGATACACGGTTTTAGTTGCTGATTCGTCAGTGGTTCCAAAATGGATTTCAAGAAAACACTGGCTTGCTACGTAGAGTTCTTTGAAAGTTTGGATCTGCTGATCGTTGGGGTAAACCGCCTCTTCACCTCCGTTCCGTATCTGCGTCGGAATTCCAAGTGCTTCTTTTGCTAACCGCTCGTACGACTGTGCAATTCCATCATCGTACTTATCAGGGTTTTTCCACTTGAGAAGATACGAATATACTTGGTCAAACTCGTAGTCGTTATTTCGGTTCAAATACTTTTCAAAGCGTTTTCGTTGCTTCTTGGATAGTCGCTGGTAGGTCTGGGGCACGTACTCGGTCCGCTGAATCTCCAGGTCGTGGGGGTCAAACGGTAGACTTGCCTCCAGAGCCGATATATTCCCTTCTCCCACCTGTGTATCCTCTGGAGGAGACCAATTGCTCATTACCTAAGCATTTCCCTCGAAGGATTTGATTCTTTTTCATTGCCATTAATTTGTTTATTTGCTTATTTTAAAAGCACTTGTATAGCACTGAGGCTAAGTAAGGTATGAAAATCATCTTTTATTGGTAATAGCTTTGTATGGCGCCGGATACTCCTGTAACCTCGCCCGGCCGAGCAACGCGTTGAGGTAGGCCTGGATGCGCTCGTTCCAAGGCCGCCACCTGTCGTCCCACGAATCCCGACGGACGTCCGCGATTCGAAGGTTTCCGATCCCTTCCTCCGAGAGGACGACCATGAACGGGGCAGGATCCGAGCCGATCACGTCGTCGTAGGTCGACTTCCCGCGGCGCTTTTCCGCGAGAATGTGGCCGGGATCGAACGCCTCGTCGTCTGGTTCGACCTCGAGTTGCGCCACCGCGTACTCGTGGGCCCGCCAGTCGACGAGTCCACGCGCTAGCGCGAGCACCTCGAGGACGAGAAACTCCTCGTCGATGTCCCGTCGCCAGGGCGGGGAGAACGACGTCGGGAAACACCACTGTGCGAGCCGAGAGTGAGCGAACTCGTAGGGGCCGTACTCCTCGGGGTCGCCGATGTACTCGTCTTCGACCTCGTCTCGAGTCGGCATCGGCTCGAGTTCGGTGCCGAACTCCTCGAGGAGGCCCCGAAGGTGGTCGTCGTAGGGTGCTTCCGTGCTGTCGAACAGTTCCCACAGTCGATCTCGGTACTGTTCGCCGGTCTCGACTGCTATCTCCGCCCGCAGGAGTTCCGACGTGATCTCACCGATATTTCGTGAGTCGTAGTTCGGTGGGTCGGAGTCGTCGTCGTGGATCTCCTCGAGTCCGCGGAACTGCGCGAGGTGGCGTCCGCGCTGCAGTTCCGACTCGACGTGGACGTACCACGCCAGGTCGCGTTCCGGATCGGCCACTGGCCGACCCTCTATGTCGTCGACCACTGTGTCGACCCGCTCGAGCAGGGCGTCGGCGCGACCTGCGAGCGCCTCGAGGTCTTCCTCACCGTGTTCCGCGCGCACTCGTCCCAGGTCTTCGCCGGCGAATCGCATCCCGTATCTGGCCCGGGAGAGGGCGTCCTCGTACTCGCCGTCCTCGAGCGATTCCTCGGCGCTCGAGAGCCAGCCGCCGGAGCCGGTGACGAACCGACCGTCGTCGTCCTCTATGTCGTCCCAGCGTTCGAGGGCCTCGTCTTCGGTTTCGGCGAGCAGTTCGACGGCCTCGCGAGCGTGGGCTTCGGTTACCGTCGGCTGCCAGAGCGAACTCGGCGCGGGCGGCGTCGGATAGTAGTTGGTCGCCCAGTCGGTCAGTACGTTCGGGAGGGCTGTCGGTCGGGTCACGCCGGTGGCGACGAGGGCACCGCTTCCGAGCGTCGCACCGCCGGCGAGCCCACCGAGAAGCTGTCGTCGGCTGATCGACGACGGGTCGGGAACCATATTGTTCGGTGACGAGTCAGCGACGAAATAACTTTCTCTCCGCCAGAAGAAACCGACTGCTATTAGAACTCGAGGGAAACCGACTCCTGAACGTCCTCGACGAACTCCGCCTCGACGATGTCGACTCGATGGAGGTCCTCGAGGTCCCCGTTCAGGGCGTCGGCCTCGTATTGTAAGATTGCAACCGTCACGAGGAACACGACGACCTCGTTGAAGTCGTCGATCTTGAACCCGTCCTCGAGTTGCTCCTCGTACCAGCCCCGGGAGTTGTTGAGCGCGCGGGAGACCTCGTTCTCGTCGATGTCGGCGAGTTCGCGGAGGTACTCGACCTCGAGCATGTCCTTGATTCGGAAGAAGTCCAGTCGCGTGAACTCGTGTGTGCCACCCGACCGCTGGTGGTTCGTGTACCAGTTGGTCGGTTCGTCCAGCAGGTCGTCGACCTCGGACTTGTGTAGCTCCAGGTCCGTCCGGAGCGACTCGAGGTACTCCATGTCGGTCTCTCGAACGGCGTACGAGTCCTGACTCGCGAACGTCGTCGCTTTGCTCAGGATCAACCGATCGCGTTTGTCCGGCATTCTCACTCCTCGATACTCGTATCCGTCAATTAAATCACTCGACTATCACGTCCGCTCGAGAACGGCGGTTCCAATCCGTCGCGGCTGACGGTCTCGAGCCGAACTACTGAACAGACGGCAACGCAGAACAGTCTCTGTCACCTGTCCGTCCGTGTATGCCGACAGTATCTCGACTCAATACGTCCTTTCTCGCGGTATTCATCCCCGAACCGTCACGGATCCGCCTGGAGGAGGGCGGTAACGACTGCGGCGATCGCTTTCCCGAGTCGCTCGGGGGTATCGGTGAGGTCCCAGCAGTAGTCGCCGTTGCGCGTGATCGTCTCCCACTCGAGGTAGTCACGACGATCCAGTTCGAGCAGAACGTTCTCGAGGAGTTGCTCGTCCGGGCGGTAGTCGGTCCACTCCTCGAGTTGTGTGGCTAGCTGTGCGGTCGTCACGACGACGCGGTCCTCGGAACCGCCGCCCGTGCCGGAGAGAGCGGGTCCGGTGCCGGCCGTCGGTGGGGAGGGTGGCCGTTCGGTCACGATGGCCGGTCTTGGAAGTAGTCGGGAATTTGCGTTGAGGTTAATTACTCCGTCTTTGAAGACGAGCGGGCGGACGAACCCGTACGGAGCGGATGTCGCGCCGAAACGTGTTGCTTCAGTTGTGTCACCGCGACCGTCGGAACGGGTTCGGCCGACTCGATCCCGGCCTGTGCCGTCGGATCGGCGTCATCGTTTCACTTCCGACGATTAGTGCGCTGATAACGATATACCACATTCTGGAAGGGTCGCTACATGATATCCGAGGTGAACGTCTTTCGACTCAAATCGTCCCTCCACAGCAGTCCGACGGGCACCCGCGCTCGCTGCGGTTCGTGCGTCGGATCGGCCAGCCAGGACGTTCGGTTCCACGGATCCGGGGAGGTGAACTGATGCGGGTCTGCTCGATCGTCGGTGCGCGACCGCAGTTCGTCAAGGCCGCGGTCGTCTCGAGAAAGATCCGTGACGTCGGCGAGGAGACCCTCGTCCACACAGGCCAACACTACGACGAGGAGATGTCGGACGTCTTCTTCGAGGAACTGGACATCCCCGAACCCGAGTACAACCTTGGGGTCGCTTCCGACACCCACGGTCGCCAGACGGCGGCGATGATAACGCGACTCGAGCCGGTACTCGAGTCGGTCCAGCCCGACGCAATCTTGCTGTACGGCGACACCAACTCGACGCTTGCGGGCGCTATCGTCGGTTCGAAACGCGACGCCACGGTCGCCCACGTCGAGGCCGGCCTCCGCAGTGGGAATCGCGAGATGCCCGAGGAGATCAATCGTATCTTGACGGACCACGCCTCCGAACTCTGTTTCGCGCCGAGCGAGGCCGCCGTCGGCAACCTCGCCGCGGAGGGCATCTCCGAGGGCGTCTTCTGGACCGGCGACGTGATGTACGACGCCTTACTCGAGGCCCGCGACCGCTCGAGCGAGGCGTCGTCGATCCTCTCGGAACTCGGCCTCCGCGAGGGCGAGTTCGTCCTCGCGACGGTCCATCGCCAGCGAAACACCGACGTCAGGTCGAACCTGGCGTCGATCGTCGACGCGCTGGTCGACGCCCCGCTCCCGGTCGTCTTCCCGGCTCACCCGCGGACGGTCGACCGACTTCAGGCGTACGGACTCTGGGAGCGAGCGACCGAGGAACTCGAGGTGATCGAACCCCAGGGCTACCTCGACTTCGTTCGACTGCTCGACGCGGCCGAACGCGTCGCGACGGATTCGGGTGGCGTCCAGAAGGAAGCGTTCTTCCTCGAGACGCGATGTGTCACCTTGCGGGAGGAAACCGAGTGGGAGGAGACCGTCGACGCCGGCTGGAATCAGCTGGTCGGTTCGGATCCCGCCCGAATTCGCGCGGCGCTCGCGGCGGACTGGTACCCCAACTCCCATCCCCGACCCTACGGCGACGGACTGGCCAGCCGACGCATCGTCAGCCTGCTCCAGCGGGAACTCGACGTGGCGGATCCGGATCGACGACTCGAGGCGGCCCCGCTCGACTGATCCGATTCGATGAAACTCTCTAAAAGTTAGTTGTATGGGCGAATATTGCTGCCCTCGCCGATCACAGTGTGATTTCCTGAACGCCGAATTTTGGCCCTACACCCACTTTACAGCGTATTTCGACTTCGCCCTCGCGGAAAGTTCCGTCAGAGGTTTCCGTCCCCCAAAACGATTTAAATGAGGTAATTATATCTAATTACGAGCGATGAGCCAGAAACCTCCCCAGTACGCCGACGTCGACTACGACGATGGAACCGGTGAAGACCCCGACGACTACCCCCACGTCAACGACAAGATAGAGAAAGCAGTCGAGGTCACCCGACAGGGACTCGAGCAGTACGACAACCCCGCCGTCATGTGGACCGGTGGGAAGGACTCGACGCTCGTCCTCTATTTCGTCACCCAGGTCGCCGACCGGTACGACCTCGAGGTGCCGCCCGCCATCTTCATCGACCACTACCAGCACTTCGACGAGATCCACGACTTCGTCGACCACTGGGCCGACAAATGGGGCCTCGAGGTCATCTACGCGCGCAACGAGGACATCGGCGACTACGTCGACGAACACGACCTCGAACCGGGCGACGAAATCGAGATTTCGGACCTCTCCGAGCACAACCGCCGCCACGTCCGGGACATCCTCGAGTACGAGGAGGATACCTTCCCGTTCCTGCTCGATACCTACGTCGGCAACCACCTGCTGAAGACCGTCGCACTCAACGACGCGATCGAGGAGTACGAGACCGACGGCATCATCTCGGGTGTCCGCTGGGACGAACAGGAGGCCCGCGCGGACGAGACGTTCTTCTCGCCGCGTCACGACCCCGACATCTACCCGCCCCACGACCGCGTCCAGCCCATCCTGCAGTTCGAGGAGGCTGCCGTCTGGGAGACCTTCTGGAACTTCGTCGTCCCGGACACCGTCGAGGAGTTCCCGGACGACGGCTACGTCCCCGAGGGCAAAGGCGACCTGCCGGACGACCTCGAGCCTTTCGACACCCCCGTCTCACCGAAGTACTGGGAAGGGTTCCGGTCGCTCGGCAGCGAGATCAGCACCGAGAAGACTGAAGACGACCCCGCCTGGCTGCAGGACCTCGAGGGGACGACCGAACGAGCGGGCCGTGCCCAGGACAAAGAGGATCTGATGGAACGGCTGCGCGACCTCGGCTACATGTAATTAGTCGCCGAACCGCTGGAGTCGCCGCCACAGTCGCCGAGAGAACGGCACCTGTTCTCCCGGTTCTTTGACCACGAGCACGGACGTCTCCGTCTCGGCCGCGACGAAGTCCGTGGTCTGGCCGAAGAACTCGCGCACCCGGTCGGGGTGGGTCGGCGCACCCATGACCAGCAGATCCGCCTCGTTCGCTCGCCGCACGAGTGCGCGGTCCGCGTCGGCAGCCTCGAGTACCTCCGTCTCCGCCGGACTCGAGAGCACGTCCGTTAGCTCCTCGAGGTACGACCGCGCCGACGTCGTCGCCTCCTCGGAGGCATCCTGTGGGAGAGCCGTAACCAGCGTGAGCGTCGCGCCCGTGACGGTTGCGATCGCGTCGGCCAGTTCGACTTCGGCACGGTCGTACGGTCCGGAGTCGGTCGCGACCACGATTTCGCCGATTCCACCCGTCCCGCGGTGTTTCAACACGGCCAGTCGGACGGGAAACTCCGAACGCAGGATCTCGTCGACGTGGCTCTCCTGCAGGTGGTGTTTCCGGATCGGATCGTGCCAGTCGACCAGGACCAGTTCGGTTCGCTCGTTGACGCTCTCGAGGAGTGCGTCGGTTCGGTCACGGGTTCGGACGTGATCGAAGACGACGGCGTGGTTTTGCAGGGCGAGTTCCCGTTCGATCCGGCCGATCCAGTCGTCGTCGACCTCGTGGTCCGCTTCCGACAGCGGGATCTGGGGTGGAACCTCGGTGATCGTGAGTACGTCCAGGTCGGCGTCGAACCGATCGACGAACGACCGCATCGCGGTCAGCAGGTGGGGGTTGGTCTCGCCTTCTGCCGTCTCGACGAGGACGTGTGGGCCACCGGTCGCCACGTTTCCGATCCGGGATCGTTTTTCCTCGATCGACTGTCGGTACTGTGCGCCAAGCACCTGGTCACGGACGTCGTGATCCGGCTTTACGGGCTCCCCTCGCTGCGTCTGAACGTAGTACCAGCCGACGCCGGCGAGGACGAACGCGACGGCGCTCACCTGAGAGAGCACACCCATGAACGGGATCAGCGCTAGCGCGGCGACCGAACCGAGGATCGGCAACACCGGTGAGAACGGCACTCTGTAGTCAGGGTCGTACCACTCCGGCCGGGACCGACGGAGCAGAACGACCGTGACGTTGAGCAAGGCGAACACGAGGATGCCGAACGTGCCGCCGAGTTTCGCCAGATCCTCGACCTCGAGAATCAACACGAGGGCGATCATCACGCCGCCTGTCAGCCAGATGGATCGGGCCGGCGTCCCGAACCGTGGTGACGGTTTCCCGAGTTTCCGTGTGACGAGGCCGTCCCGAGACATCGCGAAGGGGAATCGCGAGGACGAGAGGATCGCTGCGTTGGCGGTCGAAACGGTCGCGAAAATCCCCGCGAGTGCGATGACGGCGCCGCCGAGACCACCGAGGAACAGGCGGCCTGCCTCGGCGACGGGCGCGTCGCTTCCGGCGATTGCCTCGATCGGCATGACGCCGGTGACGATCAGCATAACGCCGACGTACAGCAGCGTGACGAAGACGACAGCACCGAACAGCGCCCGCGGCAGCGTCCGGCCCGGATCCTCGACCTCTTCGGCGACCGCTGTCGCCTTCACGATCCCCAGATAGGAGATGAACACGAGGCCGGTCGTCGTGATTACCCCTTCGACACCCGTGGTCGCGAACGGCGACCACAGCTCCGCGTTCGCCGCGAACAGGCCGCCACCAGCAAAGACCGCGAGAATCGCGACGAGACCGATCACCACGAAGTTCTGAAGGTGACCGGTTTCTTCGGCGCCGACCCAGTTAATGAGGATCAACAGGAGACCGCCAACGATGGCGACGCCGAGGACTGGCACTGCAGAGAACTCGGTGACGTACCAGCCCAGTCCCTCGAGCGCGAACGACCCCTTGAAGATGAGTGCGAGCCACGCGCCGAAGCCGACGACGGTGCCGACCAGCGGCCCCATCGCCCGACTCGTGAAGTAGTACGGTCCGCCGGCCTTGGGCATGGCCGTCGCGAGTTCGACCGCACACATCGTCGCGACGAGCGCGATCAACCCGGCGATCCCGAACGACAGCGCCGAGGCTGGGCCTGCCCCTTCCGCTGCCGGCCCCGGGAGGACGAAGATGCCGGCACCGATCATGGTGCCCGACGCGATAGTAAAGACCGCGAATACGCCGAGGTCGCGACTCAGGTCAGCGTCCGATCCACGAGGCATAGATTGTCGGATGTTCTCCCACGCCAGTAAAGAAACCCTTCATTGTGGCAAGACAACAGTCCTGCACGCACCGTCGCCGGTAGGTGCGGGAAAAGCCCCCACACAGAGTACCGCCTCAGGACGGCAACGGACACAGACTCGCCGTGAAGATCACCGTCTCGTCGGTCTCGTTTCGGGCGCCGTGGTCGACGCCGCGGGCGTGCTGGACGACGCCCGGTGCCGCCACCTGTTCGCTCTCGCCGTCCTGGACTACCGTCACCGTTCCCTCGAGGACGTGGAACACGTTCGTACTGTCGGGATGATCGTGGGACTCGAGTTCTGCACCCGGGCCGAGTGCGAACACTTTCACGAGCACGTCGTCGGTCACGACCAGTTCCGCGGTTTCGACGTCGCCCTCGTCGGGCTCGAGGTCCGCTATCGCGTCGGCGTAGCTGTCGAGTGACATGATCGCCCGTTCGACGGGAAAGAGGTAAACGCTAGGGAAAGAGAGACGCTCAGTCTTCGGTCTCGGTCGGCAACACGTCGGCGGGTTCGTCGGAGGTGTTCTCGGCGACCGTCCGACGGTTCGTCTCGCCGACGCGGTCGGCGATTTCGGCGACGACGTCCGAAACGGGCTCTTGGACCGGGCTCTCGTCGTCCTTGACGATCGGTCCCTTGCTCCCGTCGGCGCCGAAGTCCGGGTGGATTGGGATCTTGCCGATCAGCGGCACGTCGTACCGGTCGACGATGTCGTCCGCGCCGTCGGTACCGAACAGACCGTGCTGGTCGCCACAGGACGGACAGACGAACGAACTCATGTTCTCGACGACGCCCAGCACCGGCGTGTCGTGTTTGTTGAACATCTGGATCCCCTTGCTGGTGTCCTCGAGTGCCATCTCCTGGGGCGTCGTGACGACGACCGATCCCGTAACCGGCATCGACTGCAGCAGGTTCAACGTTGCGTCACCCGTTCCCGGCGGCAGGTCGACGATCAGGTAGTCGAGGCGTCCCCACTCGACGCCCTCGAGGAACTTCATCATGAACTTGTTGACCATCGGACCGCGCAGAATCGCTGGGTCGTCGTCTTCTTCCATCATGAAGCCCATGCTGATGACCCGAACGCCGTCCGAACGGGGTGGGACGATGTCCTCGTTGGGCATCACGCCGGGTTCACCCTCTATGGGCAGGATTTTGGGAATGTTCGGTCCGTGGATGTCGGCGTCGAGCAGGCCGACCATCGCACCGCGTTTCTCGAGGCCGGCCGCGAGGTTGGCTGCGACCGTCGTCTTGCCGACGCCACCTTTCCCGGAGGAGACGGCGATGACGTTGCGAACGTTGGGGAGGACCTGGTCGTCGAAACCGTGTTCTTCGCCGGCGTGGGCCCGCAGGTCGGCCTCGAGGCCGACCTCGTCACAGATTTCTCGGATTCGGTTCCCGAGTTCCATCTCCGAGGGTGCGTAAGGGGCGTTGAGCGCGAGAGAGATGCGAGCAGTCTCGTCGTCGATGGTGACGTCGTTGACCAACCCGAGCGTGACGATGTCCTGACCGATGTCGGGGTCCTCGACATCCTCGAGTTTGATCTTGAGTTCGTGTTCGGTGATGCTCATAGTGGATCGATGTGCGTACGCTAATCGACGGTTCGGACAGGGATACGTGTGATGGTTCGCCCGCTACGGGCACTGTCGGACGGGTTTCGGGCGGGCGACTCGACGCGACGGGAGTACAGCGGTCCGTATCAGGGGCCGACCGACCCGATCGGTTCCGGAGCGCCGCCGAAGAAGACGATGCCGATGATGACGGTCAGCACGAACATACTGACCCACATTCCCGACGTCAGTCCGACGAGGTAGACGACGCCGAGCAGTCCAGTCGAGGTTTCGCGTGGCGACCCGACGAACCACGCGGTCACCATGACGTAAATCGGGACCAGAATAACTCCGAAGATGAGCCAGCTTCCGGTGTTCGGGAAGCCGGTCAGCCCTTCAGTACCCCCGTAGTCGTGATACAGCACCGCCGACAGCTCGAGGACGATGTCCGCTATCGCCGTCATACTCGAAGCATCACCCCCACGGGGGTTTCGGTAGTGCATGCGAGTGCATGGTCACGGAAAGGATACCGCTCGAGACGAAGCGTGAGAGACGTCAGCGTAACCGCACGGCTCGAGAAGACTGCGTCCGAAAAAACGAGTGATCGAGTTGGGTAGCGACTCGAGTTACGGGCCGGGGTCGCTGAACGGCAGCGGTTCGGGGATGCCTCCGAAGAAGATGATCCCGAGCAGTGCGGTGAAGAACAGCATCGGGACCCACATCGCGGCCGTAATCCCGACGAGGTAGCCGACACCCATCAGGCCCGTTTTTACGTTGCGGGGTTCGCCGAGGAACCACGCGGCGATCATGACGTAGACCGGAACCAGGATGACGCCAAAGATGACGTACGTCCCGATGTTCGGGAAGCCGGTCACGCCTTCGGTACCACCGACGCCGGCGTAAAGCGGCAGGTTCGCGAGTGCGGTTGCGAGTGTGCTCATGCTTTCACCTCCGGTTCGGTTTCAGTTTCGTGTTCGTCGTGACCGTGGCCGTGGTCGCCACGCAGGTGTTCGATCGCGTGGAGTTCGACGACCGGAACGAGCTTCGAGATGACGAGGAAGAACAGCGTCACCATCCCGATCGTTCCGAGCACGGACGACATTTCGATCAGGCTCGGGTAGTACTCGCCGGGCGTGGCGTCGTAGATGCTAAACGCCGGGTACCAGAGACCGGCGACGACGAAGTACGTCTTCTCGACGAGCGTCGCGATCAGCACCAGCACGGCCGCACCGATCGCGCGCTTCTTGTTGAACAGCGACGGTCGCAGCGTCGTCGCGAAGATGTACGCGAGGACGCCCAGCACCATCAGCATCGGCACGATGTAGGCCGGATGCGAGAGCTTCGAGGCCGTCGCAGCCGCGTGATCGACCGTCGGCGAGAAGCTGCCGGAGACGAGCTGCTGGAGCTGCAGCCACAGGAACAGCAGACAGAAGAACCCGAGCCACAGCAGCAGGCCACGGAAGATGTCGTCAGTGATGATGTGGTCCCAGTCGTAGGCGCGACGGAACGCGTACGAGACCAGGATCACGCCGCTGATCGCCGAAGTCAGTGCGATAGTGAGGAACTGCGGCCCCTGGATCGCACCGAACCAGCCGGGGTACGTCGGCAGCAGGGCGAACAGCCACGGAATGACACCGCCGTGAAGCAGAAGGGGTGCCATAATGATGATCGCCAGCGCGACCCACCAGACCATCCGTTCGATGACCTTGTCTTCTTTCTCGCTGTAGCCGAGGGTCATGAGGTTGTAGACCGGCGCGAGCAGGTCGGGCGCCTGGAAGCTACCGACCTTCGGTGCAAACGACGGCAGGTCGTCGCGCAGACGCGAGATGTCGTACCGGAGCGTCAGGCCGAGGTAGGTCGCAGTCAGCACGAAGTAGGCCGTAATGACCGTCACGTCCCACACCAGCGGCGAGTTGTTCACCGTAATGTGGTAGTGGCCGATGACGCTCGTGACCATCCGGTCCGGACGGCCCATGTGGACGATAATGTAGAAGCCAGCCGCGGAGAGGCCGGCAAGCGTCAGCATCTCGGCGAGTCGAGCGACCGGCATGTATCGGTCCATCCCGAGCAGTCGGACTGCCGCAGAGAGGATGATACCGCCGTGAGCGATCCCGACCCACCAGATGAACGCGCCAATGTACAGTCCCCAGGTGACGCCGCCACCGGACCCCCAGTCAGAGAGGCCGGTGACGCTCATCCCGACGTAGAGCTGGTAGAACCAGCCGATCAGGAAGATACCGAACGCCGCTGCCGCGGCTCCGAACACGGCGAGGTACTTCTTCGAGATGGTCTCGATCCCGACCGGCCGCAGAATGTCGGACTCGGTTGGGGTCTTCGTGCTCATGAGAACAGCCCTCCGTCGACGGTATCCTCGTCAAGCACTTCCTTGCGGTTGTCGACGAAATCGATCTCCTCGCCGTTGATCGCCGTGTAACTTCCGAGCTGTTCGTACTGGAGTGCGGTCCCGGTCGGCTCCACCTGTTCGGCGTTCGGACCGGGTTCCTGACCCATGTAGACGACGTTCGGGTTCGTGCCGTACTCCTCGAGCAGCCGGAAGTTCGAATCGGGGCTTCCGGTGAACGATTCCAGTTCGATCTGGGCGTCTCGCTCGTCCGGCCCGTCGAACTCCTCGTCGTCGTCGGTCTCGTCGGCGAGGCCGAGTTCGACGAGGACCTCTTCGCTATCGTGGTCGAGGCCGTGGTCTTCGAGCGTGTCGAGCGTTTCGCGGAAGCTGCGCTCGTGGTAGGCCAGGTCGTGGCTGTGGAGTTCGTCGTCGCCGTCGTACAGGTCGTCGGAGACGATGTCGACGGCCTTGATCAGCGTCAGCTCGTCTTCCTCGAGATCCGTCGCGTCGAGAACGGACTCGAGGTCGTCGTCGACGCCGTCGAGGTCCTCCTCGAGGTCGTCCACGCTCGGCGGGTTGACCCGCCAGAGGGTACGGCCGCGGGCGGGGTTGTCGGCGTACTTCTGGGGGTCGCTGTCGGGATCGTTCATGTTCCCGAACTGGATGGCGCCCGTCGGACAGACCTCTTCACAGGCCGTCGTTCCGACGTACTCCTCACCCATCTGGCCGTCCTGCCGGGTCGGACACATCGTACACTTGCTCATGACCCCACGCGGCGCGCGGCTGTCGACCCAGCGCCCGCGGTCGTCGGTCATGTGATCGCCCATGTCCATGTCCTCGTGGTGTTCTTCGATGGCGTCCGTGGGGACGGTCGGTTCGTCCCACTGGAAGTAGTTGACACCGTACGGACAGGCGACCTGGCAGTATCGGCAGCCGATACAGACGTCGTAGTCGGTCAGCACGAGACCGTCCGAATCTCGCGTGTGACGGGCCGTCGTCGGACAGACCTTCTCACACGGCGCGTCGGTACAGTGCTGGCACGGGCGAACGAGTCGGTTGGCGGCGGCGCCAGCGTTACGGGCGAGTTCGGATCCTTCTCCGCTCGCGCTCGGATCGTCGTACTGGAGGACGTACATCCAGTTGACACCCGAGTCGAGCTGGTTCTCCTGTGAACAACCGGAGACACAGGTGAGACAGCCGTCACAGCGGTCGAGGTCGATGGCCATCCCCCACTGGACGCCTTCGTCCTCGTCTGGCTCGTCCTGGGCAGCCGCGACGTTGGCTTCGGGCTCGGGTTCGCTGGGGCCGTCGTCGACAGTTCCCCACGCGCCGAGACCGACGGCAGCAGCGCCAGCGCCCATCTTCTTCATGGCGTCGCGGCGGCTTTCTTCGCCGTCGCCCTCGAACTTCGAGAGCATCCGGGAGACGGTTCCTTCCTCGGCGGCCTGTGCCTCCTCGTAGGCCGCTTTCGTCGGTCGCTCGTCCTCGCCGAACTCCTCCATCACGTCGTCGTGATATTTCTCGTGGAATTCGGCCTCGGAGAGTTCGCCCTTGGTGACGCGCATCGCGTCCTGGGCCATTTTCATACCGAGTTCCGTATCGTACTCGGTATCGTCGAGCATCGACTCGAGGTCGTTTTCCCACTCGCTTCCGAGTGGGTGGAAAGATTCGTCGTCCGTACTCATCTGGTTAGAACACCTCTGTACACGGCGTTTTCGTAGAGCAGTAACTTGCCGGCACCCACTTTAATATGTTCATCTGTGTCCTCTAGGCGAGGACTCGCAACTAGATCTTGTTGAAGTATACTCCCGATTTCCAGCCGATGAGAATCGACGCGAACAAGTTCGGGTATTTAAGTATGATGTCGGCGAAAACCGGTTACGTATACTGCCACACGGTATCGAGACACGTTACGGTCAGTTCGAAACGAGCTGTTCCTCGAGTGAGTCTTCGCCGGTCATCGGCAGGTCCTCGACGAACCGTTTAATGATCGCTTCCTCGGCACGGTGAAGCGTCTCGCTACACGTCGACTTGGCGATGTCGAGGTGGCCCGCGAGGTCGGTCAGCGAACATCGGCGTGGCGTGTCGTAGTACCCTTCCTCGACGGCAGCAGTGAGTACCTCGAGCTGGCGATCCGAGAGGAGCTGGCTCTCGTGGAGTCGCTCACGGACGTTCTCGATGCGATACTGGAGCCCGAAGCTCTCGAGCTGTTCTGCGAGTTCGGCGAGTCGGTCGCGCGAGCCGGTGACCTCGATCGTCGCCTCGCCGTCCTTGATTTCGACGGGAAGCTCGATCGGCATTCCCGAATCTCTCGAGGAGAACAGCAACAGTGGGGCCGTCGTCTCGAAGTGGACCGTCGCTTCGTTCTCGCTCCACTGGGCCAGTGTGAGCTCCGTGATCTGGGGATGGTCGTTCATGTCGTCGACGACGTCCGGGACGTCCGAGCCTGTCACTCGGACGAGAGCGAACCCGCTCTCGGAGCCCGGGACCGCGCCGAGGACGCGAAACGTCGCATCCGGATAGTCGGTCGAGACCTGCTCGACCCAGACCTGTTCCGGCAGCGTGACCGTGAGAGTCGCTTGAACCATGGTTTGGTGTTCTAGATGGACTCATAAACCCATACCCACGAATATGTTCGGCGTAGTTCCTACGGCGTGGGAATTCGGGCAGGTCGAATATGTTCGAGTGAACATCCAACCTGCATGGGGGCGAAACGATAGCCGATGACGACCGAACAAGTTGACCGGACGATCGACGTACGCGAGATCGAGGGCCCGCCGTTCGACGACATCATGGCCGCACTCGAATCCCTCGAAGACGGAGAACGACTCCAGTTGATCGCACCGTTCGAACCCGAACCGCTCTACGAGGTACTCGACGCGCGCGGCTACGCACACGAGAGCCACCAGCAAGACGGCGGCCTCTGGTACGTCTACGTCGAACACGCCTGATACGGCCTGCTGTGACGATTTACTGGGGCAACCGGACCCCAGTGGTTGCACCGTCACTGACGGACAGCAGCCGACCGAACGCGAACGTGTTCGGCCAAACCGAAACGAACCTCCACGACCCACATCCATCTGCATGACACGACTCGACGTCAGGGACATTCCACCGGTAAACCGCCATCCAACTATCCACGAAAAATTCGAGGAACTCGAGCCTGGCGAGACGTTGACCATCGTCAACGACCACGAACCGAAGCCGCTGTTCTACGAGTTCCAGGCCGAAGTCGACAGCTTCGATGCCGATTCCTACGAGGTCGAACAGGTCGCCACAGACGAGTTCGTCGCCAGATTCCCGAAACAGGAGGTCTAGTGGCGGTCCAGGCCTGATCCGGCGGGCCGGTACAGATCGGTTCGGCCCATCAATCGACGCTCGAAACGGTACCACCCCAGCCCGCATTTCGATCCGAACACGTACGGCACGGAATCTACACACACTGAGCCCGTCGATACGCGTATGCAGTCGCATCGTTCCGTCGTCGAACGCACCGACGCACCGACCGACCACCCCCGGGAGACGATCGACGTCCGCACGCTCGGTCCACCGGAGCCGCTGAAAACCACTCTCGAGACGCTCGTCGACCTCTCCGACGAGACGGTCCTCGTCCAGCGAAACGACCGCGTCCCGCAGTTTCTCTTCCCTAAACTCGAGGACCGGGGCTACGCCCACGACACCGTCGAACTCGAGGACGAGGTCGTGACCGTCATCTGGGACCCGGACACCTAACCGTCCAGGTGCTCACACAGTAGTTCCGCCAACCGATCCGGTTTTTCTCGCGGGAGCCAGTGACTCGCGTCCGGGAACAACTCGAGGCGGCCGTCCGTACAGTGGTCGTAGCTGTCGATTGCCAGTTCGGGGACGAGCGCGGTATCTTCCTCACCCCAGGCGACGAGCGTGGGTGCGTCGACCCGATCCCTCGGCGGCGGTGACGGATACCGCGCGTTCGCCCGGTACCAGTTCAGCATTCCGGTGAGAGCACCCTCTCGACGCCACGCCCGACGATAGCGCTCGAGGTCTGCATCGGAGAACGCCTCCGAATCCGCCGTTCCACGAAGCGCTCGCTCGAGGACGCGGAAATCGTCGTAGCGGCAGACCCGTTCGGGAAGCCATGGGAGCTGGAAGGTGTACGCGTACCAGCTTCGTCGGATCTGGTCGGGGTTCGAGAGGAGTTGTCGGCGGAACGCGGTCGGATGCGGTGCGTTGACGACTGCGAGTCGGTCGACGACCTGGGGGTATCGAAGTGCAAGCTCCCACGCGACGATTCCACCCCAGTCGTGGCCGACGACGGCGGCGGTGTCCCGACTCTCGGTAGCGATCAGTTCGACCACGTCGCGTGCGAGTTCGGGCCGGCGATAGGCACGTACCGACTCCGGCTTTTCGCTGCGGTTGTACCCTCGCTGGTCGGGGGCCAGCACGCGAAACCCGTCCTCGACGAGCGGTTCGATCATCTCGTGCCAGCCGTACCAGAACTCGGGAAAGCCATGGAGCAACACCACGAGCGGATCGTCCGGATCACCGGCGACCCGTGCGTGTAGCTGGAGGCCGTTTACTGACCTGAACGTCGAGTTCCCCACGGTGGTCGAGAGTGAGGCCGAGTCGACTGCCGGTTTTGTGGCGTCCATACCGTCGTCTACGTGCTGACTCGGCTTCAAAGCCGACCGGTGAACGGACTCTCGAGAACGCCACCCCTCAGACGAACATGTTCGATGGTATTCCCTCTTTTGTAGAATTCCCGATACCGTTCTACATATGAGGGGTGTTTATTCAGATGAGGAGAACCACAATGACCCAATACACCGCAAACCGACGAACCTTCATGAAAGGCATCGGAGCGACCGGCGTCGTGGCAGTTGCCGGCTGCCTCGAGGGAACTCCCTCGGAGACAGATGCAGACCCCGAACCGTCGGCTGATGACGGTGAACAGGGTCTTCCAGCGGCCGAACCCGTCGACGTCGACGCTATCGCGGCCGATCCAGCAGACCTTCCGCCCCCGGTAGACTGGGACGAGCCCAGGACCCACGAGATCACGATGGAGACGATCGAGGTCACCGCCGAAATCGAACCCGGCGTCACCCTCAACTACATGACCTACGACGGGCAGATCCCAGGACCGATGATCCGGGTTCGCGAAGGTGACACGATCGACCTCACCTTCGAGGTGCCCGACGAGCACAACGTCGACATGCACAACGTCGACTTCCACGCGGTCTACGGGCCCGGTGGCGGTGCCGAGGCGACGACGATCGCTCCCGGCGACGAACCCGCTCGACTACGATTCCAGCCGAAGTACGCCGGCGTCCACATCTACCACTGTGCGGTCCCGAACATGGACCAGCACATCAGCCTGGGGATGTTCGGCGCGATCCTGGTCGAACCCGAAGAGGGACTGCCCGAAGTGGACCGCGAGTTCTACTTCGGACAGCACGAGGTCTACACCGACGGCGAGGCCGGCGAGGAAGGCCACCACACCTACGACTTCGACGCGACGGCCGACGAGGACCCGACGTACGTCCTCCTGAACGGCGAGGCCTACGGCTTCACGCCGGACGGCCAGCACGGTCCCGTCAAAGCCGAAGTCGGCGAAACCGTTCGAGTGTACTTCGCCAACGGCGGACCGAACCTCACCAGCGCCTTGCACCCGATCGGGAACGTCTGGTCGAAATACTACCGCGACGGCGACCTGCTCTCGGAGCCCGGTCAAAACGTCGAAACCGCACCGGTCGCACCCGGGACGGTCGTCGCAGGGGACATGGAGATGCACGTCCCCGGCCCCGTCAAGATCGTCGACCACGCCCTCTCGCGAGTCGTCCGCAAGGGCATGCTCGGCGTGATCGACGTCGAGGGCGAGGAGAACCCGGACATCTACGACGAAGATCCCTGAGACGCTCGAGGAAACTCGGGCTCTCCCCCAACCAGAGCCATGACAACGACACCCATCACGCGCCGCCGCCTGCTGCAGACGACAGCTGCCGGTACGACGCTCGCGCTCGCAGGGTGTCTCTCGAGGCCGAGTGACGACCGTTCCGACGACGAAGACGACGGAACCGGCGAACTCGGTTCGCCGACTGGCGGAGCCGAGGTCGTGACGACCTCGACGCCGTACCCCCAGTTCGATCCGTGGCTTGTCCACGTCACGGTCGGCGGGACCGTCACCTGGATCAACGAGGACGGACGACACGACGTCACCTCGTACCATCCAGACACGCACGGCCCCCAGCGGATCCCCGACGAGGCCGAGCCGTGGGCCAGCGACCAGCTCTCCCGTGAGGGAGACAGCTTCGAACGGACGTTCGACCGCGAAGGCGTCTACGACTACGCCGACACGCGACACGTCTGTACGTCCCACGAACACGTCGGCGCGGTCGGTCGCGTCGTCGTCGGCTGGCCGGATCCGGACGACGAACCGGCGCTCGAGGAGCCCCAGCCTGCGTTACCGACGCAGGCTCAGAACGCGTTCGAGACGCTGAACGAAGAGACTCGCCCCGTCATCGAGGCGGGGCCGTAACGCCCACCCGATCCACACAATCATGCCTATACAACCAATCGACAGACGCCGATTCCTACAGGTAACTGGAGCGGCGGCGCTCTCGGCGACGGTCGCCGGCTGTGCCGACGCGATGACGGGTCGGGACGGGGCCGACGAGAACGTCGTCCTGGGACCGCCGGAAGGCCACGACCGTGCCGACCCGGACCGAGTCCAGTACCCGATCTACGGCGAGCCCATTCCCGACGTCACCGTTCCCGCGCCGCTGCAGAACAGAGAGGTAACGACGACCGAATTCCACGGCGAACGCCACGCCTTCTACACGTTCGTCTTCACGCGGTGTCCGGGTGCCTGTCCGGGACTGATGGGGACGCTCCGTCACGTCCAGGACGACGCCATCGAGGAGGGGTACGCCGACGAGGTCGCGTTCCTCCCGATCACGTTCGATCCGGCACACGACACCCCCGAGGTGCTCGCCGAGTACGAGGAGACCTATGGCATCGAGCACGAGCCCGGCCACTGGTACACCCTCCGCCCGGAGGACGAGACCGACGCCAAGGCCGTCGTCGAAGAGGAGTTCGGCTGTGCGTTCGATCCAGCCGAACCGGATGACGACGGCGAAAACGGGCACGACGAAGAGATGGGGCACGACGACGGGAATGGCCACGACGAGGAAGACGAAGGTGGCCACGAGATGGCCTTCGTCCACCACGTCCTCCTCCTGCTGGTCAACAAGGACGGCTACGTCGAGCGGGCCTACTCCGGCGAAGTACCGACGCCCGGCGACGTCGTCGAAGACACGAGGGCCGTCGTCGAGGGGTGGTGACGATGCGCCGTCGCGAAGTCATCGCTGGAGCCGCAGCACTCGCAGCCACAGGAGCGGGAGCAGCGTACGCACTGGGCGGCGTCGACCCCCTTGAGAGCGACGACGCGATCGAGCCGATCGAACTCGAGACGCTCGAGGCTCCCGGGAGCGACGCTGGAACGGCCATCGTCCCCGAGCCGGGACGGGTCACCTTCCTCGAGCTATTTGCGACCTGGTGTGACGTCTGCGAGCGGATGATGGAGCCGACCGGCGAACTCTACGACGAGTTCGGCGACCGGATCCAGTTCGTCTCGGTTTCCAACGAGCCGATCGGCCGCAGCGTCACCCGCGAGGACGTCGCCGACTGGTGGGACGCCCACGACGGCCGATGGGCCGTCGCGATCGACGACGACCTCGAACTCACCAGCGAACTGAACGCCTCGGGCGTCCCCTACAGCTTCGTCCTCGACGAGGACAACGTCGTGACCTGGTCCGACCGAGGGAGTAAGTCCCTCGAGGAGCTCCGCGAGCCGATCGCAGCACAATTGGACGGAGTGTGAGCGGCCGTGTTCTCGGGCGAACTGCTCGGCGCTGCCGCGTTCGCGCTCGCCGCGGGCATCGCGGCGTTTTTCTCGCCGTGTTCGTACGCGCTGTTGCCCGGCTACGTCGGCTACTACGTCTCCGCGACCGGTGAGGAGCAACCGCCACTTGGTGGCACGATCGTCCGTGGACTGGCTGCTGCCGCCGGTGCCGTCGTCGTCCTCGGCGTCCTCTCGGTCGTCGCGCTACTCGCCGGCGAGACGCTCCAGGGGATACTGCCCGCCCTCGAGTACGGCGTCGGCATCGCACTGATCGCGGTGGGTGGCTGGATCCTCTACGGCGGCCCCGGCGCGGTCCACGCCGTCCTGCCGAAGCGCCGCTCGAGTATCTGGGGGTTCGCGATCTTTGGCGGCATGTACGCGATCGCCGCGACGGGGTGTGTGTTGCCGCTGTTCCTGGGGATCGTCTTCCAGTCGTTGACGCTGTCGACGGCCGCCGGTGCCGTGGTCCTCGGTGCCTACGTCGTCGGCTTCGGCGTCCTCTTGCTCGCGGTGACCGTGGCGACGGCGGTCGGCTACGCCGTCAGCGCAGGGCGGCTGGCCGGCCACGTCGACCGCATCGTTCGTCTCGGCGGTCTCGTCCTGATCCTCGCCGGGATCGGCCAGCTGTACGTCGTCGGAGCGTACTGACCACTTACGTCCACACGCTGAGACAGTCCGACGAACAGAAGTGCAGGTCGACGTGGTCGCCAGCGTTCGTCTCCGGATGCGTCCTGAGCGTGTACGCAACCTCCTCCGAACGACAGTTATCGCATTCCATACTGTCGTCGACGGGTGACTACCAGTTCAGTATGACCTGACTAAATACGTGAACGAGCGACCAGGAGGAAGCGATCTCGAGTTAATATGGAATTTTCTCGCCGCAGAAATCGATCAGACCGGCGCGCCCTCCTCGGCCTCGAGGAGTTCGTGATACCGGTTGCGGATCGTCACTTCGGAGATACTCGCGACCTCGCTGACGTCGTTCTGGGTGACCTTCTCGTTGGTCAGCAGGGCGGCGGCGTACACCGCGGCGGCGGCCAGTCCGACGGGTGATTTCCCGCTGTGGATCTCGGCGTCTTTGGCGGTCTTGAGTAGCTGTCGGGCGCGGCGTTCGGTCTCGTCGGGGAGGTCGAGGTCGCTCGCGAACCGCGGCACGTAACTTTCGGGGTCGGCCGGCTGGACCTCCAACCCCAGTTCTCGAATGACGTAACGGTAGGTGCGGGCGATCTCGTCTTTTTCGACGCGGGAGACCGCCGAGATTTCGTCGAGGCTGCGCGGCGTGCCTGCCTGACGTGCAGCGGCGTACAGCGACGCCGTCGAGACGCCCTCGATCGAGCGTCCCGGGAGCAGGTCTTCCTCGAGTGCGCGCCGGTAGATGACCGACGCAGTCTCGCGGACGTTGTCGGGAAGTCCCAGTGCGGAGGCCATCCGATCGATCTCTCCGAGCGCCTGCTTGAGGTTGCGTTCCTTCGAGTCGCGGGTGCGGAACCGCTCGTTCCACGTTCGCAGGCGCTGCATCTTCTGGCGCTGCCGACTCGAGAGCGATCGGCCGTAGGCGTCCTTGTCCTGCCAGCCGATGTTGGTCGACAGCCCCTGGTCGTGCATCATGTTCGTCGTGGGGGCGCCGACGCGGGACTTCTCGTCTTTCTCGGCTGCGTCGAACGCGCGCCACTCGGGGCCGCGGTCGATCTCTCCTTCGTCGACGACGAGGCCGCAGTCGGCACAGACGGTCTCGGCGTGTTCGGTATCCGATATCAGCCGTCCGTCACACTCCGGGCACTGCTCGCGTTCGCTCGTCTCTTCGTTCGACTCCACTCGGTCGGCCTGACGTCGCTGGTCGCTGCGAGTTCGAATGCTGGAGTCAGTCATTGTGTTGGGACCGATCGAAACGTCGATAAAACGCTCTGTAGTGATCCTAGTAACGAACGTCGGTTACTTAAAAACTTCGGTGACGGCTGGCGTAACCTCGGGTGGTTGCGACGATATCCGTGACCGCTCGAGCAACCGGGGCAGTTCCCACGTATCGAAACCCTTACTCCCCGGAAGCGGGTTCGGACACGTATGAGCGACGACGCCGTCAGCCCCGAGGAAGTCCGCCACGTCGCGGAGCTGGCCCGCGTCGACCTCGCAGACGACGAGGTCGACCAGTTCACCCGACAGTTCGCGGACATCCTCGAGTACTTCGAGACGCTGGACGAGGTTCCCGAGGTCGACCGCGAGGCCGACCTGGTGAACGTGATGCGGCCGGACGAGGAACGTGAGTCGCTGGATAGCGAGGAGGCGCTCCGGAACGCGCCCGAAACCGAGGACGGCTACTTCAAGGGCCCGAACGTTTCCTGATCATGTCGGCAAACATCTTCATCACGGAAGACCGAATCGAAGGCGACGAGGACGGCCCGCTGGCCGACACGACCGTCGCCGTCAAGGACAACATCTCGACCGAGGGCGTCCGAACGACCTGCGGGTCGGCGATGCTAGAGGAGTACGTCCCGCCCTACGACGCGACGGTCGTCTCCCGCCTGAAAGACGCAGGCGCAACCATCGTCGGTAAGGCCAACATGGACGAGTTCGGGATGGGGACGACCAACGAGACCTCGAACTTCGGTGCCGTGGACAACCCTGCCGCGCCTGGCCGCGTTCCCGGTGGCTCTTCCGGCGGATCGGCCGCCGCAGTCGCCGCAGGCGAGGCAGACGTCGCGCTCGGCTCCGACACCGGCGGCTCGATCCGCTGTCCAGCCGCGTTCTGTGGCGTCGTCGGGATCAAGCCCACCTACGGGCTGGTCTCCCGATACGGACTCGTCGCTTACGCCAACAGCCTAGAGCAGATCGGTCCCTTCGCGAACACCGTCGAGGACGCCGCTGCACTGCTGGACGTGATCGCGGGGAGCGACGAACGGGACGCAACCACGCGCGAGCCACAACTCGAGGGCGAGAGCTACGCCGACGCCGCCACCGGCGACGTCGACGGCCTCACCATCGGCGTCCCCACGGAACTGCTCGAGGGTGCAGACGAGGACGTCGTCGAGACGTTCTGGGACGCCATCGCCGACCTCGAGGACAAGGGTGCAGAGTACCACGAGGTCTCCCTGCCGTCGGTCGAACACGCCGTCGAAGCCTACTACGTGATCGCCATGTCCGAGGCGTCCTCGAACCTCGCGCGGTTCGACGGCGTCCGATACGGCAACTCCGGCGGCTACGACGGCAACTGGAACGAGGCGTTCTCGGAGGCCCGAAAGGAAGGCTTTGGCGACGAGGTCAAACGCCGCATCCTGCTCGGCACGTACGCGCTCTCTGCCGGCTACCACGACAAGTACTACAAGAAAGCCCAGGACGCCCGAGCGTGGGTCAAACAGGACTTCGACGAGGCCCTCTCGGAAGCCGACGTGCTGGCCTCGCCGACGATGCCCGTGCCGCCGTTCGAACTCGGCGAGAGCCTCGAGGACCCCCTCCAGATGTACCTCGCGGACGCGAACACCGTTCCAGTGAACCTCGCGGACCTGCCCGCGATTTCGGTTCCCGCCGGTGAAACCGACGGACTTCCCGTCGGCCTGCAGCTAATCGGTCCCGCGTTCGGCGAAGAGCGGATTATTCAGGCGGCGAGCGCGCTCGAGTAAACCGGTTTCGATCGCCCGGGACTGCCATCGAACCGAACAGCGTTCCAGGATCACCTATTATTTCAACAAAACAGATAACAGGTAGAGAGCTGCAGTAAACTGTGAACCGGAGACTGCATCTCACTACAACCGCAGTCGTGCCTGACGGTTTCCCCGGCGGTTACTCGGCACTCGAGGAAGAGATAGCTCTCGAGAACTCGATCGAAGAGCGCGACGATTCGTGTGGCACTATCTAGTCTATAGTCGCGACTAAACGTCTAGAAAAAGCCTAATGAGTCATAGAAGACAATACCAAGGCAAGGAAATGTCTGGTGAAAACCACGTAGAATATATTGTAGAATTGTTATTATGAGGAGAGGAATAACAGTACTAGGAGTATCTATTATTTTCGGACTGCTTCATGTAGCTACTGCCGTCTATGGAATATTTTCCATCTCTGGCAGTATCAGACTGGAGATCATAGTTTTGGCAACCCCAATTTTTATTGTTGCTGCAGCACCTGTATATATGCTTCTGCAGTACAGTATCATACTACCACTCCTGTTTAGTTTGTACGTACAATTCGGCGTGGTGAGCGAAATTATCTCTGGATACAGTATGGAACCCTCCATCGTTCTTTATTTTTCACCAGTCATTCAGGGACTATTGATTGGTGGATTAGCAGTCCTTGCTGTCATAGAGTACAGTGTCCGCACTCAAATTGGAGTATTCCCCCGTCTCCACTAGTGTAATATCTCATCAGTGGCCAATGGGCGACGAAACCGGACCGCTCGAGGTCGATGACGAGATCGTCCTCTTCGGACGAGAGTTTCTCGACACTACCGACACTGCGTGGAATCTATAGATGGAAACGGCGTATGTCGACTCTGACAGACCCGTCGAAGGAGAAAGTCGTTCTCGTTACTTGCCCGTCATAGACTGGCGGTGGTCAGAAACGACTCCCTGTTCAACGACGACTGTCGTGACGTATCCGAGAGTACCGCCAAGAACCGTCGCATAGAGGAACTGCGAAAGACCCCGGAGCGGCAGTTCGACACTGAGTACGAGTGTAACGACAAACAGGAGTCCAAATCCAATAATTCGGAGTTTCCCGTACCGATTCGCTGATATCCGGTCACGAATATGCCACGCGAACGGTCCAGTAATAAGGAAAACACCGATAGAAACTGTTCCTGCCCAGAGCCACGAACTCCAGTTCGTACTATGTTCTACGAGACGTATCGTACTCAGACTAACCACGAAAACAAAACAGACGAACACAACGAGAACGTGTGGTTTTGGCACCCTCGAGCGCATCGCATTATGATAAACAGCTGAATGTAAAGAGGGTTAGGTTATTGGGGTTGCCGGGACTGTCGGAACGTCCGTATCGAGGTGTTCAGTGGGTTTGCTGGAGACGAGTCTACTCGATCACGACGACGACGATACCGACCAAATCCTCGAAAAGAAACTCGTTACTCCTCGTAGGCGAGGTTCATGATCCATTGCGAGAAGGCGTCGCTGTTGGGATCGACCTCCTCCTCGCCGATAAACGGCGAGAGCATGTCGCCGGCCATCAAGAGTGTGAAATCCAGGTCCCGCGCCGTCGGGCTGATGTAGTAAGTGTTGTGTCCGTCGTAGACCGTCTCCTCGCGGTCGACCAGCCCCTTCTCGACGAGTGACTCGACGATTCGGCTCCCCTTGCGCGAGGAAACGTCCAGTTCCTTCCAGAAGTCGCTCTGGTGGATTCCCCCGGTCTCGCGAACGAGCTCGAGCCCGGCACGCTCGTCCTCGGACAGTTCTTCTTCGACCGCGGAAACGCTCACGGTGACCACCCCTCCGTGCTCGCCGCGACAGGCAGGAGTTCGTCCATGTCCACAACAGAATTGGGGGAGCCGCTTAAATGTGCCTTTCGTCGTCGACCTCGCTCGTGGCGTCCATTTCTGCTCTACCTGCCTCGAGCGAAACCCCAATGCGATCGTACTCAGTCCGGCACGGCGGACCCGAGGCATACGAGTATCGAACGGCGGGCGGTGACTGCTCGGGACCGATCGCGATCAGCGACGACGATCGAGTTCCGAAGCCGTCTCCGTGGATGCAGACGCCGTACTCGTGATCGCCGAGTACGTTGCCAGCGCGCTCGAGCCACTCCTCGACCGTTTCCGTCGGCTCGCCGCTCTCGTCCTTCTCGACGGACAGTTCCTCGCGGACCCCGCGAGCGTTTTCGGCCTGCGCTCGAGCCGCGTCCGCCCGAGCGGACGGGACGTCCGCGTCGTCGTCGACCGCGACGTTGACCACGACGTGGACGCCGGGATCGAACGCCGTGACCTCGAGGTCACCGTCCCACTGGTAGCAGTACGCGTCCTCGGCGTCGGCGATGACCAGATGGAAGCCGTCGTACTCGGCGGCTGCCGTCGCATCCTCGACGATTGCGGCTGCTTCACCAGCCGAACGCGCCTCGAGGACGTCCGCCACCAGCAGTCCACGGGAGCGGTCGCCGGCCAGGTCGTGGTCGATCCAGCGGTTCGTGATCCCTGCGAAGACGCCGAACTCGTTGTAGCCGATCCAGGTGCCGCCAGCCTCGGCGTCCTGCGGCGCGACCACCGTCGGCTCCTCACTGTAGATGCCGGGCGAGAGCGAGTCGCGCTCGAGGCGCTCGTCTCGGTTCGCTGCGACCGCGACCGGTGCGTCGTCGAAAACCTGCCACGCGAGCGTGAGCGTACACACGACTCGTGGTACGGATGGCAGACTCTTAACTTGACTGTGGACGACGGTCGAATCGAACGGACGTAATCGGACGAACGCAACTTGCAAACTCCCAGCCACAGCAGTCGCAGTCTCCACGGGTCGGTACACTTCGCTCGTTTCAACCGAAGAAAGTATTTATGATTAGTTAGAATAGTAATATATCGTATGCTGCCCTCCAACCAGGACGCCCTCCGAACGACCTACGACCAATACGGCCCCGGAACGGACCGAGACGATATCGCTGCAGGATACGCAGCCGCGATCGGTGCCGTCCTTGCGGCCGCACTGTACATTTTCTCAGTCTGGCTCGTCGATTCCGGTCATCTCGGTCTCGATTGGTCGCCGTACTTTGCAGCGCTCGAGTTCCACTGGGTCGTCTACTTCTCGACGGTCGGATCGGTTATTGCCGCACCGACAGCGTTTCTCATCGGAGTGGCCGGATGGCGAGCCATCCAAACGCAGACGGCTTTCAGCGGTGCGTTGAGAGGTGTCGTCGGTGCGGTAGCGACGTACGTCGCGGCGTTCGTCCCCATCGCGGCAATGTTCTTCGTTACAGGAGCAGGGTCAGCTGCGGCGGGGTCGGCGCTGGCGAACGCGCTCGAGTTGGCCGGTATCGTCGTCGCCGTCGGGTTCGCCCTCACGTGGTGGCTCACCATTCCGGTTGGCTGTCTCGTGGGCGTAGTCTACACGGTCAACAGTTCGACCACAGCCTGACACTCGTTCCATCGCGGCCGGTTTAGCCGCCTCAGATTCTATCGGTTGTCGCTGTCATATGGACCGCTGTATGCAATTACTGCCGATCGCCAGATACGGAGCCGGTGATCGACGGTAGATAGTTACAGCGATCCGAATCAGGGGCTTCGCAGCTGTCGCTGCAACGTCAGTACCCCACGGACCGTAGTAGTGGAACGAAACAGCACGAGTTCACGCCCAAACAGCCAGCCCTCTCGAAGGTCGTGCGGTAAGTGCGTTCGACGAGCCGACGTCGTCTTCCGCAAGTTTCAGTCGGCCGAGGGTTATCGACGGGCGTCACTTACGCCGACGCCGTCCTCGAGCAATCGCTCTCGAACCCCCTCGCGATCGACCGTCCCCGACGCAGTCCGGGGGAGTTCGTCGACGGCCGCGAGCGTCTTCGGTCGTTTGAACCCCGCGAGTCGCTCGTCGCAGTGCTCGAACACCGATGCGTACTCGAGGCCGTCGCCCGCCGGTACGACCGCGGCGGCGACCCGTTCGCCCCACTCTTCGTCGGGGAGACCGACGACAGAGGCGTCGTCGACGTCGGGATGAGACCGCAAGGCGTCGATTACCTCGCCGGGGTCGACGTTCTCCCCGCCCGTGACGATGCGGTCGCTGCGGCGGTTGAGAATCCAGAGTCGACCGCCCTCGTCGCGGTAGCCGATATCGCCCGTGTGTAGCCCTCGTTCTCCGATGGCTGCAGCGGTCTGCTCGTCCTCGAGATAGCCCGGCGTCACCGTCGGCCCCGAGACGACCAGTTCGCCGGGTTCGCCGGGCGGAACCCGCTCGCCGTCGTCGTCGACGACCGTCACTTCGGTGCCGACGAGTGGCCGGCCGACAGTTCCCTCGTGTGACCGTATCTCTTCGGGCGTCGCCGTCGCGATCTGGGAGGCCGTCTCGGTCATCCCATAAGTCGGGTGGACGGGCACGCCGGCCTCGAGACAGCGCTCGAGCAAGTCCTCGGTTGCAGGCGCGCCGCCGAGCAGGACGAACCGCAGCGAGTCGGCGGGTTCCCAGCCGGCCTCCAGCAGTCGCTTGCACATCGTCGGGACGAGTGAGACGCCGGTGACGTCGTACTCCTCGAGGACGCGGGCCGTCTCCAGGGGGTCGAACTCGCGCTGGATCACGACGGTCGTTCCGTACAGCGTCGACCGGAGGACGGGCGCGAGCCCACCCATGTGGTACATCGGGAGACAGCAGAGCCACCGATCGTCGGGATCGACGCCGAGCCGGAACGCCGACGCCGTCGCACTGGCGAGCAGGTTCCCGACGGTCAGACGGACGCCTTTCGGCTCGCCGGAGGTACCCGACGTGAACATGATCAGCTGGGTGTCGTCGGGATCGATTTCGCGATCCGACGCGCTCGAGACGCCGTCTTCCGTCCGATCGGAGAGATACTCGACGGTTCCCGCCTCGGGCTCGTCGACCGAGACGACTGGTCCGGCGTTCGTCCGATCGCTGATCTCGAGCGCCGTTCCCTCGGTTTCACGCTCACAGACGATCGTCTCGCAACCGGTTCGTTCGACCTTCCCTGCGAGCGTCTCGGTCGTCTCGCGGACGTTCAGCGGGACGACAGTCGTCCCCGTCCGCATCGCGGCGAAGAAGACGACGGCAAAGGCCGGCCGGGTATCCATCAGGATACCGATTCGTGAGGAATCGGGAGCGAACGCTCGAGCGACCGCCGCTACGCGTTCGTCGAACTCGGTGTAGGTCCACTCATGGCCCGTTTCGACGTCGATCATCGCGGTCGTTTCGGGGGTCGCGGCCGCGCGAGAAGCGAGGAGGTCCGGCGGCGACGCTTCGAGTCCGGGGATCACTCCGGCCACACCCCCTCGACGCCCAGCCCTTTCGCCTGCGGAACCACTGCCGATCCCTTCTCCAGGAAAACCGGGTCGCGCCCGAGGTCCTGGGCGAGCAACTCCGCGGTCGCGAGCCCACAGGCGGGGACGTCAGGGATCGCCGCCGCGAGGTGGACGGCACCCGTTCGCGCGACGACGCCGTCGATCGTCGTCGTCACCAGCGGCGTAATATCGAGTTGGCTCACCCACGCTGCGATCTCGCGAGCGACGTCGACGCCACCCAGTGCCATCGGCTTCAGGACCACGACGTCGGCGGCATCGGCGCCACAGATCCCGTCGATCCCGTGCTCGAGGACACCCTCGTCGAGCGCGATTTCGACCTCGCCGGCCGCTTCACGGAGGTCCGCGTACCCTTCGAGCGCGCCCGCAGGAAGCGGCTGCTCGAGGATCGAGACGTCCAGTTCGTCGAACGCCTCGAGTGCGCGTTTGGCCTCGGCGTAGGTCCAGCCCTCGTTCGCGTCGACCCGGAGTTCGACGTCGGGGCCGACCATCTCACGAACGCGACGGACGCGATCGATGTCCGCCTCGAGGTCTCGCAGCCCGGCTTTCAGCTTGCAACACGTAAAGCCGCGGTCGACTGCTTCCATCGCTTTCTTCGCGGTTTCGTCGGTCTCCCCGTCACCGATCGTCGCGTTCACCGGAACGCGACCGACCATCGACTCCTGGCCGAGGTGTCGGTACAGCGGCGTCGCCGACTGCGAGGCCTCGAAGTCAGCGAGTGCGAGCGAGACCGCGTGGCGAGCCGCGACCTGTTCGTCGACGGCCGCGAGCGCCCCCTGCGGCCCGTCCGACCGAATCGCCGTCCGCGCACGCTCGAGGGCGGCCTCGCAGTCGTCGTACGACTCGGTCCAGCCGGCAAGCGGCGTCGCTTCGCCGAAGCCGACGGTCGACTCCGTCGGCTCGTCGGCCGACCGCTCGAGGACGCGAACCAGAAATCCCTCTCGCGACTCGATCGAGCCGCCGGCCGTCTCGAGCGGGCTCTCGAGAGGCAAAGAGAACGGGCGGATATCGAGGGTAAGCTCCGGCAGTTCGTGGTCGTCCGTGTTCGAACTCATATCGAGAGCCCCACTGCGAAGAGGACGGCGTAGAGCGCGAGCAGTTTGCCAGTTCCCTCGAGCGCCGGGTTCAGCGCCTCGCCGCCGGTTCGTGTACAGACGGTACGGGCAATGACGGCAGCGTAGGGAAGCGTCACCAGCGGCAACAGGACGGCGGGGCCGAACTCGCCGGAGATGGGCCAGAACCACAGCGGCGCGAGATACGCGAGCGCGAGCAGTGCGACGAACTCGATGCGACTCCACCGGTAGCCGAGTCGCACTGCCAGCGTCCGCTTGCCGGCCTCGGCGTCGGTCTCCCTGTCTCGGACATTGTTCACGATGATGATGCACGTCGAGATGGCGGCGACGGGGAGGCTGGCGACGAATGCCGCGAGCGTGACGGTTCCGGCGGGAACGGTCGTCGTCAGTGGTTCCGCGAGCACTGCAGTCGCCTGGACGTAGAAGGTGCCCATCACCGCCACGATTCCGAAGAAGACGAAGACGAAGAGGTCGCCCAAGCCGTGATAGCCCAGCGGATAGGGTCCACCCGTGTAGGCCCAGCCACAGAGCACGCTCACGAGTCCGATCGCGAGGATCGGGACGCCGCCGACGTAGACCAGGTAGGTCCCCGAGAGGATCGCCAGCGCGAACGTGACGATCGTCGCGAGTTTCACCTGTTCCGGGGAGATAATGCCGGCCTGCGTGACTCGAGTGAATCCTTCCCGATCCTCCGTGTCGGCCCCCTTGATCGCGTCGTAGTAGTCGTTCGCGAAGTTCGTCCCGATCTGGATTAGCGCCGCGCCGACGAACGCCATCACTGCCGGCAACAGCGCGAACACCTCTTCGTGGACCGCGAGTCCGGTTCCGACGATGACGGGCGCTGCAGCCGCAGGTAAGGTCTGTGGGCGTGCCGCCATCAACCACGCCTTCGTCCGTGACGTCTCGACCTCGGTCATGCCTCGAGTGTCCCACTCGAGAGAGTGTCAACGTTGGCATTGCGACCGAGGGCGGGTGTGGCCCCAATCGCAGGCGGGAGACGGGAGCGACAGCTACTGTCGCTGGGGTTCCCGGCGATAGTAGTCGATGAGGAGTCCGCCCGCCCGCACGATAACGTACAGCGTCGCGGTCACTATCGTCAGTGGGACGACGACGCCCCAGAGACCGGTGATTGCCCGTCCGAACTCGGCGTGTAGTAACAGGAGGTGAATGTCGAGCAACTCGAGCGGCAGCGTCAGCAATCTCGCCACGATAGTAACGACTGCAGCGACGCCGACCCAGAACAGGAGGATGCCGAAGATGACAACCGACTCGGTTATCGCCCACTCGAGGCGATCGCGGGGTGATTCAGGGAGCATACCCCAGACTGTCTGTTTTCCAACTATAAATCGGTCGGAACGGCAGCATGAATTCCTATCGTGTCGCTACTTCTCCCGGCGGACCACGTAGAGAGCGACAGCCGCGAGTCCGGCGACGACCGCTGCGGAGGACCCGAATCCGGGAACGGCGTCGGCAATAGCACTCGAGTTGTCGGGATTCTCTACAGCCTCGATACTGATGGTCGCGTCCCGCTCGAGTGTTCCCTGTGGATAGTCACTGACGAGGAACGCGGACGCGTCCGTGATCTCGATCGTCTCGTTTGCCGTCGGCGCGTCCGGAGCGACCTCGAACGCAATGGTCGCCGCGGGTGCGGCCGTCGTCGCACCGTCTCCTGGCGGATCGCGTTCCTGACTGATCGTTACCTGGCCGTCATCGTCGTCGACATCGGCTGATCCGACGACCTCCGCGTCGGGATTGCCGGCAGCGAGCATCTCGTCGTGAGTCACCTCGGCAACCGAGAAGACGTCGGCGTCGTAGGAAAGCGTCGCCGACAGTTCGTCGATCCCGTCACCGACGAGATCGCCGTGAGTACTCACCACGAGGTCTATCTCGATCGTTTCACCCGTCTCCGCGTCGGCCTCGGAGGGGTTGAGAGTGAAGATCGCGATGTTGTCACCGGCCACGGCGGGAGCGGCCATTCCAGCCGTTGCGACGACGACGAAACCCACGAACGCGAGCACCAGTGTGACAGATCGGACCCGTGTGGACATCGTCAGTCCTCCCCGGTCGGAATTGCGAGTTCCAGCGGCGGCATCTCGAGAAACGCCGTCTCGTACCCCTGGTGGCGTGCGACCTGGGGCGGCGACTCGAACGTGACCGTCACCGAATCGCCCGGTTCGACGTCGGCGACCGACGTGCCGTAGTGGTGGTCGTACTCGCCGTCGATGGTCTGCTCGAGGTCGACGTCGGCAACCGTTTCGCCGTCGCGTTCGATCGTCACCGAGAGCGACGCGTCCGCGAGCGGCACGCGGTTGTAGGGGGTACGAGGCGAGACGAGCAGGTATCGCTCGTCGTCGTCGGCGAGTCGGAAGTCGGACTCGAACAGCGTCGCGAGAACGGCGGCGTCGCCGCTTCGCGGGAGGTCCTCGTGTGCGTCCGGAGTCCCGTCGTCGGGATCGACGAGGAGCGTTCCGGGGTAGTCGCCGATCGATGGGAGCGCGGAATAGGGGACGTGAGCGTGATCGTCGTGGTCATCGTGACTCTCCTCGTGCCCGTCGTGGTCACTCTCGTCTTCGTGCTCTTCGCCGTGGTCGTCTTCGTGGCCATTCTCGTGTTCCTCGCCGTGGCCGTCCTCGTGGCCATTCTCGTGTTCCTCTCCGTGGCCGTCCTCGTGATCCATCGGCTCGAGTGCGTCCCGTCGTCCCCACTCTTCCTCGTCGAGGTAGTCGACACCGCCGACGACCTCGTGGCGGAACTCGTCGTCGTAGACGAACTCGAAACTCGCGGTCGCGCTCTCGTCGAACCGCCCCTCGAGATCGCCGGTCGTCCGCGTCGCAAGCGGCGGGAGGTCGACCTCGACGGTGTAGGTGCCGTCTCCCGGCAGGGTGACGTTGTCGCCGAAGTGAAAGCCCATCTCCTGGGAGATCATCGTCCAGGGCGACCGCGGCGAATCGACCTGTTCGCCGTCCTGATAGACACGGAGCTGTGCCCCGTCGTCAACGGGGAGGACGACGCCAGTCTCCTCGTCCCAGAGCGTGAACATCATGTGGACGCCCCGACCGTCGTCGGGAAGCTCTCGTGAGACGTCCTCCTCACCCGCACCACCCGTGACGATCCAGAACTGATGTGGGTACGAGAGCATCGGTGCGAGGGTGTAGTCGCCGGCCTCGACGGGATCGTACATCCGCATCGCCTCCCGGTGGGTCGGCAAGTACACCGCGTCCGGCGGATCCTCGACCTCGAGGAGTTCGGGACCGATCTCGAGATCCTCGAGGTCGTCGTCTTCGTCGGTCCCGGTTTCGTCATCGTCGTCCCCGTCGGTGCCAGTGCATCCTGCGAGCGCGAGCGTGCCCGCAGCGGTGCCCGTCAAAAACGTTCGGCGGTCGATACGGCGGTTGGAGTCTGTCTCGTGCATGGGTTTCGTGTTTCGTTGGTCAGTCGTTCGTTCCTACTCCGAATCTGCGTCCGGATCGGGCGTCGGGAGCGCCCGCAGCGACCGCGGCGGAAGCAGGTAGTTCCCGCGCCGGTCGACGAAGACGTAGTGGAGGATGCCGTTGTTCGCCGACGGCACGTCGAGGTTCTCGCCGTTCATCGCCTCCCGGACCCGGACGAAGTCGTCGATGTCCCGCTGTAGCGAGAGGAAGTGCAGCCCCGGCCGGTCCCCGTCGACGGTGTTGAAGTCCCGGCGCAACAGCGGTGGTTCACCGTCGACTCGCGCCCGCGCGGTCTTCTGTGCGTGACCGACGACACCGTACTGGCGGGCATCCGCCGTCGTCGACTCGATTCGCTCGTCGGTCAGGCCGCTCGAGTCCGCGAGCGCCTCGCCGTAGTCACCGACTAACTCTTCTTCGGCGTGTTCCCGGCTGAACAGCTTCGAGACCCGCTGGAAGTGGTTGTCCTGTTCGAACCAGACCTCGAGTTGCAGGTCCATCGAGGAGAGTTGCTGGGTCGTCCCGCCGGCGAACGGCCCCGATTCGATCGTCACGCGGTCCTCGGTCGCCTGACTGCGGCGGAACCCGGACCGAAAGCCCATGAAAAAGGGCGCTTCCTCCGGAATCGAGTCGGGGACGCCCGGCACGTCCGTGTGTTCGGCGGGTAATCCCTCGCCGACGAATCCCGTTCGACGGTGGTCCTCGAGCGGTTCGAAGACCTCTGTCAGGTCTCGCTCGAGGTCGACCCCGTTGACCGTCTCTCGGTCGCCGAACAGTGCTTCTTCGACCTCGAGGACGACGTCCGGTTCGTCACTCGCGAGGTGCAGGACGGCGTCGTACTCGTCGAACTCGGGGTTGCCGCCGCGGATCAGCGGCTCCGGATCGGGGAGGTCGACCGACTCGGGCAGCGACTCGTCGAATCGGGCGAAGTACGCCGGCGTGTAGCCCAGCGTGAAGAGCAGTCCCTCGTTGCTCCACTCGTAGGCGCGCTCGAGGGTCCGAAGCGCGGATTCGACGGTCTCTCGTGGCTTGCTCGCGTCGCCCGCAGGATCGACGTCGTCTGCGAGCGATACGGCGACCAGCACGTGGTGTTCTGGCGGGATCACATTGCCGTGATCGTCGGTCGGCAGCGCGTCGTTCCAGGCGTGCTGGCGTTCCGGCAGCGAGTCCGGATCGTCGGTTCCCGCCGGGATCGTCCGCTCTGCGTCGTTACGGACCGTCTCGAGGCAGGCAGCGAGTGCGCCCGCACCGCCGACGGCCACGAGCGTCCGAAGATAGTCACGACGTGGAAGCGTGGACCGGTCGGGAAGTGTCACTGCTCGAGAGTCGGGGAGAGAGGTTCAAATGGTTTTCTCTCGTCGAAAATACTACTGGCGTCTCCGACGCCGAGTGCGTAGCGTTCAAACTGGTCAGGCATCGGCTAACGTCTCGTGAAACGACGCTGCGCTTTCCTCGTCAGGGAACATCGGCCGGAACTGTCCGTCGAACTCCCCCGACTGCATCGCGTCGGCCAGGTCCGGGCCGAGCGCATGGCTATCGACCGGTTCTCCCTCGAGATGCGTATGAATCTCCGTCGACGTCGGCTCGTCGAACGCGTCGACCGCCTCGAGTGCATCGACGAACGATTCGGTCCCATCTTCGGTGAGCAGGAGTGGAACATAGTAGGTCCCGTAACGGTCGTCGTACTCGTACGTGCCGACTTCTGCTACCTGCTGGGCGGTCACAGCGTCCCGCATCTCACCGTCCCGCTCGACGGAGAGCAAGACGGTGTCGGATTCGACCGAGACCGGCTCGGTCCGACTCTGTCCGTCGCTATCGTCGGTCTCCTCGCCACTTCCGGCATCGGCGACGGTCTCGAGACAGCCAGCCGTCCCGACCGCAAGAACGCTACTGCCGACGAACTGTCGCCGCCGCATCGAGTCAGTCATTTGAATAGTTGGTCGACTTCGAGACACGTCAGCGTTCCGATGGAGACGTCAGTAGTGCCACGGGTAGTCGTCGAAATCCGGATCTCGCCCCTCGACGAAGGCGTCGCGTCCCTCTTTGGCCTCGTCGGTCATGTACCCCAGCCGCGTCGCTTCGCCGGCGAACACCTGCTGGCCGACCATGCCGTCGTCAGTCATGTTGAACGCGTACTTGAGCATCCGCATCGCCGTCGGGCTCTTGGCATTGATACGCTCGCCCCACTCGAGAGCGGTCTCCTCGAGTTCTTCGTGAGGAACGGCCTCGTTGACCATCCCCATCTCCTCGGCTTCCTCGGCGTCGTAGGTCTTCCCGAGGAAAAACACTTCGCGGGCCTTCTTCTGGCCGATCTGTTTCGCGAGGTAGGCCGAACCGAAGCCGGCGTCGTAGCTTGCTACGTCGGGATCCGTCTGGAGGAACTTCGCGTGTTCCTCGCTCGCAAGCGTCATGTCACAGACGACGTGCAGCGAGTGTCCACCGCCGACCGCCCAGCCGGGAACGACACAGACGACGACTTTCGGAATGTGACGAATGAGACGCTGTACCTCGAGGATGTGGAGCCGTCCTTGTTCGGATGCTCGTTCTTCGTCGCCGTCGTACTGATAGCCGTCCTCGCCGCGAATCGTCTGGTCGCCGCCGGAACAGAACGCCCAGCCGCCGTCTTTCGGCGACGGGCCGTTCCCGGTCAGTAACACACAGCCGACGTCAGTCTGGCGTTTCGCGTGCTCGAGTGCGTCGTACAGTTCGTCGACGGTCCCCGGTCGGAAGGCGTTGCGCACTTCGGGCCGATCGAACGCGATTCGGACGGTTCCCGAGTCGACGGCCCGGTGATACGTGATGTCCTGAAACTCGCGGACATCCGTTATTTCCGTCCACTGTTCGTCGTCGAAGAGTTCCGAAACCATCGTCCGAGTGTCGGAGAGGAGGCGTGAAATAGGTTCTCGTCGGCTGACGACAACGCCACTCGAGCCAGCGGCTGTCCGAGGGTTTCGAGTCTGTCTGGGCGGATTCCAGAAGTTCAACGGCTCTTCTAACGTCAATAGGTTCCGGATCCGATTCGTCACGGACTCATCGATCGTCGAAATAGGTCCAGTCTTATATGCGATATGGCAGGGATATTATATAGGATACGTTCGTAAAGCCCCCTATGACCACGAATCGGCGGGCACTTCTCTCTTCTCTGGCAGCCACCACCTCTATTGGCCTCGCCGGGTGTCTGGGTGGGGCAGGACCTCTCGCAGACGGTTGGCTATCGAGCGATGGCGAAACCGCAGACTCGGGTTCCGGGGAAGGAGCCCTCGAGACCATGACTGCGGTCACCCCCGAATCAGCCAGCCTGCTCGTCGCCGATCTCGACCTGCCCCGCCGGACGACCCTGAAACTCTACCTCAACGCTCCGACGGCCGACGACCCTGCTGGTGACTGGAACATCGAGAAAAATATCGTCGCCCGACCGACACTAGAACTCCCGGTCGCGGACGAGCCACTCGACGCGACGATCGACCAGCGAACCGACGAAACGGACGCGTTCGACTCTCAGACCGATGGTATGCGGATCGATTTCGAACTAGACGAGGATCTTCCCGACGGAATCCCACTGCAGTTTACCCTGCAAGCGGTGGAAGACACAGAAGACGGACGGACGTACAACCTCGGAACGACGCAACCGTTCACGATCATCCCCGGGGAAGACAACGCAATCACCATAGAGCGGTCGAACAACGGCTACGAACCGCTCGAGTACTCCTCGAAAAGTGACGTCTTCCTGGATCGGGACGCCACCGACGACGGCTACCGCATCCGGATGGCCGCAGGAACAAACGATACGCGCTATCACGCGCCCTCGCAGTCGGGAATCCCCAATCGGAACGACGAATTCGGCTTCGAGGACTACAAACGGGGTGCGTTCGAACGACCGTGGGGGATCGAGTACGAAATTAGCGAGGACGAACACGACGCCGCCCTCCGCCACTGGAAGATGCGCTACAAACACAGCGGCGGTGACGAAGACCAGCTAGACGTGATGTGGCGGTACTATCTGGACGGCGGCGAAGAGTGGGGGGTCACACACGACACCCTCGAGCCGATCGAACGCCTCGCCGAACAGTTCGCGGAGAAAGCGGAACTCCTCGGGTTCGAAACCCCCGAGGAGAAGGTTCGGTTCGTCGCGGACATCATCCAGTGGATGGAGTACGAAACCGACGAGGAACGGCGGTGGCGTGATCTTCCCGAGGTGCAACACCCGGTGAACTTCTTCTCTCGCGGTCGTGGTGACTGCATCGACAAGGTCGTCGCCGCAACCTCCCTGCTCTACCAGGATCCGTTCCCGGACTACGTGATGGACAAGTACTACATTTTCCGCAACCCGTACAGAGGCGGTATTTTCCAGACCCAGACGGAGCATATCGGGCTCACCATCGAGAGCGATATCTTCACGACCGATCTCGGCGGGCCACAGGTCAGCGACGACGATGGCTACAGCTACATCGAAATCACGTATCCCGGTCCACTGGGTGCAGCATACCCCGGCAACGAGGACCTCGAACTCGTCGACATCAGCGACGCCTGGCCCGGCTACTGACACGGTTTGCTGTAACTATTTACCGCCGATCGCCAGACCGGGATCGGTGCTCGTCGGTAATTGACTACAGCAGACCGTATGAGCACTCGATTCTGTAGTAACGGTTGATATCGAACGGCGCGACCCCTGGTCCGTCGATACTTCGTTCCAGAGAGCCGGCGGTCTACGATGTGATCAGTGCCAGCGAGTCAGGGCAGAGGGAAGCACCGGCCGATCGATCCTGCGTAATGTTCCGTCGACGACCAACAGGTCATCCTCGGGTGTCGAGACCGAAGTGATCGACTGCAACAGCGGCGTCAGCGGACGCCCGATTCGTTTTCCGGCAGTACGCTGGATCTGACGACTGGCAGCTACCGTAATTCACTCACCGACGAACGAGACATTTTGTATAGCATTATGTAATTTATCAGGTTGGCATGCACCATATCTGGAAGAAAATGAAACTCACTCAGACAAGAAAATATCTTCGAGAATGGCCGCGGCGCTAAATTCATCCGATCACAGGACACGACCAGCGACGCCTGCAGGCCACTGCTCGAGATCGAGCGCCGAAACTGACCTCACCGCTGCACTGTGCAATGATCGATAACGATGCTGGCCACTGGACTCAGAGTACAGCAACAGCCTTACTCTACCGATACTCACCACCAAAAACTCGCAGCGTCAGCGCGACAGCCACCACCAGTCGAGGACAACCAGCTGAATACGTTACTCCTCGAATTCGCTCTCGATGCCATCTATAACCGCCCGCTCGAGTGTCTCGCGCCGTCGATGACTCGCTTCGGCGTCGAACGACACCGAGAGCACCTGCGTTCCGTCGGTCTCGAGCGAGCGTTCGTAGGCGTCCGCAAACTCCGCGGGGGAAACGGCGTCGAACTCGAGGTCGTACAGGTCTGCGAGCCGATCGAACTCGAGGCTGTGTGGCGTCTTGAACTGGTCCGTAAACGGTGGATCGAACTCCTCGATCGGGAGTTTGTGGAAGATACCGCCGCCGTCGTTGTCCAGCAGGACGATCGTCGCGTCGACGTCACAGCGGTCGATCGCGAGCAGGCCGTTCGAGTCGTGGTAGAAGGCGAGATCGCCGGTCACGAGCACGAGCGGTTCGTCTTCGCCGGTCGCACTTCCGGCACCGAGGGCCGTGCTCGTGATGCCGTCGATACCGCTGGCACCGCGGTTCGCGAGCACCGTCAGTTCGGCGTCTCGAGGGCGACCGAACCGGTCTGCGTCCCGGATCGGCATGCTGTTCGAGACGAAGACGGTCGTCGGATCCGGCGCGCGTTCGAAAACCGACGCGAGAACAGCCCCCTCAAAGGGGTCGTCCGCGAGGTCAGTTCGGGCCTCGTCCCGCAGGTCCCAGTGGCTCCGTTCGGCCTCGTCGAACCGGGCACGCCAGTCGTCGTCCGTCTCTGTCTCTCCCTCGAGCGCCTCGAGGACTCCGTCGACGACCGATTCCGGCCTGGCGGCGATCAGATCGGTCGCCGTGAACGTCGCCTCGCGCCACGCGCCCGCGGGGTCAACTACGAACTGTCTCGCGTCGGCGTCCCGCAACGCGTGACGCAGGGATTTCGAGGTCGGCGACGCACCGAACCGGAGGACGACGTCGGGATCGGGGAGTTCCCCGGCGTAGACGTCGTAGCCGCCGTATATCGGGCCGCCACGTTCGACGTGTGAACCGAACCGGAGCCCCGAAAGCGGGTCCGCGAGTACTGGTGCGCCGATTCGCTCGGCCAGCGAGACGACGCGTTCGCGGTCGACGTGCTGTAAATCGGCTGGATCAGCAGGTCCAGCGACGAGCAGCGGTCGATCCGCCTCCGCAAGCGCCGTCGCGATCGAACGGGCCGACTCGGTCTCGAGACCGACCGTTCCCTGTTCGGTATCGACGAAGGGGCCGTCCCGTCCTCGAGCGGCCGTCGTCTCGGCGAACGACTCCGGAACCGCATCCGGTACGTCGATCGGCTCGAGGGGTTTCCGGAACGGACAGTTGAGGTGGACTGGCCCCAGTTCAGAGCCGCCGGTTTCCGAGAGTGCGCGTGCGGCGGTCGTCCGGAGGCTCCGGACCTTCCGTTCGTCGGCCTCGGGTTCGGGTAGTTCGGCGAACCATCGGACGGCGTCGCCGTAGAGTTTGACCTGGTCGATCGTCTGGTTCGCGCCGCTGTCGCGCAGTTCGGCCGGTCGGTCGGCCGTGAGAACGAGCAGCGGGACGCGGGCCTGGTCAGCCTCGAGGACGGCGGGGTGGAAGTTCGCGGCCGCCGTCCCGGAGGTACAGACCAGCGCCGTCGGCTCGCCGGTTCTCCGGGCACGGCCGAGCGCGAAAAAGGCCGCGGACCGTTCGTCGAGGTGGGAATACACGTCGACGTCGGGGTGTTCCGCGAAGGCGACCGTCAGCGGCGTCGAACGGCTGCCAGGGGCGATACAGACGGCCTCGAGGCCGCCGCTTGCGAGTTCGTCGACGAGAACGCGCCCCCAGAGGGTCGCACGGTTCGGACTCGAGCGTGGATCGGTCATCGTAGTTCGTCGAGAATCGAGCGCAGTTTCAGCTGTACTTCCTCCCACTCGTCGTCGGGGTCGCTGTCGGCGACGATGCCGTTGCCCGCAAAGAGAGTGATCGCGTCCCCGCGTGCGACACCAGAGCGGATGCCGACCGCGAACTCGCCGTCGCCGTGTCCGTCGAACCAGCCGACGGGAGCGGCGTACCAGCCGCGATCGAACGTCTCGGTCTCGTGGATTGTCTCCCAGGCTGCGGCCGGTGGAACGCCGCCGACTGCCGGTGTCGGATGCAGCGCCTCGACGAGTTCGAGGACGTGCCGATCGGTTTCGAGCGTCGCCTCGATCGGCGTCCAGAGGTGCTGGATCGTCGCCAGTTTCCGGACCGACTGATCGGCGACGGTCAGTTCCCGCGTGACCGGCTCGAGTTGGTTGCAAATGGCGTCGGCGACGAGACCGTGCTCGCGCTGGACCTTGTCGCTGTCGAACAGCGTGCTGGCGTACTCCTCGTCGGCTTCGGGGGTGTCACCCCGGGCGACGGAGCCGGCCAGTGCCTCGGTCTCGACGTGATCGCCACGTTTGGCGACCAGTCGCTCCGGCGGCGCGCCGAAGAAGGTCCCGCCGACCTCGTGGCCGATCAGGAACCGGTAACAGTTCGGGTATCGACGTCGGAGTCGCTCGAGCGTCGCCGCGACGTCGAGGTCGTCCGCGAGGTCGATCGACAGCGCCTGTGCGAGCACGACCTTGGTGAGTCGGCCCTCGTCGATTCGCTCGAGAGCGGACTCGACCTGGTCGGTCCACTCCTCAGGTGTGGTACTTCTCGTGGTCTCGTCGACACCGGGGCCCGACCCGCTCGAGCGCATCGCAGGGAGGTCGGCCAGCCGATCTGACCAGCGTTCGAGTCGATCCTCGGCGTCGGTTTCGGTTTCACCGACAGCCGTCAGCCACGTTCCGTCGTCGCTTCTGACGACGAGCGCGCGTGGGATCACGAACGAGGCCGCGTCGAATCCGCTCCAGGGCTCGTCGTCCGGTTCGTGACCGTCGTGGAACGCGAAGCCGCCGAACGCTCTGGGGCGAGCGACGTCCGGTCCGTCGTGGTCGACCCGATCGAAAACCCGGCTTGCCTGCCGGCGAACGGCGTCGAAACGGTCCGGACCTGTCGCGACGATTCGAACGGCCTCGCCCCGGCCGACGATCTCGAGGCCGTCGGGCGTCGCCCACTGGATTCGCGTCTCGCCGTCCGCGTCGACGACCGCACCGAAGGAAACATCCTCGAGCTGGCGACTGTGGCTCACTAGCTCGAGTCCACTGGTATCGTACCCGGGATCGGTGCCGGCGTCGACCTCGGTCGCGAGCCGACTTCGATCCCCGCTCTCACCCGACGTCCTGTCCATCGAGCACAGTTCGGGACCGCCCGACCTTCAGCCTAACTATATCTCTCCTCTTGCCACGGATTGGCAGTCTGGGAGTAGCCACGCCGTTCCCAGTAGCCCGGCTCGGATTCGGTGAGGAACTCGACGCCGTCGACCCACTTCGCGCCCTTGTAGGCGTATCTGTGGGGCGTGACGACCCGAAGCGGGCCGCCGTGGTCCGGCGGGAGCTCCTCGCCGTCGAACGCCCACGCGAACAGGACTTCCTCGCGCATGCAGTCCTCGAGCGGCAGGTCCGTCGTGTAGTCGTCCAGCGCGGAGAACATGACGTGGCAGGCGTCGTCGGAAACGCCGGCACGTTCGGCGAGTTCGGGGAAGGAAACGCCGGTGAACTCGCAGTCGAACTTGCTCCAGCCAGTCACGCAGTGAAAGTCCTGTCGCTGGGTCTCTGCGGGGAGGTCACGAAACTCGTCCCAGGAGAAGGTAAGTTCCTCGTCGACGGCACCGGTGACGGTAAACTCCCAAGTGTCAGGGTCGAACTCCGGCGTACCGCTCTTCGAGAGGACGGGAAACGCCGACGTCTCGCGCTGTCCCGGCGGCAGCCGTTCGTCGCCGAACTCCTGATAGAGGTCCGTAACGTCGGTTACGTTCGTCATATAGGGGGAGTACGTGGCGAGCTACGTAGGTGTGACGCCACGCGTCGACGCGCTCGGATCGAACGGGTCGATCGACGCGAGTAACTCCGTATTGGCTGGACGGCGTCGATCCCGAAACGGTTCGAAACAGTCACGATAGCATCACAAGTCGAAGGATACCTCTCGAAACCCTCGCCATCCCTTAGTAGGGTCTCGGCGTCTCTGTTACCGCATGGCGAGTAGACAGCAGATTACGGAACGGGAAATGTCAGGACAGGCAGCAGAAGAAGTCGGCGAACAGGCTATCGGCCCCGCGTTCCTCGCGTCAGCGGCCTCGGTCGGCCTCGCGTGGTACTACTTCTTCCTGCGAGGTGATCGAGAACGGGGGCTGTTCGTCGGCCTCTGGCCGCCGACGATCCTCGCGTTCGCGAGTTACTTCAACCAGCGCAAGATGCGCCAGCAACTGGACTCGATTACCCAGCCTGGGACGACGCTGAAGAACGCGATCGACTCGATGATGGGAAGTCGGTAACCGCCGCGAACGCGGCGGTTGGACGGACTGCTGTAGTCAGTGCCGGTGCACCCGCGACCACCCTGTGGTGCACCGACCGCTCGTTACAGGAGACCGCATCGATCACCCCACGTCGAAGGGGTCGGTAGCGTCGCTTTTCGGTTCGTGCATATTCCCCGTCAAACCTAAATACCCCCTCGCCGAAAGCGGAATCAGATGCCGAAAGTAGAGATCACTATCCCCGAGCACCTCGAGATGCAGATCGCCCAGATGGTCGAACGCGGTGAGTTCGTCAACCGCGAGGAGGCGATCGAGGACCTCCTCTCGACGGGCATCAAGGCCTACAAGACCAGCGGGCCGATGGACGAAGAGGAAGGAACCACCGGTGGCGGCACCGGCCTCGAAGACGACGGTATGATGGGCCACGACGACGAGTACGTCTTCTAACCCGTATTTCGACGCTTACAGCGCGATTGCGCCGAGCGGGATGCCGAACGCGATCGCTGCTCCGACGACCAGGACGAGAAAGCCGATAGCGACGGCCCGCGAGGAGTAGTCACTCATCGGTGCAGTCGTTCGCTCGGCCTCGAGGTCGTGCCCGACGTCCGCGGCCGAGTCGTGATCCGTGTCGTGCTCCGTGTCGTCTGCCATGTGCGGGCGTTGTTCCCTCGGCGTCTTAAATACACCTACCGCGACGCGTGTCTCGCTACCGGCGTGAACGTATCACCCAGAGATATTTACTGAACGGGCGACAAGCAGGCTGCAATGCCCTCCAGACGTGATGCGTTCTCCCGCAGACGCCTTCTCGCCGCCGCGACAGGGGCCACGATAGCCCTCGCTGGCTGTGTCGGCGAGAGCGAGAGCCGGAGCAACTCTGCTAGTGACTACGGTACAACCGAAGGACGGAGACCGGAATCGACCCACGAGTACGAGTCGCTGTCCGTCCGAGCGGACGACGCCGACTACTTCGTGTATCGTAGCGAGGACGAGGCTCGAGAGGCCAAAGCGGAAGACGACGTTCGGCCCTCGATATACAGGCGCTCGCGGCTGTTCGTCCTCTCGGAAGACGACGCCGACACACTCTGGATCGATCCCGGCCTCGGGGACGACGAAAACGAGATTCGTGACTTCCTCGGGGAAACCGACTTCGAGACCCAGTCAGTCGTCGTCCACCAGCGGACGATCGAGGACTGCTACGAACGGCGGCTACTCGGCGTTCAGGCAGACGACGACCAGTTCCGGGCGTCGTTCTGCCGGCCACTGAAGCCGCCGACGGAACCGTGTGAAGCCGACAGAGACCGGATGCAAGCGACCGTCATCCGCGTCGACCGACCGTACGACGACCGGCCCTCGAGCGGCGGCAGTTCCGAGAGCGCGGCGTGTCCCGACTCCGCAGTCGCTCACCGGGTCGAGGACGACGGCGACGAGAACTCGAGTTCGATAACCCTGAACACGAGCGTGAGCACGGGTGAGGACGAATGACGGGAGCGAACGACGACGGACTGCGGACACGCCGCCAGCTCCTCGCCGGACTCGGGGCCGTCTCTGGCGTCGCCGTCGCCGGCTGTAGCGCCCTCCCCTGGGAAGACGACGGGACGTCGTCGTCTCTCGTATTCTCCCAGGATGAGGCAGAGCGCGTCCTCGAGGGGGCCGACGAGCCCACGATCGAGTGGCCGGTCCCGATTCGACCCGACGAGAGCGCACTCGCGGACGCGCTCGAGCGCGTCGACGCGCTGGTAGCGGAGGTCCCCGATCCGCTGGAGCCGGAACACGTGCCCAACGGCGTCGTTCGCGAGTCGATCGTCGAGAGTCGCAACGAGGCGGCGACCACCTGGGACGAGGCCGCTGATGCGACCGGCGTGGCACAGTACCATGCGCTACACGATTCCCGAGACGCCCGCGAATCCGCACGAACCGCGGCGACGTCGTGGCTCGCCGTCGACGCCGACCGGGAGTCGCTGGTCGCCGAACTCCGCGACGAACGCGACGCCGCCGACGACGCGGTAGCCGACCGACTCGAGTCGATCGAGTACCGTGGTTCCGACGCGGATGCGGGCGTTCTACGGGCGGCGCTGTACTACTACCGGCTCGAGAATGATCTCACGGGCTCCGAACGGAGCATCGATCGCTGGAGTGTCTCCGAGACGGACGACGTCCTCGACATCGGCGGAGCCGCCGGTTCCCTCGAGTCCGCGACGGCGACGGCCACTGTCTGGGAGCACCTCGAGGATCGGTGGCGCGAGGACGAGGACGATGTCGACCTCGAGTCGACCTTCGAGGACGCCCTCGAACACTCCGTCGAGGCCGCCGACGAGATCGGATTTCCCGCCCAGCAGGAAGGGTGGCTCGAGGACGTCGGTCTCGGTGACCTCGACGACCAGTACCTCGAGTTCGTCCTTCATCGCGCCAGACAGCCGGTCGACAGGGCCCAAAGCCGCATGAAAGAGGCATTGCGAGACGGCGACCTGGCGACGGGTCTCTATAGTGCACTCGAGTTCGAGATGACGTATCGTGGGTTCGAGACGGTCCGGGATCGGATCGCCGACGGCGACCTTCACGCCCCGTCGATCGAGGACGTTCGAGCCGAACGGCAGGAAGCGCTCGCTGCAGCACGGCAGGCACGAGAAGCCGACTTCGAAGGTGGGTCGATCACCGATCCGTCGCTCGGTGCCTACCTCCTCGCGGAGACGCTTCGGTCGCTCGAGTGGAACGACGCCAGCGTCCGCCGCCGTGCCACGGGTGGTGATCCGGACGCGAACGTCTCGCTGAGCAGCCAGTATCGGGACTACGTTCGGTACCGGAGCCACCTCGAGGCACTGCCGGAGGCGGTCGAGACCGTCCGCGGTCGGTTGCTCGCGTAGGATCGCCCGATCCAGACTCCTTTACTACCCTCGGTGCGAACTCCCGGTAACGACCACATGGCTCTGACCAAGCGAATCATCCCCTGTATCGACGTCGACTTAGACGAGGACGGGAACCCGGCGGTCTACACGGGCGTCAACTTCGAGGACCTGAAATACACCGGCGATCCGGTCGAGATGGCCAAGGCGTACAACGAGTCCGGCGCGGACGAGTTCGTCTTCCTCGACATCACCGCATCCGCGGAAGGCCGGGAGACGATGCTCGATGTCGTCGAACGCGTCGCCGACGAGGTGTTCATCCCACTCACTGTCGGCGGCGGCATTCGGACGACCGACGACATCAAGGAGACGCTGCGGGCCGGCGCGGACAAGGTCTCGATCACCACGGGCGCGCTCGAGCGTCCGGAACTCGTCAACGAGGGCGCGAAAGCGTTCGGCAGCCAGTGTATCGTCATCAGCGTCGACGCTCGACGGCGGTTCGACGAGGAAGGCGAGCACTACGTCGAGGTCGACGGCGAGTCCTGCTGGTTCGAGTGTACGAAGAAAGGCGGCCGCGAGGGAACGGGTATCGACGTCCTCGAGTGGGCGGCCGAAGCCGAGTCCCGTGGCGCAGGCGAGCTGTTCGTCAACTCGATCGACAAGGACGGCACCAAGGACGGCTACGACCTCCCGCTGACCGAAGCCGTCTGCGAAACCGTCGACACGCCCGTCATCGCCTCCTCGGGCTGTGGCGGTCCCGAGGACATGTACGATGTCTTCACCGAGGCCGGCGCGGACGCGGGGCTTGCGGCCTCTATCTTCCACTTCGACGAACACTCGATCGAAGAAACCAAGGAATACCTCGACGAGCAGGGCGTGCCGGTTCGCCTGTGAACACAGCCGGGAACCACCCCTCAATTACCAATACGCTTATACAGTCGCAGTCGTGCCTTTCTACCAGTGAAGTGGCGGTGCACGTGGTGTGGAAAACCACACGAGGAAAACGACCCACCCTGTGACAACTGCGGGCACAACAAGTTCGAGGAGGCGATCGTCCGCGAGAGCGACGACACTGCCGCGTCCAGGACCGTCGACACGGGGACGACCTACGTCTGGAAGTGCCCCAACTGCGGGCGCGAGCACGTCAAGAACAATCCACCCTGCTCGCGCTGTGGGAACCCCGACCTCGAGAAGACCGAACAGACCTACGACGACGTCGACCAGGAACTCGACACACCAGGCTGGCTCGAGGTCGCGAAACCCTATCTTCCCGTCTTCGCCGTCGTCGGGATCGTCTTCCTGCTGTTCGCGACAGGGATCATTCCGGCGTCGATCCTGCCGGGGATCGGGACGCCGACGCCGCCCGACGCACCCGGAAACGGCAGTGCGGTCGCAGGGATCGACCTCGAGGACACCGAAGAAGTGGTTCACGAACGACTCGAGGCCGAGCGCGACGATCCGCGATCCCTCGACGCAGGGCTCGCGGCCTTCGCGGAGTACCAGAACCGTGCGCTGATCGCGATCGAGTACGACGACGCCGACCCCGATGGTGTACCGCTTTCGGAGTTCGACGTGGACTGTACCGCCGAACCGGAAGCGGGACAAGTAGCAGTCCCTGACGCCGGCGAACAGTACACCGACGAGGCGGCACTTGGGGACGCCGTCGCCGAACGGTTGCTCGCGTCCGACGTCGGCGACGAGATTATCGGTGGATCCGCCACGATCGAAGGGGTTGACTTACACCAGGTCGACGGGACAGTCTACGTCGTCTACGCAACCTGTTAGGCTGAAACCGTTCTTTGAGCTTCATGAAGACACTTGGTCCGGCTACTGGAACGAGCAGTATGGACGACCGGACGAGTGTCACGTCTCGACGGGCGCTTCTTACAGAGACGACCCTCGCGTTCGTGGCCGTGACTGCCGGCTGTCTCGAGGGGCCAGCCGCGTCGAATCCCGGCGACGAACGAGGGAAGAACGAGCCACTCGAAACGCCCGTTGTCGACGAGCCACCACACGACCCCGAGCGTCCGAATCCGTCGGGCGAGGAGCCCTGGGAGGAGTGGAACGACGATTACCTCGGCGAAGGGATGGCGACTGAACCGACAGTCGAGTTCGACCGTGTCTCGGGGGTTCGCCTGGCCGAATCCATGCTCGCGGGCCGAGCGACGGAACTCGAGGGTGGGGTTTACAGCGTTCGCCTCCTCGCGAGCGAACGTGACCTCGAGACGGTCGTCGACCTCGAGAAGACGGATAGCGACGCACGAACGGCACTCGAGTCAGTCGACTTCGACGAGCGCATCGTGATCGTCGTCGAGTCGGGGTATGGCTCGAGTTCGGTTGCCCATCGCTGGGTGCGCGTCGAACCGCTCGAGAACGGGATTCACCTCCACGGCTACGAGACGAATCCCTACGAACAGACTGCCGACGCGTCGCCTCGCCATTCGGTACTGATCGTCGACCGTCCAGACGGTGGTGCGCTCGAGGTCGCTCGCGTCAGTCAGACGGTCGCCGAGGATCGGCGGGTGCACTACGCCTCGACCGATGGCGTCGCGACGCCGCAGGAAAGAAGTTAGGCTGCTGCTTCGAACGCGTCACGGAAGGAAACGGCCTTCTCGCGGACGTCCGCTGCCGACGCCTCGAGGGCGTCGATGGGATCGACGTCGCCTTCGGTCTTGATCGTCAGGATCGGCTCGGTCTGGCCACCCGACTGTTCCGGATTGACGTCGTAGGTCGCCGCACTCACGTCGTCGTTCTCGAGCAGTGCCCCCTTGAGGACGTTCATGAACGTGTGGTCCTCGCCGGCGATTTCGATCGAGAGTTCGTCCTCGGTCCGATCGGTGACCCGCAGTTCCATGTCACCGAATCCGGCCGTCAGCCGCTTGTACCTTTCGAAGGCGGTTCCACGGACTCCCGTACGATCGTCGACCTCGCACTCGAGTGCCGAGAGGGTAATTCCTATACGGCTCCGGTCTAACCACAGCCACATGCTCTCGATCGCGACACTGCTTTCGGCTGTCGTCCTCGGTACGCTTCTCGTCTCCGTCGCGATCGTCAAGCGACTCCAGGAGAGAGAATACGGACACGGGGGACGCTGGCAGGAACTGGCGCGGTCGCGGTTCGTCCTCGGCATCCCGTGGGGAACCCTCGTCGTGATCGCGTTCGTACTCGCCGTCTACCTGTTCGTCCAGGACGGTATCTCGGACTTCTCCGATCCCGTCACGCTTCCCTACCGCTCCTGGTCGTACTTCTATCCGCTCGGGATCGCGACGGCGTCGTTCTCCCACGCCGGTCCCGGCCATCTCATCAGTAATCTCGTCGGGACGCTCGTCGCCGCACCGATCGCCGAGTTCGCCTGGGGACACTATCCACAGGGACGAGACGCCGACGACACAGCCGACCCACCGTGGCGACGACCCTGGATTCGCGCGCTGGTCGTATTCCCACTGGTCGTGATCGGCGTCGGACTGCTCACCAGTCTCTTCGCACTCGGTCCCGTGATCGGTTTCTCGGGCGTGGTCTTCGCGTTCGCCGCCTTCGCGCTCGTTCACTACCCGATCGTGACGTTGATCGCAACGCTTGGCGTCCAGAGCGCGCTGTATACCGTCTACAGCGCGTTACAGAATCCGATCCACGTTTACGTCGCCGAACCCGCTCCACCGACGCCGCCGTCGTGGGCCGGTATCGCCATCCAGGGCCACGCACTCGGCTTCTTCATCGGTCTCGTGCTTGGAATTGCCCTCATCGAGTGGCGGAACAACCGGCCCGATCCGTTCCACCTCTGGCTCGCGCTCGTCCTCTATGCGATCTCGAGTGGCCTCTGGCAGATTTACTGGTTCGGAGAGGGCAACTCCTTCTACCTGTTCCAGGGCCCCGGCGTCGCACTCGTCGTCGCGCTCGCGCTCGTGATCACGCTTGCGCTCTACGCATCCGAACGCTCTCTCTTCCCGAAGCGAGTCGAACGCTTCCTCGTTCGTCTGCGAGGCTCGGAGTGGGCAGTCGATCGCCCCCTCGAACTTGCACGCTCGAGCAGTCCCGACTTCGGTCGAATCCACGAGATAGCCGGCGGCTACCGGACCGAACGGACGACGAATCTGTCGAGCTACAGTCGCCGCGGCGGGGCGTTGCTCGTCGTGTTGCTGGTTCTCGCCGCTCTCGTCGGGATGGCTATCCCCGTCAACGTCGTCGCGGTCGACGCGAGTCCACAATCGCCCGAGTCGGCGATCGAAATCGAGGACTACACGATCGAGTACGCCGAGGACGTCGAGAACGAACTCGTTTCCGACTTCGGTATCGACCAGCTAGGCGAGGGACTCGAGGCAAGCGGCGTCATCGTCGCGAGCGAGCAACGGAACCTCTGGATCGAGGCAGTCACCGAACAGCACCTCGCGTACACGGGTAACGAAACCGTCACGGTCGGCGGTCCGGGCTGGCGCTCGAGCGTCGTCGTCGAACGCGCGGGCTGGGAACCGGTCGGCAACGAACCCGTCTACCAGATTCGGATGGCCGAACGCGGCGAAGACCAGCAGGTCGTATACGAGTCCAGCGAGGTGCAGGCCGACGTCCTGGTCGAAAACAGGACGATCACGGTACTCTCCGAGGACGGCGAGTTCCGTCTCGAGGTCGCTTCGGCCGAGACCGGCATCGCCGAGACTGCGGCTATCCCTGAGACCGACGAGTCGACGTCCGCCGCCGGTGTGCAGTTCGAACACGAGGACGGAACGATCTACGCGATGACGGACGAAACGGTCGTCGCCGTCGCGAGCGAAGAAACCTACGACGGCTGAGTTCGGTCTCGTTACTGCACCGGACAGTCGGCTGTACGTGGACGTTTCGACGGACGGCGTCGCCCTGCGACGCGCTGTAACCGAACCCAACCGGGAGAAGCGAGTGTGAAACAATGCCCCGGTGGGCCGTCTCCTCGTGCAACTGACCGAACCGATGTTCGAACGATCACGACGGCAGACGGCCACAGCGGGGTCTCGCACACGCGACCGTACTGAACGGACGACGGCCGTCCGTCTCGAGGGCGTGAGCCACGAGTACGGGGCGGGAGCCGAGCGGTCGGTCACCGCGCTCAGAAACGTCTCACTCAGGGTCGAGACCGGCGAAGTAGTCGGCCTGAAAGGGCCAAGCGGGAGCGGCAAGTCGACGGTTCTCCACGCCGTTGCGGGACTGCTGGTTCCGTCCGAGGGGGCGGTCTCACTGCTGGGAACCGACGTCACCGAACTCTCCGATCGGAAGCGAACGCGACTGCGCCGGCGTCACGTCGGCATCGTCTTCCAGCGGTTTCACCTGCTCCCGTCGCTGTCGGCGCGGGCAAACGTCGCCCTGCCGCTCGTTCAGGCCGGCGTCGGCCGCTCGAGTCGCCGGGAGCGAGCCGAACGGCTGCTCGAGGAGGTCGGACTCGGCGACAGAACCACACACCTCCCCGGCGAGTTGAGCGGCGGCGAGCGTCAGCGTGTGGCTCTCGCACGGGCGCTCGCAACGGACCCGGACGTCATCGTCGCCGACGAGCCGACCGGCGAACTCGACACCGCGACAGGCGAAGACGTCCTCGAACTGTTGACCGACGTCGGTCGCGACGGCGACCGGGCTGTGCTCGTCGCCTCCCACGACGAGGCCACGCTGTCGGTCGCCGATCGGGTGATCTCGCTCCGTGACGGCCGGGTGGTGATGGATGGGAACTGACGGCGACGGGAGCCGCCGATCGCGCTGGGCTGGCGTCGTCTCGCTCTCGGTAGGTCGGCTGTGGAAACGCGCGACACGGACCAGATCGGGCAGGATCGCGGCGATGACGGCCGCCGTCGCGCTGACGATCGCGCTTTTGCTGATCGTGACGGGGATGGCGCTGGCGCTCGCCGACGGCGGCGTCACGAACGAAGACGACGCCGACGTCACCGTCGCCCCGGAAGGGTCCGGAACGATCTCGACGGTCGACGGCGTCGAAGGGCCGCGACTCGGCGAGACGAACGAGCGCACGGAGACGATCCGCGAAGACGACGGTGTCGACCACGCGTCGCCGGTACTTGTCGAGAGGGTTCGACTCGAGTCGGCTGGCGACGACGGCGAGCCACGGACGATTCTCGTCGTCGGCGTCGTTCCGGACGACGAGAACAGAACCGTCGCCGGTCTGTCGACCGGGGGGCTCGAGCCCGGCGATCCACACTACGCCGACGGTGCCTACGACGGACCGCGGGAGCGAGAGATCGTCCTCTCCTCGTCCGCGGCGGAGCGACTCGAGGCCACGAGCGGCGACGATCTCGCCGTCTCGGGACTCGAGAGTGCCGGTGGCGACGAAGTGCCGACGCCGACGGTACAGGTTACTGCCGTCGAGGACGGGCCGGAGGAGAGCGAGGCCCCCGTCGCGCTCGTCCACCTGAGCGAACTCCAGGACGTCTCCGGTGCGGCCGACGGCGAACTCGCCGATCACGTACTGGTGTGGGGCGACGAAGAGGCCGCGACCGCCGCCGCGAGCGAGGAGTACCCCGACGCTGCGATCGAGACGGACGACGCCACCGACCCCTCGGCGCTGTTCGACGACGGCCTCGCGTTCGCGACCAGCCTCCTCGCGCTGATCGTCGGGCTGACGATCTGTACGTCGTTCGTCGCGACGACCGCGGGAATGACCGTCGACGAGGACCGGCGAACGCTGGCGGTCCTCGAGTCGATCGGCTTTCCGACCTCGAGCCGACTCGCAGTCGTGGGGCTGTCGACGATCGTGACGACCGTCTGTGGCGCACTCCTGGGCGCTGCGCTGGGGATCGCCGGGATCGAACTCCTCGACGCCGTCGTTACGTCGGACACGATCGCCCAGGCACACCCGCTTTTCGTCCCCTACGCCGTCGCCGTCGGACTCGTGTCTGGGGCCGTCGCGGTTCCCTATCCGATGGCGATCGCGGCGCGAACGTCCGTTCTCGAGGAGGTGGGCCGATGATCGCCACCAGCCTCGTTCGAGCGCGGGCGATCGTCGGTATCGCTGCCGCCCAGCTCCGCCGGTCGCCCGGACGGACTGCCCTTGCCGTGTTCGCGGTCGCACTCGCGGTACTCTCGGTGACGCTGCTTGCCGGACTCGGAATCGGCGTCGTCGAGACTGGCGAGGACGGACTCGAGAACGCCGATCAGGACATCTGGATCTCGAGCGAGCCCGTCGATCCAGCCGCCAGCGGGACCGAGAATCCGATCGTCGGCGCTCACGGCACTGCTGCGGAACTGACGGACCGCGACGACGTCACCTTCGCGACGCCGATCGCACTTCAGGACGTCTACGTCGGGACGGAGCCGGACGAACTGGAACGACGACCCGCAGTCGGCGTCCAGGAGACTCACGAGGGGTTCGACTTTCAGGACGGAGAAGGGTTCGAGACGCCTGACGACGCCTACGAGAGCGACGAGCCCCGCCGGGACGAACCGGCGACCGACGAGATCGTGCTCGACCCCCGCGTCGCGGAGAGTCTCGACGTCTCGGTTGGCGACACGCTCTACGTCGGCACCAGTCGGGAGACGGCACCGGAGTACGAGTTCACCGTCGTCGGGACCTCTGATTACTACTCGCAGTATCTGGGCTCGGAGACGGTGACGATGCCACTCGTCGACCTGCAGGCGGTCGCCGGCACCTCCGGAACCGACCGTGCGACCTTCCTGACGGCCGACGTAGCCGACGACGCCGACCGGGAGGAAGTCGCCGCCGACCTGGACGAATCGTATCCGGAGTACGACGTGCGCACCAGCGACGAGCAGGTCGAGGCGATGATTGGCGAACAGCCGCTCGTGGTCGCAAGCGGCGCGACCCTGGTCGGCCTCGCGATCGTCGGCGGCGTCGTCCTGACGGTCAACCTGTTCGCGCTCGTCGCCGCCCAGCAACGCGAACAACTGGCCGCGCTCCGGGCGATCGGCCTCTCGCGGTGGCTCCTCGCGGGAACGATCGGCGCACAGGGGCTCGTGATCGGACTCCTCGGCGGTCTCGCCGGACTCGCCGCGACGCCACTGCTCGCGAACGGACTGAACCGGATCGGGGCCGAAGTCGTGAGTTTCGACGACCTCGTCCGGACGCCGCCGGACGTCTACCTGATCGGGTTCGCCATCGCGTTCGTCGTCGGCACTCTCGTCGCACTCGTCGCCGGCTGGCGGGCCGGCCGGTATGCCCGGATCAGCCACCTCGAGGGGTGAAACGGTCTGCTGGAACGAGTTACGGTACAACCGCAAAACGGGTCGCGGTTGCGCCGTCGATGACTCACAGCAGTCCGTATCGTTATCGCCACTCGATCCGGAACACTTCCGCCTCGAGCGTCTCGCGTGCTTCGGTGTGGAACTCGAACCGCCGTTCGATCGGGAACGGTGCCCGGAACGCGTGGGTGACCTCGCCGCCCTCGTCTGCGGCGTAGGATTCGACGAACTCCTGGCTCCCCTCGTTGTGGATCGTGTAGGAGACCGAGGCGATCGTTCGGGCGGTCTCGAGAAACTCGCGATCGGCGTGTCGGTTTCCGCGCTGTGCGCCAAATGGGGGATTCGAGACGACGGTTACGTCGGCGTCAGGAGACAGCGGCGGTCGGGTTACGTCGCCGACGATCCAGTCGACGTCGCCACCGACCTGGGCTGCGTTGTCGCGGGCGACTGCGAGCGCGTCCGGGTCGACGTCGACTCCGACGACCCGTTGTGCGCCTGCGAGCGAGGCTGCGACTGCCAGCATTCCGGTTCCCGTTCCGAGGTCGGCGACGGGGCGCTCGAGGTCTCCCTGCAAACCGGCCAGGTGACAGAGGTGGGCGGCGATCTCCGGCGGTGTGAGGTACTGTTCGAGGTCGGGAGACGGATCGGAAAAGTCAGCTATCGACTCGAGTTCGCGAGCGAGCGTCCGCCGGGACGGTGCCATCGCGTCCAGGTTACTCCTCGAGCGTGATAGGCCCCTCGAGTTCCAGGACGATCCCTTCCCGCTGGGCTCGTTCGGCACAGGCCGCGAGCGCGGGACGGACTTTTTCGGGGTTTTCGACGTCGTCGACGGAGACGACGACGGAGCCGACACCGAGGAACGCGCCTGCACGTACGTGACTTCGGATGCGGTCGACTTCCTCCTGAGTCGCCAGCGAGCAGTCTTCCTCGAAACAGGCGTTGATGGTCAGCGAGGTCGGCGAGAGGTTCGCTTCCGCCAGTTCGCGTTTGAGGTCGCGGAGGTAGCCAGGCGCGGTCGACTCGAGGGCGGCCGCGTCGATGCTCACGGGGGTGACGTCGGTCTGATCACAACACTCGATCGGTGACGGCTGGTCGGGGGACGAAGTGGTACTCATTACTACCCCATACATAGGCCGCATACAAAAGCTTTGTTGAATACGCAGTAGTAATAGGCTGGCCGGCAGATCGGGTTCGAACCCGGATCCGGCAGCGAAACACTCAGCCAAAAAACAATTTCATATAGAGTTAAGGACGGTCCGGAGCACGACTACGTATGGACGAGTGCCCCCGATGTCAGCGCTCGCTCGAGAAACTCACCCTCGGGGAGGTCTCGACCATTACCTGTCCACATTGCGAGTACGCGGACATCCCCGTCGAACACGAACCCGACGAGGAAGACGCCGAATCCTGGCGGGACGCCTTCAATCGGTTCTACGAGGAGTGACCGGCGTTCGGGCGCCTTCGAATCGTCGGTGACGAACGGAAAACGGAGTAGTTACTCGTTTGCAGCTGCGGCTTCCGCTTCCTCTTCTTCGTTGTCGTCTTCGGCGACCGCCTCTCCCGTATCGACGTCCTCGTCGGAGCGGGCGGCGACGAGACCACCGCGTGCGACGCTGTAAAGCGGTTCGTCCGCGTGGCTCACGCTGCTGATCGAGAACGGAATGTTCGCCTCCTCGAGGTGGTCACGGAACAGTTCCTCGAAGCCGTCCGGACTCGAGGTGCCGCCGGTGACGACGACGGGCACGTCCAGTCCTTCCTCGACGTCTTCGTCGTCGACTTCCGAGACGATGTTGTCGATGACGTAATCGAGCAGGTTCTCGTAGTAGATCGACAGCGCCCCTTCGACGCCACCGACGTCGGTCGTGAAGTCGAGTTCGAAGTCGTCTTCCTTGATCGAGGTCACCTTGTCGACGGGCGTGCCAGTCGCGCGAGCGGCCTGTTCGTCGACCCAGTCGCCACCGCGGGCGACGGAGAACTTCATGACCGGGACGGCGTAGTAGGACAGACAGACGTTGGTCATACCGGCACCGAAGGAGATGCCCAGTCCGGTGAAGTTGTTGTCCGCGAGTTCACTGTAAATGACGGACATCCCCTCGTTGATGGGCTCTGCGTCGTAGCCCATGTCGTTGAGGAACGATTCGATCGTCTTCTGGTGGTACAGCGTCGAGAGATCCGAGTCGATCGGGTCGGCAGGCGTCGAGAAGTAGAGTTTCTCGTCGGGATAGCCGGGTTCGCCGACGACCTGTTCGATGATGAGCTTCATCATCGGGATCGCACTCTGCTCGTCGTTCGAGAGGATCCCGTGTTTCATCGGCCGGCGAGTCTCCTTGTTGAAGATGTTCGCGAAGTTCAAGGCGTCGTCGCCGACGACGTAGACCTTATCGTCCTTGCGAATGTGGAGGACTTCGCTCCGCGAGAGCATCTGCTCGGCCATATCCGAGTACTCGATCTCGACGAAGGAGTTGCGCTGTTGCACGAATACCGTGTCGTTCCCATCCTGCTGTGCAGACAGGATGTTCATCGTACCGACGTCTAGGCCTTTGGCCATAGTTGAGCAAGGCGGCTGACGGATTATAAATCTATGTCTATTAATTTCAATCTCGAATTAATGGTAAATATACTATCTCCCTGAAAGTAAGAGAGGATTACTTCTTGCCGACGAATGCCCGGAATCGGTCGACGATCGAGGTAAGTTTCGCTTTCGCGTCGCCCTCGTCGTCTGTCTCCTCCTCTGCCCGCTTCTGTTCGCGGAGTTCTCGCAGCTTTTCGGTCTGTTCGTCGACAGTTGCACTCGAGGTCGTCGTCTTCGATTCACCGCTTTTGAGCCCCTTGAGGCTGTTGACCTGCGCGTCGATCCCGGAAGAACGCGTCGTCGTCGTCCCGGCGCTCGTGTCGACTTCGACGTCGTCGAACTCGTGGTCCGAGAAGCTCAGACGGGTGTTGTCGTTCTTCTCGACGCCGCCCCAGGAGAGTTCGACGTCGGCCATCGCGTCGTCGATGTCCTGTTGAATCTCCTCGTCGGTGTAGGATTCGGTCTCCGTCTCCTCGGTCGCTTCCTCGAGGCGGTCGACGGTCTGGGCCATATCCAGGTAGTGGGCGATCAGCGCCGCGCCGGTCGAGGCGGCGACGCCAGCGAGTCCGATCGCGTACGTTGCGACGATTTCGACGGTGTAGTCATCGCCGTACAGCCAGTCTTCGGGGTAGGCCACGTAGAAGCCGACGACGGCACCGAACGTAATCGCGACGCCGGCGATCGACGTATAGAGCATGCGTCGTTCGGACGGAAGCAACACGACGACGCCGAGAAGCGCCAGCGGCACCGACAGCATCGCGACCATGTACGCCGGTTCGACCCACGCGAAGTACGCCGACGAGCGAGCCTCGAGCGTCGTACTCCAGAGAAAGAGCAGCAGGGCGACGACGGCGAGACCGATGCCGCCCAGGAACAGTCCGAAGCCGACGTAGACGTCGGTCCGATCCTCCGGTTCGCCGATATATTGGCGGTAGAGGTCGAAGAGATACCCGTCTGTGGACTCCTCAGCTGACATTACACCCTCGTTTAGACTCCAGTACTATGACTGTTGGGTCGCCAGTACCAGGATCGAAAATAAGGATCGTGAAGCGTCGGCGTTATACGTCCGTGGCCGTTACCGCGGTTAATGAGTCAGGAGTCGGAGTACACCGAAGGGGATCTTCGGAACACCGGAATGCGTCTCAAACACGATCGCGAGTGGGACTACGAACTCGAGCAGATCATCGAGGCGATCGAGGAACGAGACGCGACCAAGGTCGGACTGCAGTTCCCCGAGGGACTGAAACGGCGCGGTCCCGCCGTCGCCGACGACCTCCGGGAACGCACCAGCGACGACGTCACCTTCATGCTCTCCGGACAGCCCTGTTACGGTGCCTGCGACCTCGACACCTACCTGATGAAACGCACCGACGTCTTCGTCCACTTCGGTCACTCCCCGATGAAGGACACGGACAAGGTGATCTACGTCCCGCTGTTCTCGAACGTCGACGTCCTGCCGATCATGGAGGAAGCCCTGGATACCCTCGAGTCACCCGACGAGACGGCGGACGTCGGGCTCGTGACGACGGCTCAGCATATGAACCGTTACGAGGAAATGCGTGAATTCCTCGAAGAGCAGGGCTACGAGGTCCACAGCCGCCGTGGGGACGACCGACTGACCCACGAGGGGCAGGTCCTGGGCTGTAACTACGCGAGCGCGGACGTCCCCGCGGACCAGGTACTGTACGTCGGCGGCGGGAAGTTCCACCCGCTCGGTCTGGCGATGGAACACCCCGAGAAACACGTCGTCATCGCCGACCCCGTCAACAACGTCGTCACCGCCGCAGACACGGAGAAGTTCATGAAACAGCGCTACGCCTCGGTCCACAAGGCGATGGACGCCAAGAAGTGGGGCGTCATCTTCTGTACCAAGATCGGCCAGGGACGCTGGGAGACCGCCCAGGAGATCCTCGAGGACAACGACGACGCCTACCTCATCACGATGGACGAGGTCACCCCCGATCGGCTGCGGAACTTCGACATGGACGCGTTCGTCAACACCGGCTGTCCGCGGATCACGACCGACGACGGCCCGCAGTTCCACAAGCCGATGCTCACCCCCGGCGAGTACGAGATCGCCGTCGGCAACAAACCGCTCGACGAACTCTCCTTCGACACCTTCCACGGAACCTGGTAGTCGGTCGAACTCGACCGACTGCAGTCTCGAGTCGGGACCGAATCGCCGCTGGCCGTCCCGACCGCGTTCAGTTCTGGGCGTCGTTCTCGACTGGTCCGGCGTCGATGGGGTCCTCTGGCGGACCGTCGTCGCGTTCGCTCTCTATAGTAACAACTGCAACTATTTACACACTGATCGCACAGTTGTCGTGCGATCAGGTGTGCATTGACTTGCAGCGGCTACTATATCTGCTCCTCGTCTGCGACGTACCGGTCGGTCCTCGATTCGTTCTCTTTTTCATCGATTCGTGAATCACAGGTTCTGGAGAATTTCAGCGGCAGAGGCGTAATACTCCACTTCTTCCAAACTAGTTTGGAGCAGTTCTTTTGCCCGAACAGGACGGACCAGTAGTCGATGACTAACTCACCTGCCGACGGCCGACCGACCGACTCTCGAGCGGACGTCTTTCGAGCACTGGCAGACGAGAGCCGACGGGAGGTTCTCCGACTCGCGTACGAGCGATCGCCGGACGGAATCGGGAAAAACGACCTTGCACTCGAGGTCGCTGCAGTAACGAACGACAAACCGGTCGACGCGGTCAGCGACGACGACCACGACCGTGCGTTGATCGACTGCACACATCGATTACTGCCGGCACTGCGCGACGCTGACCTCGTCACGGTGGACGACGGCACCGTCACGACGACCGACCACTGGGCGTACGACGACCCGGAGATCGTGGAGATCGTCTCCGGTCGAACCGACGCCTCGAGCGACGAACTCGACGCAGCGTTTCACGCGCTTGCGGAACCACGCCGACTGGCCGCCCTCTCCGCGCTCAGCGACGCTAATCGTCCACTGACGACCGCGGAACTCGCTCGCGCCGTCGCCGCTCGTGAGGCCGCGACGACCGAACGCGACGTAACCCAGGATCGGATCGACCGCGTCCACACGTCGCTCGTCCACGGGCACCTGTCGACGCTCTCCGACGTCGGACTCCTCGAGTACGAGGCGGACTCGGATCGAGTGTCGACCAGCGAGGAACGGATCGTCTGTACTACCTGGATCGACGGGAACGAAGACGACGACGCGAAACCACGCGTCTACGGCGTCGACGTTCGAACGGCCGACGATTGCGAGACACTCATCTCGGTCGGTCAGTCGGTGTAGCGTCGTTTTCTCGGCTGTCATCGACCGTGGTTGGCGTTCGAAATCGAGACAACAACACTTACCCAGTCGGTTCACGACCTCTCGAGTATGCAAAGCGACTGGGGAGACTGGCTCGTTCGCGACGTCGAGGAGGCGACGCCCGACGGCGTCGCCGTCTGGTATCTCGGCTGCAACGGCTTCGTTCTCAAGGGCTCCGGCGGAACGACGCTCTTCATCGACCCCTACCTCGGACTCGGCGACCCGCCACGGACGGTCCGGATGATCCCGGTGCCGTTCGACCCCGACGACGTCGCCGAGGCCGACGCCGTGCTCGCGACCCACGAACACACCGACCACGTCCACGGGCCGAGCCAGGCACCGATCCTCGAGAACACGGACGCGACGTTTTACGCACCCGACGATAGTCTGACCGTCGCACGGGAAGAGGAGAACTGGACCGAGGAGTGGGACGTCTCCGAGGACCAGTTGTCGGAGATTGCGGAGGGCGACACTTTCGATATCGGTGAGTTCACGATCCACGTCGAGGAGGCCCACGACCCCGACGCGACCCATCCGGTGAGCTACGTGATCGAACACGACGCGGGCACCTTCTTCCACGGCGGCGATACGAAGCCCAGCGACGCGTTCGATCGGATCGGCGAAGAGTACGACATCGACCTCGGCGTGCTCGCGTTCGGCACCGTCGGGCAGATTCCCGACAAAGAAACCCGCGAACCCAAACGGACGCGGTGGTACAACGACGAGAACCAGATCGTCGAGGCCGCATCGAGCCTCCAGTTCGACCGCCTCCTGCCAAGCCACTGGGACATGTGGAAAGGACTGACCGCCGATCCGACCGTCCTTCATCACCACGCCGCGAGTTTCGACCACCCGGAACGGCTCGAGGTCGTCGAGATCGGTGACCGAACTGATATATAATTCGTCACAATTCCCCGCACCATTTATAGTAATGGTACGGTAACGTTAGTCTCATGAGTAGCATCGCCGACGCGGACGACGTGATCGAAGTCAGCGCCGACGGGCTAAACGTCAGAAAGACGTTTACGGCGGAGGAGTTCCCCGTTCCTGCGATCCGCTTCGAGATCGAATCCCAGCGCGACAGTACGGTCGAATTTAGACTCTCCGAAGATATCCCCGACTCGTTCCCGATGGACAAGATCGGGTTCCACCCCGAATACCACAGCGACGACTGGACGGCCTTCCAGGACAACCACGTCGAGTTCACGCACACGCTCGAGGCGGGCGAACGGCTCGTGACGGTGTACGGCATCCGGATCGACGACGAAGGCGCCGCCGCGGACTTCATGACGGAGCCGACGATCGTCGAGGTGAACCCGGACGAACAGCGGTCGACCAGCGACGAGGTCGACGACGCGGTCATCGACAGCATCGTCTCCGGCGAGAGCGACCGTGCCGTCAAAGAGATGATCTCCGGTGGCTCCGAGTCCGTCCCCGGGCTGAAAGACAGCGAGACTGGCGAGAGCGTCGTCGGCGAATCGGACGACACCTCCACTTCCGACACACCCCCCGCTGCGGACGACGAACCGGCAGCAGCCGACGCCAGCGACGACCCTGCTCCCGACACGGAGGCGGAAGGCGGTCTGGACCTCGACCTCGAGGACGTCGACGCCGAACCGGTCGACTCGCCCGACGACGAGGACGACGAGGAAGACGCGCCCGATATCGACCTCGGGTTCGACGAGGAGGAAGCGACCGACGACGAACCGGACCACGAGGACGGTATCGAACTGACGGCAGAGCCGGAAGCGGACGTCCAGTCCGAGGACGCCACCGTGAACACCGACTCGGAACTCGCTGAATCGGAGCCAGCGGAACCGGAAACGGAGGATGCACCGGCAGTCGACGAGACCCCCGAATCTGCGACCGACGCCATCTCCGAAACCGAGCCAGCGGCCGACGAGACGTCGACCGGCAACGACCCGGCCGGCGACGCGTCTCCCACTGGCGACGTTACCGTCGACCCGGCTGCCGTCGCCGACGAACTGACCGATCGCTCCGTCGCGGAACGGCTCGCCGAGGAGATTCGAAACGACGAAGTCGACGACGACGACCTCGAGACCCTCCAGTCCGAACTCGAGATCGAACGCGAGAGTGACGACGAGGACGCCGGCGAGCCGACGCCGGCCGACCTCGCGAAACTCGACCACCTCCAGTCCCGCGTCGAGGAAGTCGCCGCCTACACCGGTGCACTCGAGGAGTTCATCAGCGAGAACGGCACCGCAAGCGACATCCTCGACGAGTTCCGCGAGGACCTGGCCTCGCTGGAGGACGACCTCGAGTCGATGACTGAACAGGTCGACGAAACGGAGGAGCGACTCGACGACACCGAGAACGAAATCGAGACGCTCACCGACTGGACGACCGATATCGAAGACGACGTCGACGAGATCGGCGATCGGACCGACGACGTCGAGGACGACCTCGAGTCGGTGACCGACGAGGTCGACGACCTGGCAGACCGGACCGCAGAAGTCGAAGACGGCCTCGAGGATGTCGAGGACGTGGCAGGCGACGTCGAATCGCTCGAGGACGACGTCGAAGACGTCGAAAGCGGGCTCGAGGACGTCCGCGAGGAGGTCGACGACGTCACAGACGTCACGGACGAACTCGAGGCACTCGAAAGCGACGTCGAGGAGATCGAATCCGAACTCGAGGACGTCCGCGAGGACGTGACGGACCTCCGGGAGTGGCGCGACCAGCTCGGCTCGATGTTCTCCGGCGACTGAATCGGCTTTTCTCTCGGCCGACGTAATTCGCGGCCGTATTCGTGTGGAAACACAACTCGTTTATCCGTCCGCAGTCGAGACCCGGTCGATATCGATGGGCGAGACGATTCCGATCGCAGTTCCGCGCAAAGGGCGACCGCTCGAGTCGGTACTGGACCGGCTCGCACGTCGACTCGACGCGCCAGAGCTTGCAGACGACGTCACCTCGACGCTTCGTCACGAGAAGGCACGAACGAAAGGAAACCTCGAGGAGCCAGCCGAGGACGTCTACCATCGTCTCGCCGAGTACAGCGACGTCGACGATCCGACAGAACCCGAGTACACGCTCGTCCGGGACACGCGCGCCGGCCACCCACGACGGATCGTCTTCGACAGCGTCACGATCCCGCTCGAGGACGTCGCGGGTGTTCCCGACGATACACGGATTCGGCTGGTCGGCCGCGAGGAGCCGTTTCGGGCGCTGCGAACCCACGAGTTCGCGCTCGGGTTCGATAGCGCCGACCTGATCCTGGAGGAGGTCGTCGAACTCCGTCCCGAGCCGATCGACAGGATTGCGGATATGAACGCTCGGATCGATCCAGCCGACACCGACGTTCGCGTCGTGACCGGACTCGGAGATACAGTCTATCACACACTGATGGCTACGCCCGAGGTTGCGCCAGCAAACGAGTCGATCGACCGTGACTTCCTCGAGGGGTACGAGGGGCCGCTGTGTATCGAACCGCGATACGAACGACTGGTCCGTGCCGTCCTCGGAACGCGAACGTTAGACGACGTCGAGTTCTCCTATCCCGAAGACGGCCGCGAGGAGGAAGCCGCCATCGCCGACGCCGGACTCGGCGTCTACCTCACCGTCACCGGCTCGACCGCCCGCGAACACGGCCTGCTGCTGGGCGAACAGCTATTCCCGAGTGAGACCGTGCTGCTCGAGAGCGCGCCGGAGGTTACGGAATCGGTCGCCGCGGTTCGGTCGCTGTTGAACGGAGCGGATCTCGAGACGGAACTGGCCGTCGACGGCTGAATTTTTACTGACACCGTCTACAATCAACGTTTCTGTTGTCGTAGTGTCTTAATCGGGGTTAAGTTCAGGAAGTTTCGTGGTGAAACGTGTGCATATGACCGATCGCGGGATTTCCCACGACGACCGGACGAAAGCACGGGAACGCGTCGAATCGGAACTGCTCGCGGGAGCACTCGACCTCGACCGAGAGGCCAACCGACTGTCGGTGATGGGTGAACCCACGCGGTTTACCATCCTCTATCTGCTCGCCGAGGAGGGACAGATTCGAAGCGGTGAACTCGCCGACTTGCTGGATCGACGCCAGAACGACCTGTACCACCACCTCGACGAACTCGAGAACGCCGGACTCGTTGGCAAGTTCCGCGACAGCGGGAGCCGCGTGTACGAACTGTCACCGCTCGCGGAAGGGTTCGTCCCCCAAATTTTTGACGCGGTCGGGTCGCGTGACGAGGCAGTCTAGGTATCGTCGCGTTCTCGAACGAGACCGGGGATCGAGGAAGCACGACAGGTCGGTCGATCCGAACGGACTGACCGACCAGTTCTTTTGCAGGACGGGAAAATACAGGTACTGCCCCGTTCGCGGGCCGATTTCTGAATCTGGATTGTGACTGGAGAAAACCCGTCGATAGAACCACCATAGCTATAGCGATATACAGTTTACAAGGTGGCGGTCGAGCACGAGTAATACGCACTGAGAGCAGAATAGAAGCTCCAGAGGGGGCGAAATGAGCGAATTCGATCGATACTACTACTCGGTCACCGAGTAGATACACTCGAGATACGTATCCCGAACCCGGTCGCCCCAGTTGTGCGTGTAGGTGTCGATCACATCGCTCGCGACGTCTCCGCGGAGATACTGGACGATACCGCGGTCACCGGTTCGATCCCGGAGGTGCGTCGTGAAGAAGTGCCGGAAGTAGTGGGGCGTGACGTTCTCGGTCGTACCGCCGCCAGTTCGGTACCATCCCCGCTCTCGAGCGTGTTTCTTGACGATGTAGCGGACGTCCGACGGCTCGAGGCGCTGTCCCCACGACTCGCCGGTGTCGAGAAACAGAGGTTGGGCCGGAGAGACCGCGTCCGGCCGGATCGCGAGCCACTCGATCAGTGCCCACTGGAGTTCGTCATCGACGGGAACCACCGTGTCGCGCTTTCGCTTGTTCGAGGCGGTCCGTACCTCGTCGTTGACGCTCTTCCCGCGGGCAGGCTCCGAGGAGACGAAGATCGAATCCGGCCGCCGATCCAGGTGGACGCGTGGCTCCCACTCGAGGTCGATTTCGGGCGTCTCGAGGTGTAGATCCTCCAGATCGAGGTTGCAGAGTTCGCCGACACGCATCCCCGTCTTCAGCAGTGTGACGACGATGGCCCGCTCGAGGGGATGGGAGATTGAGTCGACGAACGACTGCATCTCGGGAACGGAGACGTCCCGTCGAGTCGGATCGGTGTCGATCGATTCGGACATCTCCTCCATGACGAGCGCCATCGGGTTGTGTTCGAAGACGCCGACGCGGTTCATGTAGTCGTAAAAGCGGTTGAGGTAGGAGGCGTAGGTGGCGATCGTACTCGGTTCGAACTCCCCCCGCAGGGAGTGAATCCAGGCCATACACTCCCGGCGGTCGGCGTCACGGGGACCCTCGACGCCGTCGAATCGCTCTCGAAGGAACGCCTCGAACTCGTGGAGCACCCGGTCGTAGGCCTCGAGGGTGCGTTCGCTCTTGCCGTGATACCGCTGGTCGTCGAGGAAGTACTCGATCGGATCCTCTACCTCCTCCGGAACCTGGGTGCCGCGTGGATCAGTCGCCATCGTTATCACCGACAGTGGTGTATCCGCCGTGGCGTCCGCTGTACCTGATCTCGTTTCGCGCCTGGAGTTCCTCGAGTGCGTCGTCCAGTCGCGACTCGATGTCGTCGCTGACTGCCTCGAGGAGTTCGTCCCAGTCGTACGTGTCATTCTGTAGCAATTTCAGGACACGTGTTTCGAGGCCGTTACCCCCAGGGTCTGGGTCCGGAGAAGTGGGTTCCTCACGACCCGATTCGAACCCCGCGCGCCCCGCCTGGACCATCGTCCGGACGAACTCGCTTTGACTCATGTCGAGGTCGTCGGCGTGGGACTGCCACTCCTCTTTCTGGTAGGCAGGGACGTAGGTCTTGACCGTCTTCCTGGAGGTGTCCGCAGCGTCGCTCATACGTGACCGATCAAACGCCGTGACCTTCAATCTTCCCGTTATTCGGGCTAAGTGAGTTTATCTCTTTTTGTAGACCGAATTTCCTCTCAAAAGTAGCACCACCAGTACGTATTTTCTATATGAGGAGACCACATTCTGGGATTTCATTATCAGATATGTGGCCCCACAATTCGAGATATAGATTTGGGTAGGATTCGTCTTCACAGTGGCCACAGTCGCCGGGAAAGTTTCCGATGGAGGACTCGAGTGATCGGAGTTGTCGACAGTCGCGATACTAAGGACTGCAACGATTCACACACTGATCGCACGACAACTGTGCGATCAGGTGTGAACTGACTTACAGTGGCTACTATAGTGAACGAGTATTGAACTCGGCCCCAGCTCGGCAAACAGAGCTACCTACAATGTCGCAGTGATCGGTACGAGTCGTATCGAACACTGGGAGTTCCTGGCGTTCGCAGATCAAGAGGTTGGAGGCCAGCCGTCGGCGTTCCTAGTGTGGCTGTCGTCTCGGTCCAGTGCTACGGATCTCCGAAAGTCATCGTCGGGCCGTCAGTGGCCGCAGTTATCGGTTGCTGCAGGTCCTTCAGTGCGTCTCAGCGGCCGACTGTCGCCGATTTCGTCGGCAGAGGAGTGGTTGCCTGCATAGTGGCATCGGCCGTTTCGAGGCGATCTGCAACGATCGAAGCGCAGGGAGGAGTACGGATCGAACGTCGCCAACTGTCGAGACGGTCGTCGAAGAAGCGTCTCGAGACGATTATCCGAAAGTCACCGAAACTACATTCGCGAAATCGGGCTCGAGAAGCCCTATATGCCGCACTCTTCGAATTTCAGTCGCTGCCACGCCCGTTTTGAACCCGGTTTGTAAATTCTATATCGCTATATCGATGGTAGCCTCGAGTTGCCGGTCACAGCACGTCTCGAGACTGCAGGAACGACACCTGCCGGTACATCCGACAGCCAAGGCAGAATCCAGTCGTCGCCGAGAGCGCCGCGAGTAACCCGACCAGTGCAGCTAGAGCGAATCCGGCAGTTGGGGAACCCAGGAGCAAGAAAAGCGTCGCAGCGCCGGAGCCGACCGCACCCAGGACCTTCGCGAAGCGATGTGGTGCCGCAGCCTCGAGTTCGTCGGGCCGACCGACCACGCGAACCACGACGTGTTGCCAGAGCAACCGATATGCGTCGAGTCGCCAGCCGGAGACGACCGCGAGCCCGAGAATCAGGGCCACTACGTAGACGAACGCCGACTCGGTGAGTGCGACCCCGGCGAGCAGCAACGTCGCCGTAATCGCCTGTCCGAACCTGGCTGCTCGAGGATCGGTCAGTTCGTTGTTCGAGCGGGCCCTACTCGAGGACCCAGATCCCTGATTTACGTTCACATGTGACGTAGTAACTCGAGAGAGAAGAACACGTTGCCAGTCGGATACAGAGAACGTCGAGAGTTAGTGAGTCGCAGTTCGTACGTCTTCTACCTGATACAGGTCTTCCTGGAGTCCTTCGCCGTCGCAGTCCTCGCTTGGACACTCGTAGTGCCACCCGTCCTGGGTCGCGTCGGCCTCCTGGAACCGGTCGCCACATTCCTGACAGAAGAGCTGGCCCTTCTTGCAGGTGTCCCGGTGTAACTCGAGGGCGAGCTCAGTCTGGAAGGACTGGTTGCAGTTACGACAAGTGTGCATATTTCGTCTGACGCGAGCATCCACCAAAACTGCTTGGATTCGTTTATTACGTTGAATTCGGCAGTGATTAGGGCCCTATGCGCTGGTTTACGTCGAATGTGCTCGGAATAAAGAGTTACAGAATACGCTGTTTACTATGACTCAAGTACATTGTCGGCTGTCAAGAACAGCCGTCGTGGGGGTTCAGGAACACACAGACCCGAGCTAAACCGAATCCGACAGTTACTGAGCGAAACGAATCGAAAACAGCGACAGCGACTCGAGACGTCAGACTGGCTCGTAGCCGTTCAGTCGTCCTGACCGAGAATACCGCGTTCGGTCATCGCGGCGGGGTCGAGCACTTCGTCGGCCTCCTCCTCGTCGAGGTAGCCTTTCTCGAGGACGACTTCTCGAACCGTCTTGTCCTCCTTGAGCGCGGTCTTCGCGACCTCACTGGCCTTGTCGTAGCCGATGTGGACGTTCAGCGAAGTCGCCATCGCCATCGATTGCTCGACGCGATCACGACAGTACTCCTCGTTTGCCTCGAGCGGATCGACGAACCGCTCGGCGAAGACCTGACTCGAGTTCGAGATCAGTTCCGCGGACTCGAGGAAGTTGTGGGCCAGCACGGGCTTGTAGAGGTTGAGGTCGATCTGACCCTCGGCAGCGCCGGCCGACACTGCGGCGTCGTTGCCGACGACCTGCTTGTGGACCTGGTTGACGGCCTCGGCGACGACCGGGTTGATCTTGCCGGGCATGATCGAAGATCCGGGCTGGTTCTCCGGCTGTTCGAGTTCGCCCAGACCATTGCGGGGCCCGGAAGCGAGCAGGCGCAGGTCGTTGGCGATCTTATTGAGCGATCCAGCGACGACGCGAAGGGCACCGTGGGCCTCGCTCATGGCGTCGTGGGCGGCCTGTGCCTCGAAGTGGTTGTCGGCCTCGCGGAACTGGACGCCGGTCTCTTTGGTGATGTACTCCGCGGCGCGGCCGGGGAACTCGGGGTGGGTGTTCAGCCCCGTTCCCGTCGCGGTGCCACCGAGTGCGAGTTCGGCGAGGTGGTCTCGTACCTTGTCGACGCGGTCGAGTCCCTTCTGGATCTGCGTGCGGTAGCCGCCGAACTCCTGGCCGAGCGTGACCGGCGTCGCGTCCTGAAGGTGCGTGCGGCCGGTCTTGACGACGTCGTCGAACTCCTCTTCCTTGCGCTCGAGCGACTCACGAAGCGTATCGAGTGCCGGGATGACGTCTTTCTCGACGGCCTCGAGGGAGGCGACGTGCATCGCGGTCGGGATGACGTCGTTGCTCGACTGGCCGTAGTTGACGTGGTCGTTCGGGTGGACGACGCGGTCGCCGATCTCCGCGCCCATGATCTCGGCGGCACGGTTGGCGATGACCTCGTTTGCGTTCATGTTCGAGGAGGTGCCGGAGCCGGTCTGGAAGACGTCGACCGGGAACTGGTCGTCGTGTTCGCCGGCGATGACCTCGTCTGCGGCTTCGACGATCGCCTCTGCGACGTCGTCCTCGATCAGGTCCAGATCGCGGTTTGCCTGTGCAGCACCTTTCTTGACGACGCCGAGTGCGCGGACGAACCGTCGGCCAAACGAGATTCCGGAGATGGGGAAGTTCTGGATCGCACGCTGGGTCTGGGCGCCCCAGTAGGCGTCCGCCGGAACCTCCATTTCGCCGAGGCTGTCCTCTTCGATTCGGTATTCGTCTCCCATACGCGGAGCGTCGCGGGCGGAGGGGTAAAATCCACCGAAACCGCGGACGTGGCCGGACTGTACGCGTTCAGGTAAAGTCGACGGAGAGGCCGACGTCGTCGGCGGCCGCCCGTTCTTGCAGCGCCGTCTGGAGGCGCTTGCGGCTGGTTCGGTGAACGTCTCGTGCGTCCTCGAGATCGATATCGTAGATCGTCGTCGGCGACCAGAAGAACGTGCGGGAACTGGCCGTATCGACGACCAGCGACGCGATACCGAGTCGCCGCTGGAAGATCGACCGCCGCGTCGAGACCGTCTGGATTCGGTAGTAGGGAATCACCGTCGTCCGTCGCCGCCAGAAGCCACCGCGGATCACGAGGTGGTCCTCGCCGACGTAGTAGCCCAGGTTGACGTATCGGAGGTGGGCTGCCGGCGGCACTGCCAGAAAGACGACCGCGACGAAGTACCAGCCCTCGAACGCCGTCGTGTAGGCGGCGCCGAACGCGACTGCGACGAACGCGGCCGCAAGCAGCGAGTACCGGACCAGATATCGCCGGCGGGCGATCGGTGGTGGACTCTCGAACTTCGGCGTCTCGACGCCGGTGAGGTTCTCCGCGAACGTGTAGACCCGTCGATGCTGGGCCAGCGGCACTGCAGACTGGCTCCCGCCGTTGCTCTCGGGGCCGTAGCCGGCAGTTTCGACCCAGAGTCCGGCATACTCGATCAGGCGCTGAATCGGGTTGTCGGTGACCGTAATCGACTGTACCTTCTCAGAGGGGATCGAGCCGCTGTAGCGCTGGAGCAGTCCGCGCTCGTAGACGAAGTCCTCGCCGACCCGCCCGAGCCGGAAGTCGTAGTACGTCGCGAACGTGTACGCGACGCTGAGCAGGTAGGTGACGAGAATACTGATGATCGCCGAGACGATCGACAGGATGCCGTAACTTCCCGTATCGCCGGTCTCGAGGTCGGCCGGTCCGCCGAACGGCTGGGCAGCGGTGACGAAGAACTCGAGGATCTGGTCAGTCGCGAGAAAGAAGATAAACAGGACTGCAGCGACGGCCGCAGGTCGGAACGAGGTGAACGAATAGAGCAGCAGTTCCCTGGCCTCGAGGTCGAACAGCCGCTGTTTCCGGGGATGGGTCGTCGGGTCCGATCCGACGGCTGGCTCCCGGTCAGCCGCGGGTTCGTGATCGTCGACGTCGTCTGGGTCCGGGGGGACGCGAGTCGCGTCGTCGACGGTTTCCCGATCGGTTTCGACCGGTTCGGCGTACTCGTCGTGTTCGCCCTCGACGTCGGTCGGGGCGTCGGCCTGCGCGTCGGCGTCGGCGGCCGCACGACGGTCGCGTTTCCGTTCCTGTCGTCGCCCCTTCGCCTCGGCAGTGCGTCGTCGGATCTCGCTTTGAAGACGGTTCGCCTCGTCTTCGCTGACGAAGTTCAGCGTCGCTTCGGTGTTGCCCCCACCTGCGGTCTCGATCGAGACGGTCGCGAGACCGAGCAGACGCTGAAAGACGCTCTGTCTGATGTCGACGTTCTGGATCCGACCGTACGGGATCTCACGAGAGCGACGGGCGAAGACCCCCGAAGAGACGTCGGCAGTATCGGACGTTATCTCGTAGCCAAAGCGGTAGTAGTAGGCGACACCGTACGCCGCGCCGAGAAGGAATCCGATGGGTGCGGCAATGGGGAACCAGGCGGCACTCACCGGATCGAAGACGCCAGCCAGCACGACGACGAGAAAGACCGGAATCCAGAGCCAGATGAACCCGTACTGGAGGCCGTACGTGAGCGCGCTGAGTGGATGGAGCCGGTTCATATTAGACTGCGTCGTCGGCCTCGCTCTCGACGGCGAGGTCCCGTAGCGTGTCCTGGAGTTCCCGTGCCCTGTCGGGGGTCAGCCCCGGGATCCGTACGTCCGCGTTCCGCGATCCCGCGGTGTAGACGACCACGCTCGAGAGACCGAGCGCACGCTCGATCGGGCCGAACTGTGTGTCGACGTGCTGGACGCGAACGAACGGCACTGCTGTCTCGACGAACGTGACGACGCCGCGCTCGAGATACAGCGCGTCCGACTGGAGTTCGAACCGCCAGATCTGGTAGAGGCGAATCGCGTACGCGGTTCCCGCGAGGAGGACGACCGCGACGATTCCACCGAGGACGGCCGTCGGGACCGTGACGATCCACTGATCGACGGCCGCGAGCACGACGCCCAGGATGGCCGCCAGGATCACCCCCTGTGCAATCCAGAGATAGCGAATGCGAGTGTTGAGCGCTTCCATGTACGTATCCTATCAGTATAGCAGGATAAAGCTGCGGGTACGCCCTCGGGCGACGAGTATTGGGTCGACTCAATCGTCTCCCCGTGCGCGTTCGAAAGTTTCTATCGCACGCTCTCGGCGTTCGTCGTGGTCGACGATCGGCGCCGGATAGTCGGGCGCGACCGACTCCCGGCGCTCGGCCGAGAGCGTCGGCCAGTCGTGAATGTCGTCGGTGGTCGCGCCCTCGAGTTCGGGGACGTACCGACGAACGTACTCGCCGTCCGGATCGTACTCTCGACATTGTTTCGTCGGGTTGAACACCCGGAAGTACGGCTGGGCGTCCATCCCCGTCGAGGAGGACCACTGCCAGCCGCCGACGTCGTTTGCGGTTTCGTGGTCGGCGAGTTTTCGCCGATACCAGTCGTACCCCTTCCGCCAGTCGACCAGCAGATCCTTCGTCAGGAACGCGGCCGCGATCATCCGGACGCGATTGTGAACCCACCCCTCCTCGAGAAGCTGGCGCATCCCGGCGTCGACGATCGGATACCCCGTCTCGCCGGCTTTCCAGGCGGCGAGTTCACCGGGGTCGTTTCGCCACTCGATTTCGCTCTCGTAGCCGCTGAAGTTCTCCGTGACGATTTCGGGGTTGAACGAAAGCACGTGTGCGTAGAACTCGCGGAACGCAAGCTGTCGCTGGAACGCGGTCACGCCGTCGCGTGCCGTGCTCGTCTCGGCGCGTTCGGCTGCACGTTCGGTCGCCGCGTACACCTCCCGCGGTCCGATCGTCCCCCACTTGTAGTGGACCGAGAGTCGCGAGGTTGCGCCGGCCGCAGGAACATCCCGGTTCTCGTCGTAGCGGTAGATCGGTCCCGAACAGAACGACGTAACGCGTTCGCGTGCCGCCTCTTGCGTGACAGTCAGCGGCGTCGCGTCGGGAGTGTCGAACCCGAGGTCGGCAGCCGAGGGAAGGGGCTCGCCCGTGACGTCGGCGAGGTCGTTCTCGGCTGGGGGCTCGAGCGGTGCTTGCTTCTCGCGGTCGCGCCACTTCTTCCAGAAGTACGAGAACACGGAGTAGTACTCGCCCTGGTTTGGGGTGATCGAGCCGGGTTCGTGGAGGACGGCGTCGTGGGTCGTCTCCGGCGTGATTCCCTCGTCCTCGAGTGCCGCAGTAACGGCCCTGTCTCGTTCCTGGGCGAGGCCGCTGTAGTCTTCGTTCCAGGTGACGGCGTCGACGTCGTATTCGGCGGCGATCCGGGGGAGAACGTCGCTCGGGTCGCCGCGTGCGATCAGCAGGTCGCTTCCGCGGTCGCGGTACCACGACCGGAGTGACTCGAGGGCCTCGAGCAGGCACGCGACCCGGATTGGCGAGGCGTGCTCGAGGACGACCGGATCGAAGACGAACAGGGGAACGACTGGCTCGTCGGCTGCCACAGCGCGGGCGAGTCCACAGTTGTCCCGCACCCGCAGGTCCCGTCGGTGCCAGTGGACGATCATACGTGAACTGTGGACTCGAGGATCGAAAGTACCCGGTTACCGGCACGTCACTCGAGTGTCACTCCCCGCCGGGCTGACCCTCGCGTCCGAGGCGGGAGTCGACGTAGTCGCGAACGCCGCGGAGGATGCCTGCGACGGTGTAGTTGCGACCGATATAGACGCTGACGAGAGCCAGCGCGGTACCGGCAACGACGTCGGAGAACCAGTGGATTCCCAGGTACATCGTCGAGAGCAAGACGCTGAGCGCGAGGATACCGGCGATCGGAACCCACGCCGGATACTTGTCGCGGGTGAGCCAGGCGAGGAGGAAAACGGTCACCGACAGCGACGTGTGCAGGGAGGGGAAGACGTTGGTCGGCTGGTTCACCTGATAGGTGAGAAACCCTGCCTGTGGAAAGGCGTCGTACAGCAGTGGCTCGAATAAATCCGGCGCGATGTTTCGTGGCCCGACAGCGATGAAGAAGACGTAAAACACCAGTCCGATCCCGTAGTTGGCCGTAAACGAGAGGATCAGGGTCGACAGCTCCTCCATCTCCTCGAGGGAGAAGTACGCGACGAAGGGAAACAAAAGCAGGAACGCGTAGCCGTAGATGTAGATGAACACGAAAAACGACGTCAGTTCGGGCGACTGGAACGACTGCAGGACGGCGACGGGATTCTCGGGGAAGACCACGCGCTCGAGTTCGAACAGGTACGGCGTGATGTTGTAGCCGACGACCCGGCGCTCCAGTCGGATCGCAACGTCGACCGTCCCCCATCGAAGTAACAAGACGACGGCGAGTGCCGCAAGCGGGAGCAGGCACATCTGGAGTCGCCATCGAACGTCCGTCAGCGCCGCCGCTAACCGTCGCGGACCGACCACGACCAGCGCCGTGGTCACGAGCATCGTCGTCACCACGACTGCGAGTTCGAGAACGACAGTGGCGAGAGCCATCCCTTCTCGTGTGCTCTACGAACTAAACGGCATTAATATCGATTGGTTGCTCGATCCCGACGAGCCGTCACTACTCGAGGTAGCGGGAACCATTCAACCGAGCAACGAGCCGTCCTCGTACCGATAGCCGGCGTCCTGGAACAGTGACCGGACGAGTTCGACGTCGAGTTCGCCGTCGGAGCCAGGGAACTCGAGTATCGGAATATCGGCGTCGACGTCGAACTCGCTTTCGGAGAGACCGACGAGCGATCCTGGCGACGTCGCAGCGTCGGCGAACCCGTCGAAGACGTCGGAGACGACGTGACTGCGATCGATCAGCCGCGAGAGGATCACCCGGAACCGCGGGTTTCCGAGTTCCGAGTGATGGTGGTTGTAGCCGATCAGGTAAAACGAGTCCGTCGGAGTGCTAATCGCCGACACCTCGTCGTGGCCGGTTATCGCGTCCGCGTTCCCCGGGGGAACGTTGTCTCCGGTCACGTCGATGTCACCCTCGAGAAGCGAGTCGAGCATCGAACCGACGTTCGGATTGATCTGGAACCGGATCCCCGAAAACTGTGAGAAATCCTCGATGACGTCGGGCCGATCGGCGTCCTCGTCCCGGAACACGTGGTCGGAGAACGGCTCGAGGACGATTTCGTCCATTCCGACCGTCTCGAGTTCGAAGAGGCCGGAGCCGACCGGGTTCTCGTTGTCGCTCGTCAGCACTTCGGTCCGGTGGTCGGCGACCACGTTAGTACGAGGCCCCCAGACGTGTTCCGGCAGCACAGGCAGCGAAAATACCCGCTCGGCGACCGGTCGAACCGTCTCACCGAACGAAAGTCGAACCGTCCGAGAGTCCAGGACGTCGACCGTTTCGATGACCGTCTGTCGGCTCCGGTATCGGGGTGCTGGGAGCCCGTCTTCGATCTCGCCCATCGACGTATCCTGAAGCAATCGCATCGTGAACACCACGTCGTTCGCGTCGAGGCTCTCGCCGTCGTGCCACTCGAGTCCTTCGCGGAGCGTGACTTCGGCCCGGAGCTGGTCCGACGAGTCGTCCCAGGCGATTTCCTCGGCAAGCCACGGGACGTAGGTAGAGTCGCGTTCGTCCGTATCCTCGTCCTCCGGGAGCAGACGCTCGTCTACTCGCCGGGCGAGCGGATCGTACAGCAGTCCGAGCAACCCGTCGATCCCGTCGTAATCGACGGAAATCGGGTTCAGCCGTTCGGCCATTCCCTCGCCGAAGACGCCGACCTCGAGTGGCCCTTCCCTGGGTCCTTCATCCAGTTGGCGGCTCATGAGATCGAGGTACTCGATCGAGCAGCGTGGCGGACGGTCGACGTCGAGCGCGTCGCGTCGGCCACCGATTCGAGTGGGGAACGCGACGGTCGTGTAGGGAGCGGTCTCACCGAGATACTCGATCAGTTCCGCGACGACCTCGCGTCGGTCGTCGCCGGTCGTCAGTCGTTGTTGTTCGAGGAGGTCGTCGGCAGTCAGATCCGAGAAGCGAAACGGGTTCTGCCAGCCGAGTTCGCTGACGAAATCCGAGTGGAGCAGTTCCCGTAACCCATCGTAGTCATCCAGTCCCGGGTGCCGGAGGACGAACACGTCGTAATCACCCTCGAGGAGGACGTCACGATAGATGTCGGGTTTGGGGACGGGTTCGTGAGTGACGGCGATTCCGGCCTCCCGGAAGTTCTCGCGGAGGCGACTCATGATAGTGGCAGCGGCGACGTCGTCGTCCGCTGGCACCGTCTTGATGGTAAGCGACACCTGATCGGGGCCGACGTTCTCCGCCCGCGACCAGAACCGCTCCGAACAGCCAGCGAGGGAACTCACAGTGACGGCGCTGACACTCGCGAGGAGCCCTCGCCGCGTCGTCGCCGGTGCGACCTCTTCCATGTCCGTGGGGGTATGCCACCACGAAGTATAGGACTTACTCTCGAAGCGACAACTTCGGCCAGACGACCGGTCGACGGCGTGGGCCGACCAGTACCTCCAAAATATTATATTTCACGACGGTCAGATAAGTATGATTCTCGGTAGGCCACGACTATAACGAGTAAGAGAATGTCACGAATAGATGAACGTCTTTTCTTCCTCTATACGAAGGCCATAACAATGGCCGATACCGGGTTGGTTCGAGTCGTGGCACCCGCTCCCCCACTCCCGGACGTGAACGCCGAGCTATCTCGGGCACGAACGACGCTATCGCGTACGGGAAAGAGCGGCCACGAGAGACAACCATGAAACTCGCACTTATCGGCTTCGGACAGGCAGGCGGGAAGGTCGTCGACGAGTTCCTGGCGTACGACGCATCGATCGACGGCGGGTTCGTCGAGACGGCTATCGCCGTCAACTCCGCGACGACGGACCTCCACGGACTCGAGCACGTTCCCCAGCAGAACCGCGTTCTCATCGGACAGGCACGCGTGAAAGGACACGGCGTCGGCGCCGACAACGAACTCGGCGCGACCGTGACCGAAGAGGACATCGACGAGATCCAGGGCGCGATCGACCGGGTTCCCGTCCACGAGATCGACGCGTTCCTCATCGTCGCCGGTATGGGCGGCGGCACGGGAAGCGGCGGCGCGCCGGTCCTCGCGAAACACCTCAAGCGAATCTACACCGAACCCGTCTACGGGCTCGGCATCCTCCCCGGAACGGACGAGGGCGGAATCTACACCCTCAACGCGGCCCGTTCGTTCCAGACGTTCGTCCACGAGGTCGACAACCTGCTCGTGTTCGACAACGACGTCTGGCGTAGCGCCGGCGAGTCAGTCGAGGACGGCTACGACCGGATCAACCGCGAGATCGTCGAACGGTTCGGCCTCCTCTTCGCCGCCGGCGAGGTCGACGAGGACGACGATGTCGCAGAGAGCGTCGTCGACTCCTCCGAGATCATAAACACCCTGGAAGGCGGCGTCTCGACGATCGGGTACGCTCGCGAGACGGTCGACTCGAGCGGTGGGCTCCTCTCGTCGTTGCGCGACGAAGAGGGGTTCGACGAGGGCGAGGCGACCAACCGGATGACCAGCCTCGTCCGCAAGGCGACGCTGGGCCGACTGACGCTTCCCTGTGACGTTTCGAGTGCGGATCGCGGGCTGGTCGTCGCCACCGGGCCCGCAGAGCACCTGAACCGCAAGGGCGTCGAACGCGGACGCCAGTGGCTCGAGGACGAAACCGGCAGCATGGAGATCCGCGGCGGTGACTACCCGCTGTCGGATCGTAACGAGGTCGGTGCGATCGTCCTCCTGTCGGGCGTGACCGACGTGCCACGCGTCGACCAGCTCCAGCAGGTCGCGATCGAAGCCCAGGAGACCGCCGAGACGGTCCAGGCGAACTCCCAGGACGAGTTCGCGTCGCTGATGGACACCGGCGGCGAGCTAGACGCCCTGTTCTGATCGTCGCCGGTCGTATCGATCGTCGATCTCAAGCGGATACCGGTTCGGCGAACGTCGTTTTCGCGGGGGAACTTTAATAGAGTTGACTGTGTCTTTTCGAGGGGATGACCGACAGAAGTCTTCACCTACCGGTCGCAGCACAGCCCAGCATCGAGTCGATCGTCGACTTCGCCAAACGCGGGGAAGAGCGCGGGTACGAGTACGCCTGGCTCCCCGAGACGTGGGGCCGGGACGCGCCGACCGTGCTCACGGAAATCGCACGCGAGACGGAGACGATCGGCCTCGGACCGAGCATCGTCAACGTCTACTCCCGATCGCCGGCACTGATCGGCCAGACCGCGGCGACGTTGCAGGAAGTCTCCGACGGACGGTTCCGGCTTGGGGTCGCACCGAGCGGCCCTGCCGTCATCGAGGGCTGGCACGGCGTCGACTTCGACCGACCGCTGCGTCGCACCCGCGAGTACGTCGACATCATCCGGGAAGTGCTGTCCGGCGAGACCGTCAACTACGACGGCGATATCTTCTCGCTGTCGGGCTTCCGACTTCGCTGTGATCCGCCCGAAGAACCCGTCCTCATCGACGCCGCCGGGATGGGGCCGAAGTCGGTCGAACTCGCCGGCCGCTTCGCCGACGGCTGGCACGCGATCGTCTTCACCCCCGAGGGTCTCGAGGAACGACTCGAGGACCTCCAGCGTGGGATCGAACTCGGTGACCGCGACCCCGACGACGTTCGCGTCACGTTCTCGCTGACGGCCTGTGCGCTCGAGGACGGTGAACGCGCGCGCGAGCTGGCCCGCGAACACATGGCCTTCTACGTCGGCGCGATGGGAACCTACTACCGCGAGTCGCTGTCCCGCCAGGGATACGAGGAGGAAGCTCACGAGATCGCCGCAGCGTGGGCAAGCGGCGACCGCGAAGAGGCGCTCGACTGCATCTCCGACGAATTGCTCGACGCGACGAGCGCGGCCGGGACGCCCGAACGCGCCCGCGAGGAACTCCAGAAGTTCGCGGAAATCGACGGCGTCGACGACATCGCCGTCGGCTTCCCGCGCGGTGCCACGACCGAGGAGATCGAGACGACGATCGACGCGCTGGCACCCGAAAACTGAAACGATCCACCGACGGTTTACCGGCGTAGCCACAGGATAGTTCGCGATTGGGCCGTCGATGACTGACGGGAGTCCATACGGGTCGACTCGAGACACCAACGAATTCCTGACTTTCCGGTTAACGAGAGTATAACGAACTGTGATATACGATTCGGGTACTCTATGGTCAGCCAGAAGCAATCGAAGCGCGCAACGACGTCGACGATGCGAAAAGCCGTCAAGCGGGTTCTCTTCCGGGGTGACGACGTGACCACCATCGAGGAGTGCCGGCGGTGTGGAAAGTCGATCGAATCCCACCACGTCGACTGTCCGTCCTGTGGCTGTGCCGATATCGTCGAGTACCGGATTCAGTAGCCGTTACTCCTCGGTGAGTGGGAGTGGCTCTATCTCGAGTCCGTCGCGTCGCCCGTCCAGCACGTCGAACCGCTCTCCTCGTCGCCTCTCTAGCCAGTAGAGGAGTCGTTCGGCCCATTCGAGTTTGCGCGCTTTCGTTTCCGTGACGGCGGGGTCGTCGACGTCCCAGCCGACGAACTCGAGTCGGGAAGCGCCGAGGTGGTCGGCGAGAAAGGCCGCCCGGTCGCCGTCGGTGAAGCCACCGAAGTTCCTGACGTGGTCTCGTGGGGCTGCCTGCGTCGTCGGAAGGACGTACTCGTCCGAACAGTCGGGGACGATCGATCGAATCGCATCGACGTTATCGCCGTGTGCGTGGACCGCGACCGGAATCCCTCGCTCGGTCAGTCGACGGACAGTCTCCGGGTTCTTGTCGAGGTCGGTGACCATGCAGTCGACGGCCACGTCGTTTGCGCCGAGAACGTCGGCTGCCGTCGACGCCGCGAATACGGTATCGGCACGGCGTGCCCGCTCGAGTGCCGAGTCGTCCTCGAGCGACGGCCCAGCGCCGGCGACGGCGACAGTGCTGTTGTCGACCGATGGTAGCGTCTCGAGGTCGAACGGATCGGTCAGCGACGCGAGGACGTCTCGTGCCCGTTCGTCGCCGGTTCGGTCGTAGCCGAAGTCCGCGAGAATTTCCTCGTAGACCGGCTCCCAGTCGTCGAACTCCATCAGTGGTGGTTTGCAGTCGAACTACTCGAGACTGACGGTTGGGTGGCAGGTTGTACTCTGGCGGTTAGGTGGCAGGTCGTACTCTGGCGAGTCAGCGATTGTTCTTGCTGTGGCGGGTGGGCGATAGTTCGGACGCTGGTGAGTTAGCTGTAGTTCGTACACTGGCGAATTCGCTGTAGTTCGAACCCGACAGCTATCCGGTAGTTCAGCGGACAGTAACCAGTCAAGCGTCGCCACTGGGCGAGTAATGTCCCAATAATTCTGTGTTGTGGGCCGGGGGTCGCCTCCGAAGTACCCCTACCCGGGAGGCCGCCCGGCGTCCACTCCCCTGTTTCGAAGCATCCGCCATAAGCTTTCTCTTACTGTAGTATATTCTCTATTTCCTCGAGTGGAGTGCTGTCAGTGCCGTTTTCGACTTTTAAAAACGTCGAAATGTCTGAAAACGCCGACGGTGTCCCGGCCAGTAAGACGCCATTACCGGGGGTGGGGTACGTCGAGACGTTCGCGTCGGCGGCAGCCTCGGTCAGGCGGGTTCGCTCGTCGACGGCAAGACCCTCGATTTCGACCAGCTGGGACCCCCAGCGGTCGACCTCGTCGGGATCGACGTCTCGCTCTTCGAGGTGTCGACGAAGTTCACGGTCGGACTGGGCCTCCAACCGAGAGATAGTGACGCCATCGCTCGTAACGGTCGCTCGATCGGCGAACGCGTCACCGATCAGGGCGGCGTCGCGGGTCTCAGCGACGTCGTGGGTTCGGACGACGTCCGCACCACGTTCGACGGCCATCGAGGTGGCTGCCAGACTGACCGGCAGTCGCTCCTCGGTATCGCGGCCGGCGATATCTCCGAGGAAGTTCTTCCGATTGATCGAAACCAACATCGGCTGACCGAGCGCACGGAACTCCCGGAGCCTGCGGAACGTCTCCCGATCGTCCTCGAGCGTCTGGGCCTCGCTCCAGCCACCGAAGGCGGGGTCGACGATCGTCTTGTCGGTAAGTCCGTTCTGTTTGAGCGCCTCGTAGACCTGATCGACGTAATCGGCTTCCGCTGCCCAGTCCGCCGACTTGCGTCGCTTCCAGTCGGTCTCCTCGACCGCGCCCGGCCGCTCGAGGTCAGGCGGACTCGCCATCTTCGCGACGGCGACGTCGTACTCCTCACAGACGGCCGGTAGCTTCGGGTCGGCGAACCCACAGATGTCGTTGACCATGTCGAACCCCTGCGAGAGCGCCTCGTCCGCGACGGAAGCGTAGCGGGTCTCGATCGAGAAGACGGCGTCGCCGGAAACGCTCTCGATCGTCTCGAGGGCGACGTGGAGTCGCTCGAGTTCCTCCTCAGCCGAGAGGACCTCGAAGCGTTTGTTCGCCGACTCGAGGCCGATATCGACGATGTCCGCACCCTGGTCGATGAGTTGTTCGTCGACGTACTGGGCTGCTTCGCCCGGATCGTCGTAGACGCTCGGATCGTACGGGGACTCCTCGCTGACGTTCAACACGCCCATGATACGGGGCGGGTGGCCGTCGCCGATCTCCAGCCCCGCGGCGTCGACGGTGTTCATACCTCGAGTGAGGAAGGGAGACTGAAATGAGACGCGGTTCCGGCGAACCAGTAGAACGAATTTCGAGGGTGCTCAGTTGTCGTCCTCGAGCGCCGTCAGTTTGTATCAGTCGTCGTCCTCGAGCACCGCGAGCCTGGCGTCTCGCAGGAGCACCTTCTTGACGATCGAGGGGTTCTCGAGCAGTCGATGTTTGGCGTGTGCGCCGCGACCGCGTCCGCGTCCCTCGCGTTCGGACTGGATCACGTTGAGGAAGTTCTGTTCCTGGAGGATCTCCTGGACCCGGCGCTCGGAGAGCACGTCGAAGTCGAGCTGTCGGGCGATCTCCTTGTACTGGTTGTAGATGATCTTCGTCGGGAACTCCTTCTGGGTGCTGTTCTCGGTGAGGATCGTCAGGGCGTAGAGGATGGCTTTGGCCTGCTGGGGCGATCCCTCGATGAGTTCGTTAAACCGGTCGGCCTCGGTCTTCTCTTTGGCGTCACGGACGTGATCGGCGGTGACCGCGTCGTCGTTTTGCTTCTTTGCGATACGGCCTGCGTTTCGAAGGATGTCGATCGCTTTGCGCGCGTCGCCGTGTTCCTGGGCCGCGAGTGCCGCAGTAAGCGGAATCACGTCGTCCGAGAGGACGCCGTCGTGGAACGCGTCGCGTCGTTTCTCGAGGATTTCGACGAGCTGGTTCGCGTCGTACGGCGGGAAGACGAGTTCGTCCCGCGAGAGACTGGACTTGACCCGCTCCGAGAGGTGATCCGGGAAGTCGATCTTGTTCGAGATGCCGATGATGCCGATGCTCGAGTCCGAGATGCGCCGGTTCTCGCCCGCACGCGAGAGCTTTCTGAGGACCTCGTCGTCCTCGAGCATGTCGATCTCGTCGAGAATGACGATGGTGACGTCGGTACAGCCGTCGACGGCCTGCCAGAGCCGTTTGTAGTAGTCGCCGGTTCCCAGACCACGATCAGGGACGGTGATGCCGCTCTCGTCCGGTTCGTTGACGATCTGAGCGATGGTCTTGATGATCGATGCTTCCGTGTTTTGCTCTCCACAGTCGATGAAGGCGTATTTCACGGTGACGCCGTCGTGTTCGGCCTCCGAAATCACTCGCTGAGTGACCGACCGCGAAATCAGCGATTTGCCGGTTCCGGTCTTGCCGAAGATGAACAGGTGGTTGGGCTCGCTCCCGAAAATAGCCGGATTCAGGGCGTCCGCGACCCGTTGCATCTGCTCGTCACGACCGACGATCCGGTCCGGCCCGGGCAGGTGCGTGATCTCGAGCAGTCGCTCGTCGGCGAAAACCGGATCGTCGTACTGGAAGAGGGGATCACGATCGTCGTTCGCGGACATTGCAGTACCGAGAGCCTACCAACCGGACTGAAATAAAAGTATAGGGATCGGTCGCGGATGTAAATCCGTCGATTTGGCGGTCGAAATGCCGGAATTTGACTAGGCTAGGAGAGAGTGTCTGGAACGGCCCATATCGCGCTTCTAATCGGGGACGCGTATGGATCGCTTACTCGCCGTTCGACACCGACACCCCCTTCGCGTATGTAAGTGTCGAAAACGGGCCCGAGAGAGGATAGAAGCGAGGTTCGGTCCGAGGTCCGAAGCGGAAAAAACTCTCGAAATGAAATTTTCGGCCGCTGGGACGTGACGCGTCCGTTGGTGATCGAAGTGGTTTTCTCGAGAATCCGGACGACACCCACACCACCGTCGCGGATGTAACGCCGAAACGGTGGGTGGGGTTCGACCGAACTCCCGATTTGGTCGATTTGGGTAGGTCATAACCGAGAATTTTCATCCGCGACGGTGGTGTGTTCCTGATCAGAACTCCCCCACCCTCTAGTGCGCTTACAAACGCGAGGGTGGTGTGTGTGTCAACCGTGACGAGCACTGCACTTCCGAGAACCGAAACCGGTAACCCACACTCGAGTCCATATCGAAGGGATGAGCGAAACGCCGTCCGGGACGGATCGTCGAACGCCAGCGGTCGCCGTCGTCGACGCCCAGTCGCCGGGCAACGTCGGAACGATCGCTCGGGCGATGAAGAACTTCGGGTTCGAGGATCTGCTATTGGTCGATCCGCCCGAACTCGATCCCGACGGTGAGGCCTACGGATTCGCTGGCCATGCTCGAGAAGATATTCTCCCGAACGCCACGGAGATCACGTTCGAGGAACTCGTCTCGAACTACCACACCATCGGTTGTACGGCGGTCACGAACGAGGACGACCGGAGTCACGTCCGGTTTCCGTTCTCGACGCCGGCGGAACTTGCGGATCGACTGCCGACGGTCGATGCACCGACTGCACTCGTCTTCGGCCGGGAACGCGTCGGATTGACCAACGAGGAACTCGCCGAGATTGACGAGATCTGTTCGATTCCGGCCAGCGCCGAGTATCCCGTGCTGAATCTCGGACAGGCCGCGACCGTCACCCTCTACGAACTTCGAACGCTGACGCTCGACGATGACGGCACACAACTTCCCGACGTCGAACGTGTCCGAGCGCCGGAAGCAACGATAGATCGACTTTACGATCAGTGGGCAGAGCTACTCGAGGCGATCAACCATCCCGAGGAGAAACGGGGGAAGACGATGCGAATGCTCCGGAGAGTGTACGGCCGGGCGGATCTCACGGATCGCGAGGCGAATACGCTCCTCGGTCTGCTCCGCCGAGCGACGGAACGGCCGGAACCGAGCGACGACGAGTCGTGATCTTTGGAGACGGACACGACTCCTAAGCACCAGCGATTTTCCACCTGCAACATCAGATTTGGTTGCTAACTCCCCATCTCTAGTCTAGAACTACTACTAGTCTAGATACGATAACTAGTACGAGTAACTAGTATACCGTTTACGAACAGTTCGCTCGAGCGAAAAGGCCGTCACAATGATGTGGGCTTATCGACCACGACCAGAAGATGACTACGCTGGATCGACGTACAGCACTGTCCCTGTTGGGAGCAAGTGTCGCATCGGTATCGCTCGCTGGCTGTTCCGACTCGAGTGAAGAGCCCGAAGAACAAGCGGTAGACGAAGCAGCGATCGCCGCCGACGGTGACCTCCCGTCGTACGCCGGGACGCTTCCCGAGGTAGACGACACGGAGTATCTGTACGGTGCAATCGACTTCGAGACCATGAACGCGCTGTTAGACACCGACGACGCGACGGAGGCCGAGGAGCCGACGGATCCGCTGCTCGGCAATCCCGTCGTTGTCGCACTTCACTGTCTGTACGGCCTCGAGTTGCTCTCGAACTCTCCGAGTTTCGGCGCTTACGTCGAGCACAACCGGACGAGTGACGGCCAGGAGACGTTCGTCTTTGTCGACGGCGTCTACGCGCTGGCCGGCGACTACGACGCCGAGGAACTCGCGGAGGGACTCGAGGAGGCGGGATACGAGCCCGAAGTCACGGACGACGAGTACGCCGTCTATACGTGGCCGAACGCGGGTGAGGTCGTCGGTGTGACCGACGACGCCTTCGTCTTCTCCTACGACGGGGCGGAACTGGAGACCGGCGACGAGTTCGATGCCGTCGACGCGGTCGAGCGAACGGTCGCGACAGCAGCCGACGAACGGGACTCGGCACCCGCTGGAGACGAGGCGTTCGAGGAACTCCTCCGAACCGGCGAACCGGCCGGGATCACGCTGGGACTGTACACGACCGACGACGAGTTCGACGAGGAGACCATCGACGATCCGGCCGAGGCCGAGACTCTGACTCTCTCCTTCGGTGGGTTCACGGGCGCGAACGGCGTTTACCAGCAACTCTCGGTGCTCGAGGGTGGCGACGCCACGGCCCGGACGGTCGTCACCTACGCGGACGAAGAGCGGGTCGACGAGGAACGTCTCGAGTCGACGTTCGGGGCCGATGCGGACTCGTTCGAGACTGTTCATGACGGGACGACCGTTGCACTCGAGGCAGAGTACAGCGGCGACCTCGTCGAGGAGTAGGTCGGCTACTCGTCCGTCGTATCGAAAGCAACACCCTCGCTATCCGGCTACGGGATCGTCGGCGTCTCTTCCGCTCGAGTCGGCGACTCCTGCGAGACGAACTGACCGGCATCGTCGACCGTTCCGAGCCAGCCACATTCCCGGCAGGCGAACAGCCCCTGGCCGTCGACTAACTGGTCGCCACAGTCGGGACAGGTCCCGTCGTTCTCGCCTGCGGATTCGGTGGGCAGTTCGCCCAGCGGCGTCGGCACCTCGCCAGTTCGAAGCGTGGCGATGGCCTCGTCGGTCGTGGCGGTCTCGTCGGTCTCGTCGTCGGAGTGGGGGAACACGCCGACCAGTTCGTCGTCCTCGTAGACCTCGAGACAGAGCAGCGGCGTCATCAACAGCTCCCGTGTCTCGCCGGTCAGCGAGGTCCTCGTGCGTTCTCTGAACGGCGGACGAATGCTCACGCCGCGGCGGTCGGCCCACGACTCGAATCGCTCGAACGTCTCGAGGACCTCCTGGTGGGGACTGGTCTCCGACCGCGTGACTTCTTTCGGCCAGCTTCGAAGCAGCAGGTCGTCGACCGTTCCCTCGGACTCACACGCCTGCAGGGTCTCGACCTGGCTGTCGACCGGTTCCAGGAGCAAGGGCGCACGGACGTGACATACGATTGTAATCGGCGATTCCGTCATCGTTCGGATCGGCCACGTTCTCGCTGATAAATCTTGGTGGTGGGCGTGGTATCACTGGCCATAGGCCGTCGATACAATCTCTCTACGATCGATTCCGCTCGAGTAGTGAGGTGGTCTCGGCTCGATGCCGGGCCGAACCGAGTGGCCGTACTCGTTCTCGAGGACGGCGACAATCAGGATAGTGGATACGAACGGTAGCCGGCCACTGGATTCGCCCGTCAGGACTCGAGAACGAATCGGTCCTCCGTCACGGAGAGGCGAGCGTCGAACAGTTCCGAGAGCAGGTTCATCGTCGGTGCGGCCGTCGTGTCTGGGTCACAGTAGAAGTGAGCGAACGCGTCGGCGGTTTCGACTCGCTCCGTGAGCAGGTGGAAGAACGTAAACGCCGGCTCAAGGTCGTTCGTCGCGAGCACCTCCGAAAGCATGTCGAAGGCAAGCGAGACGTCCGCGTTCGGCGAGTTGTGTTCGGCGATGACACGCGAGATCGTCTCCCCGACCTCGTCCAGTCCGAGCGTCCGATCCAGTTCGACGACCTCGAGTGGGACGTCGCGAAGATCGAGGTCGTCGACCGACGCAAGCGGTCGTTCTTCCGTCGTCAGAACGATCGTTCGATCCGGCCACGACGAGCCTCGTTCCGCGAGCAATCGCAGTCGATCCGCGACTGCAGTCGTCACGAGAATCGCAACGTCACAGGAGTCGAAGAAGTGGATGCGGGCGTCGTTTGCCCGCTCCGGCGACGACAGTACCAGGGCGTTGCCCGCCGATCCGATCTCGTCAGTGACGTGGGTGTCCGTCTCGAGCTGTTGTTCGACGTGATCGAAGAGGTGCTGTTCGAACGACCATACAGCGTCTTCCTTCTCGTGTTTCGCCCTGGCCGCGCCACAGCGGGGGCAGTTCCAGCGGAACTGGTAGCCTTCCCTGGAGAGTGCCCGTTCGTTGTGGTCGAACAGGTGGGTACGGACTGCTTCCCGTACCACGTCTCGCGTTTGCGACCAGACGGCGAACTCACATCGACGGCAACTCCAGCTGTGTGTTACGTCGGTTTTACGCTGCAACGTCGCTTTCGGCGGTATGTCAGTCATCGTTTTCGGTCATCCTCGAGTGACGCATTTCCGGACGGCCGTCGCTGGACCGTAACACGCAGGTTCGGCCGTGCTCCGATTCGTTCGTTCTGTCGCCGTGTTCGGATTCGTGAACTCATTCTGTCGATTCGATCCACGATCCCGCTCCCTGTCCCCGCTTTTTCGCCGTGTAATCGAACGGTTCGGCGACGTAGGTGTACTCCACAGAGTCGACGACTGCTTTCCGCGATGGACCGCGAGTCGTCTGCTTTCGAAGGACGAACTCGGCTCTCGACTTCGCAGCCCCGGAGAGATCGTCGCGGTCTACGAACGCCTCGAGTCGATCGACCAGTCCGGAGTCGTCCAGTTCGGCCAGCGTCGAGAGTGCAAACTCTGCAGTGATCTCGTCGGGATCGTCGAGGGCTTCGACGAGATAGTCCACGCTCTCGTCCGGCAGTTCTACCCCGTGTTCGGCAACGTGCCCGAGCAACCAGGTCGCGTTCCGTCGAACGTACTGCGGTTGATTTTCGTCCAGGATCGCCAGGAGTTCCGAGGGCAGATTCGGCGGGGCTGCATCGCAGATCCGCTCGGCGATTTCGTGGCGAACCTCGTGGCTCCGGTCGCTGGGAGCGTTGGCCAGCAGTTCGAGCAGCGTTCGTGCCGCAGTCCGGCGAACCTGCTCGGACCTGTCCTCGAGTCCGTCGAGCAAGAGCGGCAGCGGCGCTGGAGAGCCGAACTGATCGAGCGAACCGATCGCGATAGCGCGGACGTCCTCGCTACCCGACCGTGCTGCGGACGCAAGCGCCTGAATCGACCGCTCTGTCCCGATCGAAGCAAGCGACATGACGGCGGTACGACGAACGCGTCGTTGTGGATCGTCCAGTCGGGACGCGACCGCGTCGATACAGCTTGGATCACCGATCCTGGCACACGCCCCGAGTGCTTTGGTTCTGACGCGTACGTCCGGATCGCCGATCACACCGACGAGCGCGTCCGTCGCGGCGTCACTGCCGATCCGTCCGAGGGCAGTGGCTGCGATCAGTCGGAACTCGGGATAGTCGGTGTCGAGCCAGTCGGCGGTTCGGTCGACTCCCATCCACTCCGGTGTTCCGTCGGGACCGGCCGCCGTGACCTCCGCGAGTAACCGGTCCAGATATCCTTCCTCGCGGAGGTACATCGCGTTGATCGCGGCGGCACGGACCTCGTTTCGATCGTCCGTCCGGACGGCCCGAAGTAACGCTGCCCCGATGCGTTCTTCGAGTTCCGGACTCGTCCCCGTCTCGAGGCCGCCGAGCAATTCCGCTGCCCGGTACCGGACGACTGGATCGTTCGCTTCCGTCAGGTACTCGAGTAACTCCTGTTCTCTGGAGTCACGAGCGAGTTCGTACAGATACGCCGTATCTCCGTCTTGCATGAGTCGATTTCCCCCGTATAACCGCTCGAATTCGAACGACGACCGGCCTCGAACCGATTGCCGATCGCGGTCCGAATCGGTATCTGTCCGGAAGTCAACATTCAATTATATAATTGTTTGGGTCATTTCGAACATATAACTGTTTCCGTCTGACTGATAACCGTTTGGGCCGAATAGAACGACCTGCCACGAGAAGAACCGATCATAACCGCATGACTGCGGCGGCTTTTACTCTGTTTACTAATTGAGTATCTATCGGGTCGGAAAATAGCGTCTCCGAAACGTACCACTTAGTTGTCTGTTTTCACGACCCCAGATCCGACGTGTTCGACCAGGTCGGCGGCGCCGGTACGGTGATGGCTACTCGAGGGAGTCGGACTCCGACGACGTTCCGCCATCTGTACGCGTCGGTTGGTGATCGCTCGAGACGTCCGGTACGTGTGGTCGCTGGATTCCGTCCGACGGCCAGTACGGGCGGACGAGCCGTCGAATTGCGTGGCGTTTGATGACGACGAACCCGACGAGGATCGTCACGAGCCCGACGATCGTCAGCGAGTCGACGACCGAGCCGAGCAGGATCCAGCTCACGACGATGGCGACCGCGGGTTCGGCGTAGCCGACCAGGTTGACCTGGACTGCCCCGCTGCGATCGAGCAGCTGGAAGTACAGCAGGAAGGCGAAGACACCGGAGACGAACGTGAGATAGACATACGAGAGGATCGCCGTCGTCGTGAACTCGATCGCTGCTACCGACTCGCCACGCAGAGCCGCCCAGCCGAGTAACACGCCCGCGCCGAGTAACATTGCCCAGGCCTGTAGCGTCTCGAGCGGAAGGTTCGACTCGATCGGACGCACGAGAACGCCCCCGAGCGCGAACGCGACGGCGGAGGCGAAGACGAGTGCGGCACCGTAGGTCACGTCGTCGCCGAGCATTCCCGGCGTCGGCTGGACCACCAGAACTACGCCGACAAGTCCCAGGATGAACCCGAAGACACCGACAGGGCTCAGGCGCTCGCTGGGTAACAAGACGCCTGCGAAGGCGACGGTGAGGATCGGAGCCGTGCTGACGACCGTCGCGGCGACCGCGCCCGAGACGTACAGTTCACCGATGTACAACAGCCCGTGATAGAGCGCGATGACGAACACACCGGCGACGCTGACGGCGAGCCACTCGCCGAACGTAGCGGGACGAATCCGATCGGTTGCGAGATACGCGTAGCCGAGGACGATCGCACCCGCGAGCGCGTAGCGAAGCCCTGCGAACAGCAGCGGTGGAACGTACTCGAGGCCGATTTCGATCGCGACGAACGAACTTCCCCAGCAGAGTGCCAGTATCGAAAAGAACACCCCATCCCGGTACGTGTCCGGAAGAGATCCGAGTAGAGTCATACGCAGTTCGAAACTCACGGACGTATTTAGATCCTTCTACAAGACGCGCCGTTTCGACGAATACAGAATCACACATATGGATGTGATTCGAACAGGACACTACATCGGATGCACTCTTTGTAGATATCTTCAATTACCTCGAGTGAAGGACATTTATCCCGTTCCGTCGTGACCGTCCGTGCATGGACGAACGCGACGTGCGCTTGCTGAAGGCTATCTCCGAACTCGAGACCGGAAGCCCGGAACGGCTCCACGAGGCGACAGACATTCCGGTGTCGACGATCCACTACCGACTCTCGAACCTCCGCGAAGAGGGGATCATCGCGAACGATCGGTACGAGATCGACCTCGAGGAACTCGGCCTCGGCGTAACAGTCATCGTCGAAGTGCACGCGGACTACCAGGGTTCCTACGAGGAGTTCGCGGACCGTCTGCTGACGATCGAAGGCGTCACGAACGTCTACTTCACGATGGGCGAAACCGACTTCATCGTCCTCGCACGCCTGAGCAGCAGCGAGACCGTCGAACGACTCATCGCCGACTTCGAGCAACTCGAGGGCGTCGACCGAACCGACTCGACGTTCGTGATTTCCGCGATCGAGGAGCGGGACGCGTTACAGAGCTACGAGCTAGAGACGCTGCTCGAGGAACTGGTCGACGACTGAGCTGGCTGACTCGAGCCGTCTTTCGCTCGACCGGTCGCCGACCGGCGAACAGTAGCCAGCTATTTGGTTTCGTCCCAGAAATGGTGGGAACGAGCCAACATGATCGACAGTATCGTCGTTTTCGTCGTCAGCCTCCTCATCGGCGCGCTCGGGATCCACGTCGGCGCGATGGTAATCGCAGACGTCAGCGACTACACCTACGCGGTGTTCACCGCGCTGTTCGGTGCGATCGTCTGGAGCGTCGTCGGATTCCTCTTCGGCTGGATTCCGCTGCTCGGCCCGGCGCTTGTCCTGCTTGCCTATCTCGGAGTCGTCAAACGGCGGTACCCCGGCGGCTGGATCGACGCAGCGGGGATCACGCTGGTCGCGTGGATCGCCGTGATCGTCGTGTTGTACGCTCTCGCGTTCGCCGGCTACACGACGTTCGACGCGGCTGGCGTGCCCGGAACGTAGAAACACTCGAGTTCGAACCAGTTCGATCGGTTCAGTTCAGGCTCGTTTCTGAATCTCCTCGCGGAGCAACTGGCTCACGAGGTCGCCGTCGGCCTTCCCGCGGAGCGCACCCATACACTCGCCCATGAGCCCGGAGAACGCCTGCATGCCCTCTTCTTCGACCTGCGACTCGTTTCGCTCGACGACCTCGGCGACGGCCTCGCGGACCTCCTCTTCGTCGGCACCGCCGAGACCTTCCGCTTCGGCTGCCTCTTCGGGCGTCCGGTCGGGGTTCTCGGCCAGCGCCTCGAGCAGGTCGCCGACGCCCTCGTTGGGCAGGTCGCCGTCCTCGACCATCTCGAGCACGCCACGCAGATGTTCGTCCTCGAGGTTCTCGACGGGGACGTCGTCACGGCGGAGTTCGGTCAGCGTCGACTCGAGGGTCGATGCTGCGAGCGTGGGATCGATCCCGTTGGCGACGACGTCCTCGAACAGTGGCATGTGCTTCCCGTAGGCGACCTGTTCGGCTAGCCCTTCGCCGAGGTCGTACTCGTCCTGGTAGCGTTCGACCTTCTCGGTCAGCAGTTCGGGTTCGGGGACGTCACTCGGGTCGGGTTCGACGGGCGGAACGTCCGTCTCGGGGTACATTCGTGCCGCGCCGGGCAGCGGCCGCAGGTAGCGGGTCGTCCCGTCGTCGTTCGCACCGCGTGTCTCCTCGGGGACGCCCTCGAATGCGGTCTCCGCGCGTTCGGCGACTGCCTCGATCGAGGCCTTCGCGACGTCGGTATCGTCGGCGACGATGGCGACGGCGTCCTCGGAGCCAGCACCGACGGCGTCTCGCAGGGCTGTGACTTCGTCTTCGGTGACGCCGTAGGCCGGCAGTTCGTCGGTGTGGAAGATGCCGCCCGCGCCGTGGCGTTTGGCGTGGTCGGAGAACTCGGTACCGAGACGGCGATCTGGTGCGATCTCTCGGCCGACGAGTCCGTCGAAGCCGTAGAGTGGGACGGCCATCACGGAGCCGCCCGAATTCAGTGCCCCACTGATGACGCCGCTGTCGGTGCCCTCGAAGACCTCGGTCACGTCCTGGGTCTCGCCGACCTCGGCCTCGCGGTCGGCCAGATCGTCGGCGATCTCGACGAGTTCGACCTGCCGAGCGACCTCGTTGCGGACGATGTCGTCGATGTCGTCGAGACTCTGGACGCCCTTGATCTCGACGCGGGCACCCTCCTCGATCGAGACGTTGACGTCCTGGCGGATCGTCCCCAGACCGCGTTTGACCTTGCCCGTCGACCGAAGCAGCATCCCGATCCGTTCGGCGGCCTCGAGCGCCTGTTCGGGCGTCGAGATGTCCGGACTCGTCCCGATCTCGACCAGCGGGATGCCGAGTCGGTCGAGGCTGTAGCGGACGCCGTCGTCGGTCTCTTCGACGCGCTGGGCGCTTTCTTCCTCGAGCATGAGGTCCTCGATGCCGACTGCGCCGTCGCTCGTCTCGATCTCACCGCCAGTCGCGATGAGAGTCGAACGCTGGAACCCGGAGGTGTTCGAGCCGTCGACGACGAGCTTTCGCATGACGTGAGCCTGGTCGACGGGGTTCATCTCCATCAGCTGGGAGATCTCGAGGACGGTCTCGAGAGCTTCCTCGTCGAGTTCGTGCGGTGGTTCGTCGTCTTCCTCGACGAGACACGTCGAGTCGTACGCGAGATACTCGAACTCGCGGTCGACCTTGCTCTCCTCTAGGGCGGCCTCGTCGATCTCGCCGAGTTCGCTCCGGGTAGGATGGAGGTAGCGGGTGAACGTTCGCTCGGCTTCCTCGGGTTCGCGGAGTTCGGTCGGACACTGGCAGAACAGTTTCGTCGCCGTATCGAGTTGCTGGTGGATTTCCAGCCCGGCGACGAGTCCGAGCTCGTCGTAGTCGTACTCGCTCGCAGTCATTGGCGTTCACTCGGTGACGGAGGGGTAAAAAACCGTTCAGTTCGCCGTTGTCGTTCGGTGGCTGGGGTTCGACCGAGAATCAGTCCGTCGAGGACTCGAGTGGCGAGTCCGATGGGCCGTCCGGATCGGCTCGAACGGATTCCAGACTGCCTGCAGTCTCACCGGTGTTTCCCGTCCGTTCCTCGTCGGCCAGTACACGCTGGAGGGCCTCGAGTACCGTCTCCGGAGACGCCTCGATCGCACGGTCGCAAATCCGCTCGTACCGCGTTCGCGCCGTTGCCGCTGCGAAGAGCCGATCCTCGAGCGGCTGGCGATCGACGACGACCAGCGACGAGACCGATTCGAGTGTCTCGAGTACGCACTCGTTGCCAGCACTGATCACGGGATCGGCGAGCACCGTCGCGTCGGCGGATTCGACGGCGTCCTCGAGTTTTCGTCGCTGAGAATCGGAGAGCGGCGCGTGTGGATCGACAGTGATGGTTTCGGCCTCGAGCCGATCCGCGGTCTCGGTCACGACACCCTGGGTGACGGGGCCGACGGAGACCGAGAGGTCGGCGGCTGCGAGTCGGGCGACCGTCCCTGCGGCGGTCGTTCCCGTCCCAACGACGTGGACGTGGGTCTCCCGGCCGCCGTCGTGCTCGAGGCGGGCTGGCTCGCCTCGGTCGTCGCTCTCCCCGGCCGTTTCGGGCGACTCCGCGGTGGCTACCGAGCTTGCCGAGTTCGACAGCGCAGTCACCGTCTCCGTCCCCGTCACCGGGTTCGGGACGACTGTCGCGTTCGCGTCGAACGCGTCGGCCAGTGCCTCCCTCGTGAGCACCTCCGATGGCGGGCCGACGCTTCTGACGCCGCCGTCGGCCAGCATGACGAGCCGATCGCAGTACCGCGCAGCGAGATCGAGGTCGTGGATCGCCGCGACCGCCGTCCGGCCGTCGGCGACCAGTTCCCGGACCAGCTCGAGCGTCTCGATCGCGTGGTTGATGTCGAGGCTCGCGGTCGGCTCGTCGAGCAACAGGGCGGGCGTCTCCTGGGCGATGGCTCGAGCCATGACGACCCGCTGGCGCTGGCCGCCGCTGACCTCGTCGATGGACCTGTCTGCGAACGTCTCCGTTCGTGTACGCTCGAGGGCCCGGTCGACTGCCGCTCGATCGGTTTCGGCCGGCGGAGTGAACCGGGATCGATGCGGGTATCGTCCCATCTCGACGACCGTCCGGACGTCGAACGAAAACGAGAGCGTCGTATCCTGGGGAACGACCGCGACCCGTCGACTCGAGGCGCGTGCGGAGAGATCGTGGATACTGTCTCCGTCGATAGTCACTCGTCCTCGGTCCGGGGAGAGAGCGCCGCTGAGGACCCGAAGGAGTGTCGTCTTTCCTGCCCCGTTCGGGCCGACCAGCCCGACGAACTCTCCGGGCTCGACGGTGAACGAAACGTCTTCGAGCACGTCGACGTCGCCGAACGAGACCGCGACGTCGTTGACCTCGATCGGGGCAGGATCCGTCTCGTCTGTCGTTTCGTCTCGAGTCACAGCGAGTGCACCTCCCGTCGTTTGAGCAGATAGAGGAAAAACGGCGCGCCAAAGGCGGCTGTTACGATCCCGACAGGCACCTCAGCGGGACCGGACCGTGCTATCGTATCGGTCACGACGAGAAACGAGGCGCCCGCCAGCGCGCTCGTCGGCAGGAGGATCCGGTGGTCGGGGCCGACGATCAGTCGCATGATGTGGGGGACGACGAGGCCGACGAATCCGATGACACCCGCGACGGCTACCCCTGCAGCGGTAACGACGCTGGCGATCGCCAGCAACAGTAGCTTGGTTCGTTCGACGTCGACGCCGAGATGGTGTGCGTCCTCCTCGCCGAGCAGGAGAACGTTCATCTCGCGTGTGTAGGCACCGAGAACGACGACGCCGATCAGGACGAACGGGAGCGAGAGCGAGACGTCGTCCCAGGTACTGTTCGAGAGATGTCCCATCAGCCAGACGACCGCCTGTCGGAGGCTATCGCCGCTGTGGACGAGCATGTACGAAATCATTGCACCGAGAAACGCCTGGATTGCGACTCCCGCGAGCAGCAGGGTTGCGACGGGAGTTCGCCCGCCGTCGGTCGCGATTGCGTAGACGAGAAACGCCGTTGCGATCGCACTGAGAAACGCTGCGGGACGCAACCCGATCGGAACGAACGCGGGGAACGCCAGTGCTGCGACGGCACCCACGGCCGCTCCCGTCGAGACCCCGATGATCGACGGATCGGCGAGGGGATTGCGGAAGAACCCCTGCATGACCGTTCCCGCGGCTGCGAGGGCGAATCCGACCGTCGCCGCGAGTGCGATACGCGGTAGTCTGATATCCGCGACGATCGTCTGGTGGGGGCCATGTATGTCGAAGGCAAAAATCCCGGTGTACTCGAGGGAAGGGACGGGAATCGCCCAGCCGAACACGGGGACCGTCCACGATCCGAAGCCGACTCCGGACGGTACGACGATACTGTTCATGATCGCGAGTGCGACCGTGATCGGGTCGATTCTGACCGGGCCGAGCCCGGCGCTGACGATGACGACCCCCACGAGGAGTATCGTCAGCGCGATCGACCACGAGAGGGCTCGACTCCGAAGTCTCACAGTGATCAACCTCGCTTGCTTTAGACAAATATTTGTTGGAGTGCGGTGGATAACTCGACCGATGCGAAACGTAACGACCACGCTGATGGCAGTCTTGCTCGTCGTCTCCGTTCTCGCTCCCGCGACGATCGCTGGCAGTGTCGCCGCTGACACGGCACAGCCGGACGTCGACTGCGAGCACCCGATGGAACTCACGGACGCGACGGGTGAGGAGGTATCGCTCGAGGAACCCCCGGAACGGGTCGTCGCTCTACAGCCGAGTGACACGCAGACGGTCTTCGAAATCGGCGCCGAGGACCAACTCGTCGGCATGCCGATCAACGACTACACGGACCACCACGACGCCGGTGATCGGACGGACATCGACATTCCGGAAGACGAGCGTATCGACGTCGAGACCGTGATCGACCTCGAGCCGGACGTCGTTCTGGCTGCCAACGTCACCGTCGATGGGGACGTCCAGCAGCTTCGCGATGCCGGGCTGACGGTCTATCACTTCGAAACCGCGGAGTCGCTCGACGACGTTCGCGACAACGTTTACACGACCGGTCAGCTGATCGGAGAGTGTGAGGGCGCAGAGGAGCGCGTCGACTGGATGGACGAACGCCTCGAGGTCGTCGAGGAGGCCGTCGACGGTGAGGACCGACCGCTTGCCTACTGGTCGCTCGGCTTCGGCTGGACGGCCGGCGCGGAGACCTTCCAGGACGAGGTGCTGCAGACTGCCGGCGTCGAGAACCTCGGCGCCGAAGCTGGCATCGTAGAATGGCAGGAGATCAGCGACGAAGTGATCATCGAGGAAGACCCCGAATGGATCATCTACGGCGTCGACGAAGAGGGTGAGGACCCCGGTCTCTCGGAGGGCGTGATGGCGACGACCGCCTACGAGAACGACCAGCTAGTCGCGGTCGACTCGAACCAGATCAACCAGGCGGCCCCCCACGTCGTCTACGCCATCGAAGATATCGTCCAGGCTGTCCACCCCGAGGCCTACGAGGAAGCTGTCGACGAACTCGAGGGTACGGATAGCGAGGAAGACGAAACTGACGAGAGCGAAACTGACGCAGACGACGAAGAAGCGGCGGCGGTCGCGGACGGTGACGCCGACGACTCGATCCCCGGATTCGCCGTCTCCACGGCACTGGTAGCCGTTCTGCTGACGTCGCTCGTGCTGGTTCGCTCGAGGCAGTAGCGACCTGAAGTCGATCAGCGGTTCACTTTCTCTCGGACGAGCGTTGTCAAACTATAGTAACAACTGCAACTAGTTACACGCTGATCGCACAGCTGTCGTGCAATCAGGTGTGCAGTGCCTTGCAGTGGCTACTATAGAGTAACTGCTGTTGCGGTCTGACGACCTGCCCATACCCTGCGCCATCCGATCCCGTGAACGACCGATTTTTATCCCGTCCTTACGGACGGGATGATATGGTCGAAAACGTCATCTGGCCCGCTTACCTCGACGCCTCTCTCTCGAGGTCTGACGGCCGCCGGGTCTCCGAGGACCTCGCCGTCGAGGAGCCGACGGTCGAGGAGATCGCCAAAGCCGTCCAGCAGATCGGATACGACGCCACGATAGAACGCGACAAGTCCTACTCTCGAGAGCACTGGGAAGATCGGGGTCGCGTCGTCGTTCGCGGTGCGGACGACTCGACGAAAAACGATCTCGTCCAGGCAGTGGCGGCGTACGTCGTCGCGATGCGCGAATGAGCATGCGCCGTGTCGGAACGGTCGTCAGGACCGCACAGGGACTTGCCGTGTTGCGAACCGACGACGGTGATACGAGTGCGGACGCGGACGAGCACCGCCACGAGATCGGGACGATGGTCCTCGACGACTCGCTCGAGGAGGTCGGCCGCGTGGTCGACGTCTTCGGGCCCGTCGATCGCCCCTATCTTTCGGTGACGCCGGACGACGACGTCCACCTGCCGTCGCTCGTCGGATCGACGCTGTACGCTCGTTGAGATTGGAAAGCATCGTATTCAGATCCTATTCGAGCCAGGGGCTTTCGTGGTGGTCACAGACGCTTTTGATAACACAGACGATTGTCCGAACACGATCCTCGAGCGCCAACGAAAACACCCATACGAGAGGGGTGCAAACGGCGCGCTATGAACGATCGGACGCGGGTGCTCGTCGCCGTTGGCGTGACGGTGGTCCTCTTTCTGGGCGTCCAGTTCGGCGCGCTGGCGCTGATCGAGCCCTTCCACGAATCCGACCGACAGGCCGTCGAGAACCCCGAAGATCCGACTAACAGCGTCGTCTACTTCGCGATCATCCTCGCCGCGACCGGACTCATGCTCGCGGCGTTCAAGTTCGACCTCCAGTGGCTGATCCGGGCGTTGATCGTCGGCGTGAGCGTGATGCTCGCCTGGTTCGTCTTCACCGAGTTCGTCCCGCCGGTGATCACGGCCGGGCCGGTGAACGTGATCGCCGTGCTCGCGTCGCTGGGCGTCGGTCTTGCGCTCCTGTTATATCCCGAGTGGTACGTCATCGACGCAACGGGGGTGTTGATGGGCGCTGGCGCGGCCGCACTGTTCGGTATCAGCTTCGGCCTTCTGCCGGCGTTGCTGTTGCTGGCCGTCCTCGCGGTCTACGACGCCATCAGCGTCTACGGCACCGAACACATGCTCGACCTCGCCGAAGGCGTGATGGACCTGAAGATCCCCGTCGTGCTCGTGATCCCGACGTCGCTGTCGTACTCCTATCTCGAGAGCACGGATCCCGCGAATCTCGAGGAGTCGAGTGAACCCGACGCGCTTGACAGCGAGACCGAAGCCGTTCCCTCCAGTTCCGGTCCCGGGCCGGAGCCCGGTCTCGCGCCCGATCCGGACGCCGCCGAGGAGACCGAAAGCGAGGACGCGCGGGACTTCGAGCGCGACGCCCTGTTCATCGGACTCGGCGACGCCGTTATCCCAACGATTCTCGTCGTGAGCGCGGCCTTCTTCCTCGAGGTGGAGGCGCTCGAGGTGCCCTGGATCGCGCTGAACGTGCCGGCACTTGGGGCGTTGCTCGGGACGATTGCCGGGCTGGTCGTTCTCATGTACATGGTTATCCGGGGTCGGGCGCACGCGGGCCTGCCGTTGCTCAACGGTGGCGCGATCGGTGGCTATCTGCTCGGTGCACTCGCGAGCGGCGTCTCGATTGCGACGGCACTCGGGTTCTGAGTTGTTTACACCCGGCCACTCCGATTGCCAAAAATAGGAAAAATATATGCTTTCCGAAGGTTATTTAGACAATTGTTTCATTGTGTTCGGTATGTTCGGTGATGCTACTCCAACCGGCGCTTTCAGCGAGGTTCAGGCGGTGCTCATGGGCGTCGTCGTCCTGTCGATCGCCGTAACGATCGGGCTGTATAGTCTGGGACTCCCCGTGGGTCCGGTCGGGGTCACGTTCCTCTTGGTTTTCTTCGGGACGATGGTACTCGCGTGGCCGCTGTTCGAGAAGGCTCGTCCCACTCACGCACACTCCGATCGGGACTAACGTTTCAGGACTCGAGTTCCACGTCGACGTCGTCACCGTGTTCGATCCCGTCGATCAGCGCGTCGATCCGGTCGCGTTCGGCCTCGCGCTCGAGGCCGTCGACGTCGGGATAGACGCCGGTGATCACGAGATGGTCGCCGTCGTGATCGGGCTGTGAGACGTCGACGTAGACGTCGACTCGCCGGTCTTCCAGCAGGGTGGCTTCGCCCTCGAAGCTGTCGACTGTGATCGACTGGCCGAGCGTCTCGCGCGTTCGCCGATCGATCGGTTCGTCGTCGACTGCGAGGTCTCCGTACTGGTCCTGAACGTGTTCGGCGATTTCGGCGTGGGACAGCTCCCCGACGGGGTTGAACTCCTCGCCGGCGACGCTCACTCGTGGCGTCGTGACGAGGCCGAAGACGCCGGCTTCGGTCTCCGCGTCGAACGCGTCGATGGGGAGGTCGATCGTCCGGACGTACTCGCTTATGTAGTTCGTTGCCTCGATAGATTCGCCCGCGACGGTTTCGGTTCGGACAGTTTCCTCGGTTCCCCGGTACTCGTACGCTGTCTCGTCCGTAGCTGCGTCGGCAACGACGGCCGGCGACGCCGAGTGTGTCGTCACGTCCTCGAGGACGTCGCCGAGACAGCCAGCCGACGCGACGGCTCCGGTCGCGACGACCGTCGCGACGAACGAGCGTCGGTACATACGGGCTCCACCACGACCGATCGGATAAGTATCGTGACGGGCGTCACGAACTGACGAAACGCGAGACGGCGGCGCTCGAGGAAGTTCCCGTATCGCGGGAACGTTCGCCTGGATTATCCATCCAGCCATCGTATTTGTCGTATGGAGAGAGAACTACAACCGAGCGTCGCCGTCGTCGAAGCGGTCGCGAGGGCCGAAGGAACCGATCCGATGGCGCTCGACCCCTCGTTGTACCGGGCCATCGACCCCGATGCACTCGATCGGCTGGTCGAATCGGCAGACGAGGAACTCACTGTCGAGTTCACGTTCGCCGGGTATACCGTCCGAGTCGACGGCTTCGGTGACGTCACGCTCTCCCCGTCCGATCGAACGAGCGGTTCCAGTAATCAACCGAAGCGGTCGTGCAACGGCGTTCGATAGGACGCGAATCGTCACTGGCCGATCAAAGCACAACGTCGCTGACGGTCACGATCAAGCATACCACTATCTGTCTGGACATCGAACGGCCGGATATGCCCACACCGACTGCCGAAGAACTACTCGAGGAGAGCGTGGCCTCTTTCGAGGCAACGGTGCCGGTAGACGACGCCATCGACGCGATCCGTACGTCGTCGTCGGAGTCGGAGTACACCGTCTACTACGCCTACGTCGTCGACGAGGACGGCACCCTCGAGGGAGTCGTCTCGCTTCGGGAACTGCTGAACGCCGACCAGGGGGCGTCCGTGTCCGCGGTCGCGACCGACCGCGTCGTTTCGGTTCACACGGACGATCCGGCCGACCGCGTCGCGAAGACCTTCTCCCGGAACGAGTTCATGGCGCTCCCGGTCGTCGACGACGAAAACGAGTTGCTCGGGGTCGTCACGGCTGGCGACGTGATCGAGGCGCTCGACGAGGCGACGTCCAAAGCAGTGCTCCGGGAGACGATCCGGGACGTCGACTACGATCCCGGAGAGGAGAGCGTCTACGAGTGTTTCGAGTGTGGAACGCTCATTACCGCCGCAACCAACCCGGGAGAGTGCCCGAACTGCGGCGGCGACGTTCGCCACAGACAGACTGCGATCGAGTAATTACTCCGAGGGGAGTCGGTAGGTCGGACCCTCGTCGGTGTCCTGGACCTCGATTCCCAGCGCCTCGAGTTCGTCGCGGAGTTCGTCTGCGCGCTCGTAGTTGCCCGCATCGCGTTCCTGCTCGCGAACGTCGAGGACGAGGTCGACCACGTCGCCGGCGAGGGCAGCCGACCCCGTCGTGTCGCCGGTGAACGAGAGGCCGAGCACGTTGCCGAGTTCCTCGAGGGTCTCGACGGCTTCTCTGACTCCGCGATAGTCGTACTCCTCGCGGTCCTCGAGGTGTCGGTTGATCGCGGTCGCGACCGACAGCAAGGCAGACTGAGCCTCGCGCGTGTTGAAGTCGTCGTTCATCGCCGCGGTGAAGGCCTCACGAGCCTCGTCGACGGCGGACTGCAACGTCTCGTCGTCGACCTTCGTCGCCGCGTCCGGCGAGTCGATGGCGTCGACGGCGGCCTCGTGTGCGCGCTCGAGTTGCTCCCATCGCTCCTCGGCCTCGGCGATCGTCTCGTCGGAGTAGAGCTGTTTGCTGTTGTACGAACCCGCAGTGAGGAACGTTCGCAGGACGTTCGTGTCCCAGCGGTCGACGGCCTCGTCGACGGTAACGAAGTTGCCGAGACTCGAGGACATCTTCTCGTCGTCCATCTGGAACAGTTCACAGTGGAGCCAGTAGTTCGCGAACTGCTGGTCGGTCGCCGCCTCGGACTGGGCGATCTCGTTTTCGTGGTGTGGGAAGACGAGGTCGCGACCGCCGACGTGGATGTCCAGGGTCTCGTCCAAGTGGGTCATGCTCATCGCCGAGCACTCGATGTGCCACCCCGGTCGCCCCTCACCCCACGGGGAGTCCCAGGTCAGGGACGTCTCGCAGGCTTTCTCGGCCGGTGCTGCGCCCTCGTGTCGGTGTTCCTCGATCGCCTCTTCGTCGACGCCGCCGGCCTTCCAGAGCGCGAAGTCCGCCGGATGGCGCTTCTCGGAGCGTTCGTCGGGGTCGCCCTGGGATTCGATCTCGTCGAGTTCCTGGTTCGAGAGTTTGCCGTACTCGTCGAACTGGGTGACGTCGAAGTAGACCGAACCGTTTGACTCGTAGGCGTACCCCTTCTCGATCAGCGTCTCGACGAGGTCGACGATTTCGGGGACGTGCTCGGAGACGCGGGGGTAGACTTCCGCACGCAGGAGGTTCAGCGAGCGCATGTCTTCGAGGGTGTGCTCGACGTAGCTCTCGGCGACTGCGCTTTCGTCCTCGCCTAAGTCGTCCTCGCCGACGCGGGCGACGATCTTCTCGTTGACGTCGGTGAAGTTCTCGACGTGACGGACGTCGTAGCCGAGATACTCGAGCCAGCGGTGCATGACGTCGACGTGGACCCACGAGCGCGCGTGGCCCAGGTGGGGCGGGTCAGAAACCGTCAGGCCACAGTAGTAGAGCAAGACGTTCTCGGGATCCTGTGGCTCGAACGGCTCTTTCTCCCCCGTCAACGTGTTCGTCACGTGTAGGGTCATTACCAGTGTCTACCCGCGGCCGGCAGTTAAACGCTGTCAATACGCGGTTCTCGAGGAGCGTTCCGCTACTCGTCGGCAGGAGATGGAACGGACTCGAGCGCTGCTTCGACCGCACGAACTGCGTTCGCCCCGTCGAGACGGTCGACGACGACAACCAGCGTGTCCGCGCCGACCGCAGCAGCCGTCGGAGCGATGTCCTCGAGCGCCAGTACCCGCAGCGTCTCGGCGAGTGCGGGCGGATCGACGGTGCCGGTCGCGAGAATCGCCGTTCGGTCGCCGTCGCCGCCGAATCCGAACGCAGCGCCGCCGACCGAGAGCAGTGGCTCGTCGCCGCCGTCGGCCGGTCCGACGCCGCTTTCCATGCGCACCCGGACGTCGCGCGCGCTGGTCTCGTAGGCTGGTAGTTCCTCGGCGTACCGGCGCAGTGCCGTCGCGACGGCGTCGGTATCCCCCTCGAGGTCGAGAAACCGGGCAGCGGCGGTGTAGTTGACGACGCCTGCCCGCAGTGCCGTCACGAGAAACGGATGCTCTTCGACGGCGCGTCGGGTCCGTGCTGCCAGTGACATATCACTGGGGGTGTACTGGGACAGCATAAAAACGACGACCGTTTTCTCGACCGCGTCGTTTTTGGCTCGAGCGTCCGACCTATCGCGTATGGATCCGAACGACGTCGAGGAACTCATCGAATCGGAACTCGAGGACGCCGAAGCGACGGTCACCCACGCCCGGGACGAACACGACGAGGACCACCTCGCGGCGACGGTCGTCTCCCCGGCGTTCGAGGGACTCCCGCTGGTCCAGCAACACCAGCAGGTCTACGACGCACTCGACGACCACATGACGACCGACATCCACGCACTCGAGTTGTCGACGTACACGCCCACAGAGTACGAGGAATAGGACTGCCCGCTCGATGATGTCATCGAAACGCAACGAACGAGAGGTGCCAGTATCCTTATCTGAGGGAATCTGCTAACTGGTGATATGCCCTCTTCCAAAGACAGGTCGACGGCAGATGGCTCGGGCACGCCGAGTCAGGCCATCATCGACGCAGTTGCCGCACGCGAAGGCGTCGACGCGACCGAGATCGCACCCCCGGAGTACGAGCCACTGTACTCGGTCGTCAATCCGGAGGCGCTCGACGATCTGTTCTCGACGGCCGCTTCCGAGGCCCAGCGGGACGCCGTCGTCGCCTTCGAGTACGAGGGCTACGACGTCGTCGTCCGCGGCGACGGCCGCGTCGACGTCAGCGAGTCCGGGGATGGCAAATCGCTCGAGGACCGATTCACGGATTGATTGTCCGGCGCTCCTCGCTCGAGCGATAGATGCCGTCGACGACTTTCTGAACGGCGAGTGCCTGTTCGACGCTGCTGTTTCCACCTGTCCCGGTCACGACTCGATCGAAGAACGCCCGCTGTTCGTCCCTGTGCGTGTCGTTCTGGCGCGTCTCGATCGACGTGTTCTCGAGGTGATCGGGACCGGCCTTGCTCGCGGAGTGAAAGGAGAGATCACCCTCGAGCAGGTCGAATCGGGCGGCCGTCTCGGTTCCCCGGACGACGAACTCGTGGTTCTCCGGGCGATTCGTCGCCCACGCAACTTCGAGCGAGATCGTCTGTCCGTCCGCACAGCGGACGAACGCGCTCGCGGAGTCGTCGACGTCGAACTCGCCGGGACCGGCGTCCTCGGCCCACATCTCGAGGTAGGCGTACTCCTCGCGGGAGCCGAACTCGCTTCTGGTGGTTCCGGTTACCTCGTCGACGTCGGGATACTCGAGCAGGTAGAGAGCGAGGTCGACGGCGTGGACGCCCAGATCGATGAGTGCGCCGCCGCCGGCGATTCCCTGGCGGGTGAACCACGAGCCGCGGCCGGGAATACCGCGACGGCGAACGTAGTTGGCTTCGACGTGGGTGATTGCTCCCAGATCCCCGCGATCCAGCCGGTTCTTGACGATCTGGACCGTGTTCGCGAACCGGTTGTTGAATCCGACCATGCAGTGGCCGTCGGCCTCTTTTGCTGCCTCCGCGATCCGGCGTGCGCTCTCTAGGTCGTGGGCGAGTGGCTTCTCGAGGAGGACGTCGAGCCCGTGTTCTAGTGCGTCGACGGCGTACTCCTCGTGGTACTTGTTTGGCGTGGTGACGACGACGGCGTCGACCGTCTCGTACAGTTCCGTGTGGTCCTCGTAGACGTCGACGTCGTATCGCCGGGCGAATCGCGAGCGTGCGTTGTCGGCGACGTCCATCCCTCCCACCAGCGGGACGCCGAGGTCGACGAGTCGCTCCGCGTGATACTGCCCAATATTGCCGAGTCCGACGATTCCTGTCCTGATTTCTGTTCTGTCAGCTGTCATTTTCTCGTACCGTGACTGTCCAGTTTCGAATCCATACACCCTTTACCGCTATATCGAATTCAGGGCTCGACTCCCTTTGCTTCGTCGCCAAACGCACGGGCACAATCCCCGTCACGACGGGCTAGCCGTCGGCTCTCGTCCGTTCACCGGGTTCGTGCTCCGACGGCTCGACCAGGCCATGGCGTAACGCCGCGCCGGTCTCCGTATCGAAGAGGTGAATCTTCGATCGGTCCAGAACGACGTCGATTTCCTGTTCTTCGCGGATCTCCGTGTCCGGCGCGGCGCTCATCAGAAGTTGATCGGGAGCCGTCGCCGGATCCTCCGCCATCGACCGACCTGCTTCCTCGGCCAGCAACAGGTAGACGAACACCTCGTCACCCATCGGCTCGAGGACGTCCGTCCGTGCGTCGATCGGGTCGGTGGCCGCGGGCAGTTCGTCTGCCTGCCTCGCGGGATAGACGTCTTCCGGCCTGATCCCGAGCGTGACCGTGTCGCCGACGGATACCCCTGGAATCTCCTCGAGATCGAGATCGATCCGGAAATTGCTGGTCTCGAGGCCGTCCGTGACCAGTTCGCCCTCGACGAAGTTCATCGATGGCGAGCCGATAAAGCCCGCGACGAAGAGGTTTGCGGGTGCGTTGTAACACTCCAGTGGCGGTGCAATCTGCTGGAGCCGTCCCTCGTTTAAGACGGCGATCCGGTCTGACATCGTCATCGCCTCGGCCTGGTCGTGAGTGACGTAGATGACCGTCGTCCCGAGCTGGCGGTGGAGTCGCTGGAGTTCCGTCCGCATGTGGACCCGCAGCTTCGCGTCCAGGTTGGCAAGCGGCTCGTCCATCAGGAACACGTCCGGGTTGCGGACGATCGCACGGGCGATCGCGACCCGCTGGCGCTGACCGCCGGACAACTCGTCGGGCATCCGCTCGAGCAGCCCCTCGAGTTGGACGATCTCCGCGGCTTGCTCGACGCGCCGGTCGATCTCGTCGTCGGAGTACGTGCGCAACCGGAGGCCAAAGGAAATGTTCTCGAAGACGTCCATGTGGGGAAACAGGGCGATGTTCTGGAAGACCATCGCGACCCCACGGTCTTTCGGTGCGAGGTTGGTTACCTCGTCGTCGCCGATGTAGACGCGACCCTCGGTGGGCCGCGTGAGTCCGGCGACCGTCTCCATCGTCGTCGACTTGCCACACCCCGATGGGCCGACGAAGGTGACGAACTCGCCGTCCTCGACCTCGAGGCTGACGTCGTCGACTGCCGTGACGTCTTCGTAGCGTTTCGTGATGTTCTCGAGTCTTACTCGTGCCATGGTTACTCTTTGAGTGCTCCAGCGGTCAGTCCGCTCACGATCTTCTCCTGGGCCACGACCACGAGGATCGCGACCGGAATCACGCCGATGATGCTCGAGGCCGCCATCAGGTGGTACAGCACCTCGTACTGGCCCTGGTAGGCGAGGATCCCCTCGAGCAGCGGGGCCCAGCTTTCCGGCTGGCCGTCGGTCATCAAAAAGGAGAAGAAGAACTCGTTGTAGACGGCGATGAACGTCAACACGCCTGCGGTCGCGACGCCGGGTGCCGACAGGGGGATGATGACCCGGAACAGCGCGCCGAGTCGGGTCGTTCCTTCGACCCTGGCTGCGTCCTCCAGACCGTCCGGGATCTGGCTGTAGAACGTCGTCAGGATGAAGATGGCCAGCGGCATGAAGATCGCCGACAGCGGCAACACCATCGCACCCGGCGTGTTGTACAGCGTCCCGTCGCCAGTGATCGGCTCGAGGACCGCAAACTGCGTGTTGAACAGGTCGTTCAGCGGGATAAAGAAGGCTGCCGGCGGGAAAAAGGAGATGACGAGCACCAGCAACAGCAGTGGCACCTTCCCGGGGAACTCGAGGCGGCCGAACGCGTAGCCGGCGAGGCTGGCGATGACCAGGACGACGATGGTCGAGGCCGTCGCGATGACGAAGCTGTTGAAGACGTACCAGTGGAAGGGGATCGTCTGGAAGACTTCGACGAAGACGCCGGGATTGAAGCCGTTGGGGGTGAAGACGATGTCCTGGAGCTGTCCTTCCGGCGTCAGCGCGACCATGAGCAGCCAGTAGAACGGGAACAGCGTCGTCACGAGGAAGAAGATCGCGGCGGTGTAGAACATCGCCCGGTAGACCTTCTGGGGGTTCTGGATCGACTCGTCGACCCACCGCTGGAAGGGGCCACGGTCGAGTTCGGCGTCGCTTTCCTCCTCTAAGATCGCCGTTCCCGTCTCGCCGCCGTCGGTTCGTGGTGACGAATCGGTGTCTCGCATCAGTACAGCCCTCCCTCGGTGTCGCGGAACAACACCACGTACGCCGAGATGATGATCCCGATGACCAGTGCGGTCGAGAACGCGACCGCCGCTGCCGTCGCGTAGATGCGCGTCCCGCCGAACATCGCCTCGACGACGAGACAGGTCAGCGACGGGACGGTCGTACAGCCGACGCTCGACTCGATCAGTCCGTACACGCGCATCGCGTCCATCGTCCGGAACAACATTGCGACCAGCAGCGCCGGCAACACGAGTGGCAGTGTAATCCGCTTGAACCGCTGCCATGGGCTCGCTCCGGCGACGCGAGCCACGTCGTAGAGGCTCCGATCGATGCTCTGAAGACCGGCGAGGATCAGCAACGCCATGAACGCCGAGGACTTCCAGATGTCCGCGACGAGGATGATGATGAACGCGTCCTGACTGTCCGCCAGCGGGTTCGGCCCGAAGATCCCGAGCCACTGGCCGAGTTCCGTCCCGAAGCCGACCTCCGGCTGGAACAGCAGGAAGAAGATCATCCCCTGGATGACGATCGGCACCGCCCACGGGAGGATGATCGCGACCCGAACCCAGCGTCGACCCCTGAACTCCTGGTCCAGCACGTACGCCTGCCCGAACCCGATCACGGTCTCGAGAAAGACGCTGATGACCGCGAACCCGATCGTGACGAACAGTGCCTGCTGCAGGATTGGGGTGCCAAACTCGAGGAACGGGAACGAACTGGTGAGGCCGACGTCGACGAACTGTCTCGCGAGGCGGGCGTTCCCGGTGAGGATGTCGACGTAGTTCTCGATCCCGACGAACCCGCCAAGCGGCTCCGCCCCGCGAGTCTGATCCTCGCGCAGCGACGTGACGAACGTCGCGATCAGCGGATAGAACGCGATCAGCGCCAACAGCGCGAACGCCGGCAGCAGGAGCAGGTAGGCGTAGGCTGCCTCGCTCAGGTTCTCCATCCAGTTGACGACCGCGTTCCCGGTTCGGTCCCGGTCGGTCTCGGCCTCGCTACCGATCAGGCCGTCCGTATCAGTCGCCATGCTGCTCTGCCACCTCCACTTCGCTTCTCTCGAGTCGGGCCGCCAGGTCGCTCATCCCTTCTTCGGGATCTTCACCCCGGTAGCCCGCATTGATCGCCTGGTAGATCAGCGCCGACTGTTCGGGCCAGACGTCGGTCACCGGCCGCGGAATCGCGGTCTCGCTCGCCCGTTCGATCTGGTCTGTGTACCGCGCGATCGCGCCGATATCGTCCTCACTGGCTTCCTCCACGAGGTCGATGATCGGTGGCAGGAAACCCTGCAGTTCGAGGATCGTCAGCATTACCTCCTCGTGAGTGAACGCCTCGAGCACCTCCAGGGCCTCCTCGCGACGATCGGTGTAGGGGCTCACGACGAGGTTCCACCCGCCGAGTGCCGAGGTCGTGCCGCCGACGCCGTCGTATTCGGCTTCCTCCTCCGAGACTGCATACGGCATCGTTGTAACGCCCAGATCCTCGCCAATGACCTCCTCGTCGCCAGTCGCGGCGATCGAGAACGTCCAGTTACGGTGGGCGACGGCGTCACCGGCCTCGAACGGTCCGAGCGACTCCTGTTCCGTCCACTGGACGATCGCCGTCGGACAGATCTCCTCGTACTCCTCGAGTGCGTGCGGATCGGTCTCGTCGATGAACGTCCGCATCATCCGGATCGCGTTTACGACGTTCTCGTCGTCGACCGTGATCGGGCGGTCACCGGCTTCGAACAGGTTGCCAGCGCCGCCGAAGTACGCCCCGCCCCACGAGGTCATCACCTCGTTGAACGAGCAACACGCCAGTCCCTCGTAGGCATCTCCCTGGGTCGTCCAGCCGTATTGAACGTCCCCTTCGTCCATCGCGCCACTGACTGCCGTCGAGAACTCCTCCCAGGAGGGGGGCTCCTCTCCCCAGTCGCTCGTGTCGTGACCGGCCTCCTCGATCAGGTCCTCGCGGTACAGCATGAACCCGAGGTCGGGAAACAGCGGAAGCCCGTGGAGGTCGTCCGTCTCCGGATCCCGCGCCGTCTCGAGAGCGGCCTCGAGGTACTCGTCTTCGACCCGATCCAGGACGTTCTGGGGGAGTTCCTCGCTGAGGTTGGTCGTCTGTTCCCGGAGGATGAACGGGATCGTCCACCCGCTGTCCATCATGTGGATGTCGGGCGGGGCACGACCGGCCTGGAGCGCCGACTGTGCCCCCTCCATCCGGGCGTCGGAGTCGCTGACGACCGTCTGAATCTCGACCTGGATGTCCTCGTCGAGACCCGCGTCCCAGAGCGCCTCCTGGATCGAAGCCTCGTCTTCTTTGGGATACATGATCCCTTCGACGTCCGTCGCAGCGGTCATCACGACCGTCCCTTCGCGGGGTGAGCGGCCGAGACAGCCCGCGACGGCGACGCCGCCAACTGTAGCGACTCCGGCCGTCGCCTCGAGGACCGATCGCCGCGATCGACCCTCCCGGAATCGTCGACCTGTGCTATTGTCACCCATTCCCTCCCATCAGAACACGCTTTCGACTATAATTGTTGGCCAGGAACGCCGTAAAATAACTGGACAGTCCGGATTGCTGTTCTGTCTAATACCGCATTACGTTCACAGTAGGGTGTGTGAAACGAATAGGAGAAGCGAACGGAATCTAGCTTCGTCAGTTCAGCCGACAATACGTGGTCGATACTCCGAAAATCGTCGGTATCGACCAGTAACGCCCACGATGCTTTCTCGCGCCGGAAGCGGCTACCAGTGTTCGCGTGGCCAGGACGAAATTCGGACGGAGCGAAGGGTTGTCACTGGCGACGAGAGACGACGCAACGACGAACTGGGGAGAGTCTCGAGCGATTACTCTTCGAGTGCCGGCGGTTCGTGACGGCCGATGTGGATCTGGTGGGCTTCGAGATCCTCGAGGGCGGCCACGCGGCCGCCGACGGTCAGTTCCCGACCGCCTTCGGTCTCGAGAGTCATACTGGCGACCTCCTCGCTGACCTCGAAGGAGACGTCGACGACGCGGCCCTTGACGACCTCGGTGCCGCCGAGTTCGACGTCGCGACCCTCGATCGTCGCGTAGAACTCGCCACCCTCGTCGATGACGTCTTTCACGCATCGGCGGATCGAGGCGTACTTGCGGGGGTAGCCCCGTTCGGTGCCGTCCTCGGCGAGCGTTCGTTCCGCGGTCGTCCAGAGGACGGTGCCGAAGAAGCCCGAGACCAGGAAGCCGAGCGCCGACCGGTTGAAGATGACGCCGTAGCGGTCCTGGTCGTCGCGAAGGGCATCCTGGGTCGCGTAGACGGAGTAGTTGCCGTCCGCGACGGCGACGACGGGCGTCGTGATCCCGCGGCGTGCCCGGGCGCTCGTCGCGACCGAGAGGTAGTCGAACTCGTCCGGATCCGGTGCTTCGCTGCCGGGCGTGACGATCAGGTCGACGCTGACGCCGTCGGCGATGGTCTCCTGGAGTTCGTCCTCGAAGCGAGTCAGCAGGTCAGGGGTCAGCGACAGGGAGAGCTCGTACTCGGCGGCGTCGATGACCTCCTCCAGATACCGCAGGATCGTCGATCGAGACTTGACCAGCGACACTGCTTCCGTGTCGCGAGCGGGCGCGGTATACCGGGCCTCGAGTTCGTCGATCATCTCCTCGAGGGAACTCTGGACGTCGTCGAAGGCCTCGTCGGGGTCGATCGCGACGACTTTCATCGGGCGGGATTCCCGCAGTTCGACCAGGCCGCGGTCGCTGAGGCTACGCACGGTGTCGTAGACGCGGGGCTGTGGAATGTCCGTCTGATCAGCGATCTCGCTTGCAGTGAGCTGACCCTGCTCTAACACGGTCAGGTAGGCGTCGATCTCGTACTCGCCGAGGTTGAACCGGTCCCCGACACGCTCGACCGTCGAGCGCAGTTCGTCTGGTGCCATATCGGGTGTACGATCCCGATGGCTAAATGATTTATTATACACCGAGTAGCACCTGTTTTCGAAATCGGGTAGTTTTCCTGAACTGATCGCGTAAGGGTGGCGTATTCCCGTACTACGGGGCTCGTCGAGCCCACGCCTGTCGATCGGATCGGACGTATCCGTCCGAACGCTTAACCATCACGCTCGTGAGTGTGCTTCCATGTACGGGGTGCTCCAGGACGAGACGGCCACGGGCGCAGATCCGGAGGAGACGCTCCCGATAGGGTTCCCCGAACCCGACGAGATCGGACTCGCTCTCCTCGTCCTCGTGATCGGCTGGGTCCTCTCGAAACTCGTCGTTCGTCTGGTCGGTCGCACGGTTGCCCAGCGGATCGAGCGGCCGAGCGTCACCAGGGCGGTCCTGCGAGGAATTCGAGCGTCAGTGTTGTTCGTCGCACTCGCCGTCGTCGCCAGCATCCTCGGAGTCAGCGAAGAGAACATCTTCCTCTCGGTGGGTGTCATTTCGGCAGTCATCGCCGTCGTCCTCGCGCCGCTGGTCGGGAGCCTGATCAACGGCTTCTTCGTCCTCGCGGATCGGCCCTACGAGATCGGCGACATGATCGAGATCGTCGACGAAGGCCACCGTGGGTTCGTCGAGGACATCACGATCCGCTACACCAAGATATTCACCCTCGAGAACACGTTCATCGTCATTCCGAACTCCGAAATTCAACAGCGAGACGTCGTCAACTACTCCGCCGAGGACGAACGAACGCGCATCTCGATCAGGTTCGAGATCACCTACGAGAGCGACCTCGAGGCCGCCACGAAACACGCCCAACGAGCGGCGCGCAACGTCGACGACGTCATCACTGGCGGTCCGGACATACGAATCGGAAGTGCACGGTACGCCGCAGCGCCGGTGTGTACCGTCGACGAGTACGCCGACGACGGTATCGCGCTCGTGCTGTACTTCTGGATCAAACATCCCTACAAACAGTCACTCGCCAAGTCCAGGGTCCAGCGGGCGATCGGGAACCGGTTTGCGGACGCAGACGTCGAGTTCGCCTATCCACGTCGCCACCACGTCTTCGACGAAACCAGTGGCGTCGCACGGATGGCTGTCGACGGTCGCGAACCGGATCGAGGCCCATCGCTCGAGTCGGAACCGAGGCGACCGCGAGCAGACGGGGAAACGAACGGATCGATCGGGGCGAGTACGGGCGAGGAGTCGACCGAGAGCGGCGAATGAGTTCCCACGAGAGTGGGATTTCCGGGTGCCTTTATGCCGGTTCTGTCCGAACGACGAAGTATGTACGACGACGTCCTCGTCCCGACCGACGGCAGCGACACCGTTTCCGAGACGCTCGAACACGCCCTCCCGATTGCAGCCGACAACGACGCGACAGTCCACGTACTGTACGTCGTCGACAGTCGCATCACCGCCGCGGCCGACGACAACGCCGACGACCTCGAGACGACACTCGAACGGGACGGATCGGAAGCGATCGAGGAAGTACGGGACCGGGCGTCTGCCCAGGGTCTCGAGACGACCGCCGAGATACGAAAGGGGACGCCCGCGAAGACGATTCTCGATTACGCCGACGAAGAAGGAATCGACCTGATCGTCATCGGAACTCGCGGGAAGAGTCCACGGGAGAAGGTCGTTTCACTGGGGAGTGTCTCCGAGCGCGTGGTCGACAACGCTTCGATTCCCGTGTTCGTCGTTCGCGACACCGATAGTAGCGACTGAACGTCAATGCACACCCGATCGCAGGACAGCGGTGCGATCGGTGTGTAAATCGTTTCAGTCGCTACTATAGCTCGCAGCGGCGCTCCCGCCATTGACCGTGATCACCTCGCAGTCGAGGTGTTCTCGCAGGAACCGGTCGATGTCGGGATTGCTCGTGAACCGCCGGAATACGCGACGAAGTCGGCTCGCGCTCTGGTTGCCGATCACGACGACGTCCGCGTCTTCCGCCGCGACTTCGTCCAGAATGCTCTCTTCGACGAGGAAGCCGGTTCGAACCACGTAACGGGTGTTCTCGATCGGACCGAACGACCGCTCGACGGCGGTTTTGAGATCGATTCGCGTCACTTTCTTCCCGTTCTGGTAGAGATCGACGTGCAAGACCGTCAACGCCGCGTCCCGCTCCTGGGCGACTTCGATCGCCCGCTCGAGTGTTCTGCGGGAGCGTTTCGTCAACGGGTACCGAACGGGAACCACGACCAGCGCCATTATCCCACCGAACGATTTCCGCGAGGGTAAAGGTTTCAGTACGACAGTTCTTCGTGGGTAAGAGACGCATACCCACGTGTTTTCCGGACGCCAGTCGACCGGCCACGCGGACGGACAGTCCTTTATCCGAACGTCCGCTATGGTCGAGTATGCGATCGACCGTGACCGAGGATGGAGAGACGGTCTACGTGTCCGAGACCGAAGGCGACAGGGGTTCGAAGGGGCCGTTTCTCGTCGCGTACGAGTCCCAGGACAGCGACCGTCGGTACGGCTGGTTCTGCACGAACTGCGAGAGTCTGGACAACGCGATGGACACGATGGGCCGTATCAGGTGCAACCAGTGTGAGAACTTCCGGAAGCCGACCGAGTGGGACGCCGCTCACGAGTGAGTACCGGCGGATCGTCGCTGCTCGATAGTAATTCTCTGTTATCGAACACCGTTTCGCCGAATTGACTTTCAATCGACCAGTCTTCCCTGCTGTAGGTTGGTATCGGCGAAAAACATCGGACAATATCTTCTACACACAAAGACTTATGACACCTGGTGATGTATACCAGTATGAATGGGTCCTGTTAACATGCGACTCGTCGAGCAGGCCAGGTCGATTTTCGCAGAGCTTGGATACAGCGTCGAAGGCGACGGACCGGAGTTCCGAGCCGAACGAGCGTGGAAAGTCGTCCACGTAAACACCGTCCTCGAGAACGACGAACTTCCAACCTCGACAAACGGAGAGTTCCACTGTTTCGTCGCACAACCCGACGACGCAGACGATCTCGAGGAACGGCTCACGAGTACCGACCCCAGCTACGAGTGGGCGATCATCGTCGTCGACGGAGACGACTATCAGGTCGAACGTGCCCCGCCAGGACCGCGAGTAACCGCGTAGAAAACCGCGATACTGCTTTTATTCGAGCGCGCGACGCGTCGCTGTCACGCCAGCGCCCGGATCGACGTCCGCACCCATCGACTCGAGGACGTCCCCCAGCGCCGTCACCACGAAGATCACGTTCTCCGGTCGCGCGGAGTGGCCCATGCAGCCGATCCGGAAGATCTCGCCGTCCAGATCGCCCAGACCGCTCGCGATTTCGAGATCGTACTGTTCGATCAGCGCGTCACAGACCTCGCCGTCGTCGATGCCGTCGGGGACGCGGACGGCGTTCAGGCTCGGCAGCCAGTAGTCGTCGGGCGCGTTCATCTCGAGTCCCATCGCCTCGACGCCTGCCTTTAGCGCGCCGGCGAGGCGTTCGTGGCGCTCCCAGCGCTCTTCGATGCCTTCCTCGGCGACCAGCCGCAGCGCCTCACGGATCGCGTAGACGTTCGTGATCGGCGCGGTGTGGTGGTAGGATCGCTCGTCACCCCAGTAACCCTCGAGCAGGGAGAGGTCGAGATACCACGAGCGCGGGTCCTCGTCCCGGGAGAGGACTTTCTCCATCGCCTCGTCGGAAAGCGTCAGCGGGCTCGCACCCGGCGGACAGGAGAGACACTTCTGTGGTCCGGAGTAGGCGACGTCGATGTCCCACTCGTCGACCCGGAGTTCGACGCCACCGAGAGAGGTGACGGTGTCGGCGATCACCAGCGCGTCGTGGTCGTGGGCCGCCGCGGTGAGTTCCTCCACGTTCGGCTGGAGCACGCCGGTACTCGTCTCGGCGTGGACGAACCCGAAGACGTCCGGATCGTGTTCGGCGAGCGCGTCCGAGACGTCGGCCGGCTCGAGCGGTTCGCCCCACGGTGCGTCGACCTCGACGACCTCGCCGCCGGCCCTGCGAGCCATCGACGCCATGCGGCCGCCGAAGTAGCCGTTCGTCGGGACGAGCATCGTATCGCCCGGTTCGACGACGTTCCCGATCGCGGCCTCCATCGCGGCCGATCCGGTCCCCGAGACCGGAATCGTCCACTGGTTGTCGGTCCTGAACGTGTAGCGCAAAAGCTCCTGGACCTCGTTCATGATCTCGACGAACGAGGGATCGAGATGACCCACGAGCGGCGTACTCATCGCTCGAAGCACGCGCGGATGAACGTCGCTCGGTCCCGGCCCCATCAGCGTCCGGTCCGGCGGCGTCAGTTCACTGATCTCCGACACGTCGATCGGATCGTCACTACCTGGCATGGGTACACGTGCGACCGGAACCCCCAAAAACGTTCACGCCTCGGCGAATGGCGTGCTCCGCTCACCGTTGGCTTCGATTACAATTCCGGGTTGCGATCTACCGGTAGGACCCCCGAACCGATTTCGATCGTCCGCGTATCAAATACAATGCTCGTTGCTATCATTAGCCATACATTGAATACGAACGACACTGTACGCATACGAGCGATGGTATTCAAGAAGATCACCCTGATCGGTACCAGCTCGGAAAGCTTCGACGCGGCAGCGGACGACGCCATCGACCGCGCCGAGGACACCCTTCAGAACGTCCACTGGGTAGAGGTCGACGAACTCGGCGTCGAAGTCGCGACCGCCGACGACCGACAGTACCAGGCAGAAGTCACCGTCGCCTTCGAACTCGAGGAGTAACACGCCGGATACATCGACCAGCGCCTTCGAGATCACGTGACGAGGCAGCTAGTGCCACGAAGAACGGAAAACCTGTCAGAGAGCGGACGGTATCGGACAGTCGTCGACGTTACGTCCGGAACGACTCGCCACAGCCACACTCACTGACGACGTTCGGGTTCTCGACGTGGAACCCCTCTGCCTGCAGGCCACTCTCGTAGTCGAGGACGCTGCCCTCGATGTACTTCAGGCTCGCCGGATCGACGAACACGCGCAGGTCGTGGTGTTCGTAGATCGTGTCGTCCTCGTCTGGCGCGTCGTCGAACCGCATGCCGTAGGAGAGACCCGCACACCCGCCTTGCTGGACGAAGAGGCGAAGCCCCGCCTCGTTCTCGTCCAGTCCTTCGCTCTCGAGCAGGGAGAGGGCTTGCTCGGCCGCGTTCTCGGTTACCTCGATCTCGGGGCGCGTCTCCGCCTGCCCGCCGTCCATGCTGTCCGTGCTCATACTCACTCTTTCCGGCGCGACGATGTTAACCTTGACGCCCTCGGCGAACGTCTACAAAGAGACTCGAATAGACGTCCGTCCCGTCGCTACTGCGATCGGTCGACGGCGTCTCCGTCGGTGACCTCCTCGACGTGCTCGACCATCTCGTCGATGGCATCCCGCTGGGCGGCCGTCCGCTCGGTGACCTCGCTGATCCGCTCTTCGATCCTGTCTGCGTCGGCGGCGACGCCGTCGGCTTCCGCCGCCACCTCCTCGACCGACGCGGCCTGGTCGTCGTTCGCCTCCGCGATCTGCTCGATCCCCTGGGCAGCCTCGTCGACGGCGTCCGCGATCTCCTGGAGGTTCTCGATGGCCGTATCGACCTGTTCGCCCGCAGTCTCGAGGCGATCGTTCGTCCGTTCGGTCACGGCGACGGTCTCGTCCGTCCGGTTCTGAAGTTGCTCGACTCTCGAGGAAATCTCCTGGGTGTGTTCTTTCGTCTCGCTGGCAAGCGACTGGACCTCGTTTGCGACGACCGCGAACCCGTCGCCGTCCTCGCCGGCCTGGGCCGCCTCGATGTTCGCGTTCAACGCCAGCAGGTTCGTCTGGTCGGCGATATCGCTGATGACCTCGATGACCTCGTCGATCTCGTCCATCCGCGTTTCGAGCTGGTCGACCGTCTCGGTGAGTTCGTCGGACGCCTCGCGGACAGCGTTCATCTCCTCGCGTGCCTCCTGGCTGACCTCGACGCCGTCCTCGGCAGCGGCCTGTGCCTGTTCAGCGGCGGCCGACACCTGATCGGAGCTTGCAGCGACCTCCTCCATCGTCGCGCTGAGGTCACTGATCTCCTGAACGATCGTTCCGATCGAGTCGGTCTGTTCGCTCACCTGATCGTCGACCTCATCGGCAGCGGATGCGATCGTCCTCGCTTCTTCCGAAAGCTCCTCGATCTCGTCGGCAATGCCGTGTATCGTGGTCTCGACGTGGTCGCCGATCTCGTTTATCGTCCCGGTGATCTGGTGGACCTCCTCCTCGAGGACGTCGTGATCGTCCGTAAACTCGACCCGCGCCGAGAGATCGCCGCCGTTGAGCGCACGTCCTGTTTCGGTCACCTCCGAGACGAGATCCGTCATCGCCTCGCGACGACGAATGACTTCCGTATTGTCCTGGACGAGCTGGACGACACCCTGGAACTGCTCCTGCTGATAGATCGGCGTCGCGACGGAGTGGACGTGAACCGTTTCGCCGGCCGCGTTCGTCAGTTCGCGTTCGATCTCGTAGGCACGCTGGTCGCGGCCGGACTTCTCGGCGTCCGTCCCCCGATGTGCGTCTCGCGGATTCTCGACGACCTCGTCGGCCAGCGTCGTGGTCCGATGATCCCGGAAGAACGATTCGGTGGCCGTCTCGCCGAGAACCTCCTCGCGGTCGACGCCGGTCAGTGCCTCGAGTTCCTGGTTCCAGCCGATAATCCGGTGGTCCGTGTCGACGAGAAACGCTGGCTGTGGGAGCGTATCGAGCAGGGCGTCGGTCGCGATGTTCAGTTCCTCGCTTTGAGCGTCCCGGTCACCGAGCGTTTCGTCCGTCTCGGCTGCCGATTCGTCGTCGGTCGAAACCGTCGATTCGGTTGCCGACTCCGCGACCGTCGACTCGTCCTCTTCCTCCGTCTCTGCCGGCTCGTCCCCAGTCTCTACGACCGTTCCACCGTCGACGGTCACGGTCTCCTCGGAACCCTGTTCGTCGTCCGTCTCGACCGGTTCCGACGACCCCCGTTCGTCTTCGTCGTCACGGCCCGCCGACCGATCGTCACTGTCGCTCCCGACCGGATCCGACTCACTGGACCCATCGTCGTCACTCCGGACCGAGAAAACACGTTCGAGTAACTTGCTCATACCCTTCGTGTTCACTATCAGTTGGTATTTTTTGTGGCCACCGAGAATAGAGCACGACTCAGCCGATGGACCGCTACCGGAGACAGCCCGTCTCTCCCTACCGATCTAGCCGCTTACGAACGCTTTCAGCGTGGGCCTCGAGCCCCTCCGCCTCCGCGAGAGTCGTGACCGTCTCGCCGATTCCCTCGAGTCCCTCCTCCGAGAGTCGCTGGACGGTCGTCGACCGGAGGAAGGTCTCGACCGAGAGACCGCCAGTCACCCGTGCGCCACCGTTGGTCGGCAGGACGTGGTTCGTTCCGCTGGCGTAGTCACCCGCCGCCACGGGCGTGTTCGGCCCGAGGAAGACGCTGCCCGCGCTGTCGATACGCTCGAGAATCGACTCGTCGTCGTCGGCGACGATCGAGAGGTGTTCTGGGGCGTACTCCTCGGTAAAGAGGATCGCCTCGCTCATCGACCGGGCCAGCAAGACGCCGCTTGCGTCGTTTGCAAGCGCCTCTCCAATCACGTCTTCGCGCTCGCGCGCACCCGCCTGCTCGTCGACAGCCTCGACGACCGCCTCTGCAGTCGCCTCGTCGTCGGTCACCGCGACGACGGCGGCGTTCGGATCGTGTTCGGCCTGGGCGACCAGTTCCGACGCCACCAGCTCCGGATCCGCCGTCTCGTCCGCGACGACGACGACCTCGCTCGGCCCCGCCAGGAAGTCGATTTCGACGTCACCCCGAACCTCGGCCTTGGCCGCAGTGACCCACCTGTTGCCCGGCCCGACGATCTTCTGGACCTGCGTCACCGACTCGGTCCCGTACGCGAGCGCGGCGACTGCCTGTGCCCCGCCGACGCTGTAAACCGCGTCCGCGCCCGCAATGTGGATCGCAGCCAGCGTCACCGGATTCAACTCGTCGGCCGGCGGCGTCACGACCGTCACGTGCTCGACGCCAGCCACGACCGCCGGGACGACCCCCATGATCGCACTCGAGGGATACGCCGCCGACCCGCCGGGAACGTAGACGCCGACGCGCTCTATCGGTCGGAACCGCCGGCCGAGTTCCCGCCCGTCGGCGAACTCTTCGCGCCAGTCCTCGGGCACCTGCGCCTCGTGGAACTCCCTGACGTTCGCCGTGGCCGTCTCAATCGCCTCGCGGACATCGTCCTCGAGTTCGTCGTAGGCCCGTTCACACTCGTCGGTGATCTCGAGGTTCCCGACCTCGACGCCGTCGAACTCGCTCGTGAACTCCCGGACGGCGACGTCACCCTCCTCGCGTACGCGATCAACGATATCGCGGACGTCCGTCCTGACTGCCTCGATACCGGCGTCGCGCTCGAAGAAGGCGTTGCGGTCGCTCGGCCCGAGATCCTGGATCTCTTCGACCTCGATACTCATGCCTCCGGGTTGGTGCGGGGGTCGAAAAACGGTTTCCCTCTGCCGGACGGCAATCCCGTGACCCGACGCGTCCGTTACAGGAGACACAGCGCAATGCCACGGCCTTTGGGCCGTGGATACGCGCGTACGCTTGATAGAATTGTATCCCGTAACTGGAAGTACCGGAGTTCCCTCGTTGAGAAACGCCGTCTTCGACGGTACCACGACTTTGTTGTGACTTCTCGCGTGGTAACAAATCCGACCGAACCAGTCCACGACGTAACGGCTTGGCCGACGCGAACCGTGGTACCGTGCGGGCTAAATACCCCGCCGTGGAGCGACGAGTGGTATTCGTCGCGTCGAAGCCCCGACCACGCGTCGGACGGAAGGACCCCTTGACAGGGCTACACGCACTGCAACGCACTCCCCCGGTCATAATTGGGAGGTAACCGTTGACGTGGCTCCCGAAAGGGAACTTGACCACCGAGGAAACGTGCAACCTTGCACTCCGCTTCGCGGATTCCTGCAACTGTAGGCGCGGGAGGATATCAATGTACTTCCCAGACCCCGACTGCGTCCAGCGTCGCCCGAACGAATAAGTAGACCAGCAGGAGAAATCCGGCGATTGCGACGGGAACAGAAAGCAGGCGTGCGACTTCGAGGCCGAATATGATCTGGCCGACGCCACGAATGCCGAAACTCACGAAGACGATGCCGAAGGCAATGACTGCGAGTTTGACGAATCCCTCACGCTTCATACGTACCGATTTCCGTCCCGTGAGTAAATCGTATCGGAACTCGTCGCCGTTCCCGCTCGAGTTTCGACCCCGACTGATTTCCAGGGCTTAAGGAGTGAAATTAGGTGGGTGTATGGTGGAAAATCGTGGCATGGTATCGGGTTCCGATATGGAACTGGTCCGACGGTCTTATATATGTACCCGCTATTTCGTAATAATGCGAACGACGTG
>NZ_FNLC01000005.1 GCF_900104065.1 Natronobacterium texcoconense | reverse complement strand
TACGTCATACTACGACACGATGATCCTTAAATATCCGTATTGCTGCCGAACAGTGATTGTATCAGCGTTGTTGGATTCACGCCCGCCGTAAACGGAGGGATTCTCTCCTCGAAGAAAGATAGTCGACTGGCAGAATACGTATCGGTCGGCGACACACCTCGTTACCGCCGGAGCGTCGAGATGCAGTGCCAGCAGTAGGTAAACGTCTGGTCGGCGGCGTTTTCCGCGCCGCAGTGTGGGCAGCGGATCGTCTCGCCGTCGAGTTCCCGTTCCTCGGGCGGGCCAGGGTCCTCGCGGTCGTGGGCGTGTGGATACCGGTCCGAGCCGGACGACGACGGTGAACTCGCCCTGTTGGGATCGGCGAACGACGGCGAACTCGCGCCGTCGCCGTCGCCACGACGGACGTAGACGTAGTACAGTATCAGGTGGAGGAGGGCAAACAGCGCCAGGTAGCCGATGAGCCATCCCCAGAGCTCCATCAGTGTGTCATACGTTCTCAACACACTTGGATATTCCCCGGCCCGGACGACGGTGACACTCAGGAAGCACAGAATACCGAGCGAAACGAACGGATCGGCCCTATCGTGGCGGCTCGAGTTCCCGGTCGAATTCGTCGAAGACCTCGAGATCGTTGGGAAGGTCGTACTCGAGATGGCGCTGCGCTTGCCGGTTGACGCCGGCCTCCTCGAGAGGTGTTGCGACGTCCTCCCAGCCAGGTTTGATTTTGACGCTCTTTGCGGGCATGCCGACGGCGATGTGGTGGGCGGGGACGTCGTGCTGGACGACGCCACGTGCGCCGACGATGGCGTTCTCGCCGACTTTGTTCCCCGCCTGGACCATCGAGTCGTAGGTGAGTCGAACGTCGTCCTCGACGATCGTATGGTAGTTGCGGACCTCGGTCTGGTCGACGACGTCGTGATCGTGGCTGTAGACGTGGACGCCGTCGGAGATAGAGACGCGGTCACCGATGGTGAGTTTTCCGCGGTCGTCCAGGTGGACCTCGTCGTGAATCACCGTGTTGTCCCCGACCGTAATATTGTGGCCGTAGGTGAACGTGACCCCCTTGAAGAATCGGCAGTTCTCGCCACACTCCTCGAAGAGGTGGTTCGCGAGCATCCGTCGAAATCGAAGCGCGAACTCCACGTTGTCAGCGATCGGCAGACTGTCGAACTGCCGCCAGAGCCACTGGAGGTGTTTCGAGCGACGGAACCGATCTTCGTCTTTCTCGGCGTAGTATTCGCTCTCGAGGGTGGTGTTACAGGGATCGTAGCTCTGCAGGCGGACGCGCTCCGCCGGCGAGACGGACTCCCCGCTTTGCCAGCGCTCGTATGCCTCGCGGTCGCCCGAGAGGTCGATCAGGACGTCCTCGACGATCGAGCAGGTGTCCTCGTCGCTCGAGAGTCGCCGATCCACCTCGTCGATGAACTCGCGCATGCCGGCCTCCGCCTCGTCCGGGAGCGAGACGTACCGCTTTGTCATATCCCGACGTATACTCCGCGACGTTGATAGGGGTTCGGTTGTGCGACCGGTTCGCCGCCTCTCGAGGGGTGACGCGAGTGTTACCGGCGTCTTCGACCGGCGAAATCAGCTTCGTCGCGGTCGGCAGCGCGCCACCGCGTGAGAATGAGCGCTGGGAGAGCGATCGTTCCGATCAGAAGCAACGTTGCGACCACGACCGTTCCGACGGTGACCCGATGTGGACTTACCTCGAGTTGGGTGACGGCAACGGGGAGGGCGACGACGGTCGCGAGAAACACTACGAGCAAGAGCCGACTCGGTGGGCGACGACCATGCTCGTCATCCATACTCGCAGTTCTCGCCGCGCAGTGAAGAGCGGTTCGACTCGCTCCCTCGAGACGCACGACGAGGCGATTACGCCGAGCCGTCGACCCGTGAACGTCGTCTGCCCACGGTCGATCCGGCCCACTCGTAGCCGTCGCCGGTCACCCGGACCGCATCAGTCTCCTGCCAGGTCGCTACGACGTCGCGGATCCCTTCTCGGTAGGTCGGGTACGACGGCTCCCACCCGGCGTCCCGGCGGAATCGCTCCGCGCTCGTCGGCATCGGATTCGTGACCAGCCTCACGAAGTCCTCTCCGACAGCAAAGCGCGCGAGCCAGGCCGGAACCCGACCCGGCATCGGGACCTCGAGCAGGTCGGCGAAGGCCGCCACGAACGACGCGAACGTGACCCGTTCCTCGTCGACGACGTGATAGGTTCCGTTCACGCCGGCCTCGATCGCAGCCACGAACGCGCGTGCAGCGTCGGCGGCGTGAAGCACGGAGAGTTCGGCGTCTCGCCGGCCGAGCACGCCGCCGCCGACGATCCGTAACTCCCCGGAGAGCAGGGTTCGACCGAGTCGTCGCGCGTTCGCACCGTCGGGAGCGTAGAGGTAGCCACAGCGAAGCACCGTCGCGTCGAAGTCGTGAGAGCGCGAGGTCTCCTCGAGCAGATCCTCGACAGCGACCGCCGAGCGCGTCGTGCGATCGGGATGACGCGTCGACTCCTCGTCGAAGGCCGAGCCGTCGGGTTGCCGAGCGACCCAGACCACGCTCGGGAAGTAGAACGACTCGACGTCGTCGCCGGCGACCGCGAGCAGGTTGCGGGCTCCTTGGAGTCGAACCCGATCGTTTCGCTCCCAGTCGTCGGCGCTCGGGTTCGGTTCGGTCGGGATCGCGGTTGCGGCGTGGACGATCGCGTCCGCGTCGGCCGCTCGCTCGAGCGTCTCCGGCTCGAGGACGTCGCCCCGATGTGGCCGACCGCCGCGGTCGGCGACCAGTTCGGCTCCGTGGTCGTCCCGGACCAGTCCGACGACGTCGTGTCCGCGGTCGGTGAGGCGTTCGACCAGCCGATGCCCTAGGACGCCCGTCGCGCCGGTGACGAACACTCGCATGAGTACACGTTGGCGACGCGGTACCGAAACCGTGGGGCCGAATTCGTCTGTGGGGTTTAAGTCGTCGGCTGCAAATCGTCGGTCGTGAAACACGTCCGGCTCGTGCTGGATGCGGGCGGCCGCGAGGACGATATCCACCCCATGTACGACGTCCTCGCCAACGCCGCGTACGTCGAGCGAGCGACCGCGATGCACTGGAACTTCACCGGCGACGAACTCGGGATCATGCACTACGTCGAGGGCGATGTCGACTCGTTTCGGACCGCACTCGAGAGTATCCCGGAAGTCCGATCCTACGAACTGACGACCGCCGGCGACGACGCGTTCTACGCGTACGTTCGTGACGCGACCAGCGAGCCACTACGAGAACTGTTCGAGACCGTAACCGAACGCCCCGTCGTCGTCGTTCCACCGGTGGAGTACCGCGAGGACGGGACAGTAGCGTTCTCCGTCGTCGGTCCTCCCGAAGAGCTTCAGGCGGCGATCGACCGCTTGCCCGATCCCATCACCGCGGCTGTCACCGAAGTCGGTGGCATGGAGGCGACGCCGGGCGTCCTCGAGTCGCTGCTTACCGAGCGCCAGCGGGCGGCAATCGAAGCGGCACTCGAGCGCGGCTACTACGAGATTCCACGCGAAGCCGGTCACGAGGTCGTCGCGGACGAACTCGGCTGTGCGCCGAGCACGGCCGCGGAACATCTCCGGAAGGCCGAGGCGAAACTGCTGCGGTCGCTGCTGAGGAGGGACGGCGGCGACTGAAGGAAAGACCTTCTAACAATGAAAGACCGAGCACACGATCTTACAGGCGAAGCGAGGGCGCTCCGAGATGCAGGGCGTCTCCGTCGGGCTGGTGAACACTACACGGCAGCGGCTCACGAGTACGCCGGGACGGTTACAGAACATATTTTCCGGAATGTGACAAAACGTACGTAGCCGTTAGTGTCCTCTGTGACGCCGCTATATGCTATCGTCTCGTAGGAGATCGGTTTCGAATGCGGAACCGCTGTGAGATGGGGACGCTACTGGCCGAGGACTACGCCGCGTACATCGATCAACACGAGATCGAGCCTGGATCGTTCGCAGACGTCCGGCGCGGTGCCTGGCCAGAGTTTATCGGCGACTTGCGGACGATCGCTGGCTGTGACGACGCCGACGAAGCGTATCAGCGCGCCAAAACGATTTACGAACGCTGCGACGAGTGGGAATTCGTCATGGCAGAGGAAGAGCACATGCGACTGGCGGCGTTCTTTCGCAGTGTAAGACGCGGCACGGGAGGCGAAATCCCACGAGACGCACCCGAACGGTTGCCGCTCGAGGGACCAACCTTCGCGGAGTGGCTCGAGTACAAACGCGAGCGATTACCTGCGTTGCTCGAGGAACTCGAGGAACAGGGAGAGTGGCTGACTGAGTAGACAAATCCGTTTCCACTAACACCAACCTCGTCGCGATCGTTCTGAGGAGGCTATATACCACCCTCTATATCTGGGCTCTCTCCCTTTGCCGAAGTCAGCCGTAGTTCTAGATAGAGGCCGGAGTACGATGTCCACCCACGACTTTACCTGCCCCGACTGCGGTCGAACGATTCCCGTGACCGACGCGATGCGCGAGGCCACGGAGCACCACGGTTGTCCCCTCTGTGGGGCGTCGGTCAGCGCGACCCAGTTCGCCTGACGTTCGACGAGATTACTTCGAAAGCGCGCGTTCGACAGCTTCGGCGACGCTCCGTGCCTTCTCCGCCAGCGGCTCGGAAACCAGCCCCTCGTCGACCTTTGCCTCGAGTTCTTCGGCGTCGACGATTTCCACGCCACCGTCGGGCGTCCGGATCACGTCCACGTAGAGGTCGACGTACCGGACCGCGTCCGGGAACAGTTCGACGGGGGTACAGACGTTGACGTAGGTCCCTTTCGTCTCGCCCGCTGCGCTCTTGTACGTCGTCGGATACCACCACCGTCCTTCGCGGAATTTCGTGATTGCGACGTCACCCTCCTCCTTGGGGACGCCCAGCGCGTCGTACGTGCCGCCGCCGCGCATCGACCGCTCGAGGGTGACCGAGCCGTCGGCATCCCACTCGGTGACGTTGCCGTAGCCAAGCGAGATGTGTCGGCCGTCGGGTTTCCCGTGGCCGATCTCGAGGCGATCACCCGTCGTCGGACCGAACTGCCGGGAGACGGCGTCGAACGGGAAGTCGCCGTTCTCGCCTGCGGGCCCACAGACCGCCTCCGCGAAGTCGACCGCCGCGCTCGCGGCACGGTCGGCGGCCTTGGTCCGGTGGTGGCCCGGCATCGTCGTCTCGACCTCGCGTCGGTGCTCGTCCAGCGCGAACCGCGACTCGCGACCGAACCAGCACCAGGCCGTCTCCAGCGGCGCGGCCAGCCGACCCGGTTCGCCCGGCTCTTCGGGGGCGTCGTCCATCGTCGCCTCGAGTTCCGCGACGCGCTCGCTCGCGCGCTCGACGGCGGCCTCCATCGCCTCGAGGTCGGCGTCGGTCGCGGGTCGTTTCCAGTGCAGGCCCCATCCTTCGGGGCGTGAGGCCGAGAGCAGGTCGGTCATGCCGACCAGTTCCGTCGCCGCTTCGCCGCTCGTACTCGCCGAGACGCCCGTCCGGTCCTGCGAGAGCGTACAGAGTCCGCCGCCAACCTCGAGCGTCGGACTCACTCGCGGTTCGTCGTCGTCCCACGGCGGCGTCGGCTCCCGGACCTGCAATCGGTAGCGGTCGCCGTCGCCGACGTAGCCGTCGACGTCGTCGTACTTGAGATAGCCCCGCCGACCGTCACCGAGGTCGACCGTCGCACCGCTGCCGCCGCCGGCGTCGATCACTTCCCCGTCGAAAACCGCACCGCGAGGCGTCCCGTCGTCCCAACGGAACGTATCGATACCGAGGGACTCGAGTTCGGCGAGAACCCCCTCGACCACGTCGGGAGCGCCCGAAACCTCGATTCCTTGTCTGTCGCGGGTCGTCTCGATCCGGACGTCCGCAGGGGCAGCGTCGAACGCGTCGTCGAACCGCTCCTGGATCGGGTCGGAGGCCTGAACGACCTCGAACCCGTCGCCGGCCGTCTCGAGCAGTCGCGTGATCGCCGTCGTGTAGATGCCACGGACGCGGACAGTGGTACTCATTAGTCGTTCACCACCCTCCGCGCTCGCGTCCCGTCGGTCGGCGCGAGCGCCGGCCTCGCGTTCGCCGCTCGTCGGTTCCGTTCGCGTTCATATCCAGTGGTTCGAGTACCGGGCCTTTGTGGATTCCGAGTCCGGCCGAGAACACCGATCGGCCCCGAAATGTAAACGGACGAGCGTGGAAACAGGGAATATGCAACGAAAGCGCGACCCGGTCGAGCGGGCCGACGACGGCTCGAGCGACCTCTACGACGTGTCGACGTGGGAGCCCCGGTCGACGCTCGACCGCGTCGCCTACGTCGTCTACAACGGGATCAGTTACGGGTTACAGACGATCGTGCTCGTGGTCGCACTCGCGATCACGCTCGTGTTGCTCGTCCAGCCCGCAGTGCTCGTCCTCGACGAGCCGTTTCTTGGGATCTTCTTCGGTCTCTCGGTGGTTCCGGCAGCCCTGCTCGCGGCGTTTATCTGGTATACGGATATCACGACCAACGAACCGCTGAATCTGCTCGTCGCGACGTTCGTACTGGCTGTGCTGTTTGCAACCTTTGCGGCGGTCGTCAACTCCGTCACGAATCCGTGGTTCGATCTGATTCCGTTGATCGGCGGAGTGCTCTTTTTCTACGTGGTCGTCGGCCCCGTCGAGGAGGCAGTCAAACTGCTCGCGGTCCGCTTTTTCGCCTACCGGAGTGATAGCTTCGATGCCGTCATCGATGGGGCGGTCTACGGCGCGGTCGCCGGACTGGGATTCGCCGCGATCGAGAACGCCCTCTACATCTCTATGGAGGTCGTTCAGGCCGAAGCCAGCCTCTTTACGGCCGCCACTGGTATCGCGACCGTCCGCGCACTCGTCGGGCCGGGACACGTCATCTACTCCGCGATCGCGGGCTACTATCTCGGCCTCGCGAAGTTCAACCCGCAGTACGCCGGTCCGCTCGTCGTCAAGGGGCTGCTCGTGGCCGCGTTCGTCCACGCAACGTACAACGCGACGGTCGGTGTCGCTCCGACCGTCATCGCCGACGTCGCTGCCATCCCCGACGGTCTCGCGCTGGTCGTGTACGTGATCGTCTACAACCTCGCGATCGGCTACTACCTCTACCGCAAGATCACCCGGTACCGGCGTCGGTACCGAAACACCGACGCAGCGGTTCCGGAGCCACAGTCACCGGAACTCACCGAATTCGATCCGCCACGACGTCGCCGACCGTAGGCGCGCACGCTGGTGCAGGCACCACGGCCTTGCTTCGCAAGGAAGCAGGTTCAGCCATGTGTGCGACGTTCACCGACGACGACCTCGAGAAGCGCGTCGAGAACGAAAACGGCGAGGTAATCGGCATCGTCACGGCAGTCGACGGTGAGTCAGCCACCGTCGAACCACGTTCTGGAGTCCTCAACTCGCTCAGAGCGCGGCTCGGGTGGAGCGAAAGTACCTCGGAGACGATCACGGTTCGGACACCCGCCGTCGACGAGATCACGAACGAAGCCGTCCGACTCGAGGTGGAACCGATGGCGGAACCCGACAGTGAGCCACCACTCGAGTCCGAAGAGCGGCCGTCGATGGAGAGAGATGAGAGTGAATCCGAGAACATCTCGACGGAGCCTGCGACGAGCCCAATTACGGAGACGGACGAGGAGGCCGATCCAGAGTTCGCGACCGACGACCCGGAACGCGGGCGAATCGGGGAGGAACCGGAATACAGCAGCACCGGCGAGCCGGGCGAGCGCGACCGATTCGAGGAACCGGACGAGCAGATCGAAACCGACGAGCCGATGGAGACGAACGCAGCGGACCGCCTCGAGGAGACGATCGAGCAGGACGTGACGCCACTCGAGGAGGAGTCCGGCGATACGGATGCGATCGAGGGCGAACACGACGAGACGGACACGATCGAGGAAAGCCACGACGATATCGACGCGACCGAGGTCGACGAGACGACTCGAGGGACGGCCGAACCGGACGACGTGAGCGACGAGTCCGGCGGCGAGACCGAAACAAGGGATCTCGCGGACGAACTGGATCCCGGAATCGACGACGACTCGCTCGAGGAGGTCGGGGGAACTGACGACGAAGACGAGATCGAAGACCGAGAGCCGGCAACCGAGATCGACTACGGGCCGGACGTCGACTCCGCGATGGAGGAGAGCGAGAGCAGCCTCGAGTCGACCGGAGCGGGCACTTCCGGGGAGACCGAAAGAACGGATCCGGCGGACGAACTCGAGACCGGCGTCGACATCGACGCGGTCGCAGAGTCGGAGCCGGAGACGGGCGCTGAAGAGGGAACAGCGGGCAGCGAGCCCGGAATCGAGGCGGACGCCGTCGACGAAGAGCCCGCAGCGGAGATCGATCCCGGCGTCGACGTCGTCTCGAGCGCGAAAGAGAGCCGCGACGAGGAAGACGAGCCCGAAACCAAGGGGGAACGCGTCGACGAAGGAACGGGAGACGAAACGACGCGGCGCGTGACGCCAGAAGCCGACGTCTCGACCGTCGACGTCGCCGACGCCGAAGAAAGCGGGGGCGAGAGTCGTACTCGAGGGACGGCGCTGTGGCGATCCTCAATGCTCCCCGTTTCGGCCACAGCAAGCGTACAGCGAGCGGCACTGGAAACCGGACGGAACTCGATCGAGTACCAGGCGAACGTCCAGCGAGACGCGGCCCGCACCGCACTCGAGGGCGCGACGGCGGTCCAGAAGAGCACGCTCGCGTTCGCGACGGCGACCGGTCGGAGCTACCTGAACGCCGTCGAGTCGATCGCTGACGGCAGGGGGCGTTCCGACGCTTCTACCGCTGGGCTTGAGGACGACGAACTCGCCGACGAGTTCGCTGACCACGTCGCTGACGTCCGTGAACTGCAGGAATCCATAGAGAGCGAAGGAACCGACCACGACGACGACGAACGGGTCGCGGAGCTACTCGAGCGACAGGTGACGCTGCTCGAGCGATGTCAGGAGCAATTCGAGTCCGGGGACGGCTGAAGCGTCGGTCGGTCAGTCGAACCGCGACTCGAGCAGCCGTTCGACGTACTTCGCGAGCACGTCGACCTCGAGGTGGACCGGATCGCCGACGGACTTCTCGGAGAGCGTCGTCAGTTCGTAGGTCGTCGGGATGATCGCGACGGTGACGGTCCCTGCCTCGGGATCGAAATCGGCGACAGTCAGACTAATCCCATCGAGCGTGATCGATCCCTTCTCGACGACGTAGCGGTCGTAGCTTTCGGGGAGTTCGAACTCGAAGAACCAGTCCTCTTCGATGGATTCGATATTCGAGACCGTCGCGACCGCGTCGACGTGGCCCTGCACGACGTGCCCGTCGAACCGCCCCTCTGCGGGCATCGCTCGTTCCAGGTTGACGGCGTCGTCCTCCTCGAGTTCGTCGAGGTAGGTCCGCTCGACGGTCTCGGTCGCGAGGAAGACCTCGAACCAGTCGCCGTCCTCGAATCGTTCGACCGTGAGACACGCGCCGCTGACGCTTACGCTCTGTCCGTGCTCGAGTCCCGTCGCGACCTCATCCGCGCCGATCCGGAGACGGAGGCCGTCCTCGGTGCGCTCTCGAGCGACGATCTCGCCGGTTTCCTCGACGATACCCGTAAACATACTCACACGTGGTCGGTCTCGAGGGAAAGCCGTTCCGGATGCCGATCTCGTCACGGGAGACACAACGCCTTTTTGGGTGGCGCTGAAGGTTGGGATAGATGGCCGAAGATACCGATGATCGGGTCTACTACGTGATCAGCGACCTCCACATCGGCGGCGACGAACAGCTCGAGGAAATCGAGTTTCGCGGGGAACTGCTCGACTTTCTCGGGCGACTGGAGCGGACCGACGAGAACACCGAGTTGATCATCAACGGTGACGCCTTCGGACTCTGGGAGTTCACGACCGTCGAGGGGATCGAGAAGTTCGAGGTGCTCGAGGAGACGTATCCGGAGCTGTTCGACCAGCTTCGGGCGACCGGCGAGAACGTCGATATCACGCTGTTGCCGGGAAACCACGATCACGAGCTCGCGGCCTACGACGAGTACGTCGACCGGTTCGCCGAGTACAACGTGGACCTCGTTCCCGAACAGTCGATCAGCCGACGGGTCGGCGAGCAGGTGATTCACTTCGAGCACGGCCACCAGCGAGATCAGAACAATCGGATCGAAGACTGGGGGAATCCACACGCGACGCCGCTTGGCTATTATTACAACACGCTCATTACGAGTCGAGCGGGACAGCTCTCCAACCGCGGGCGGTACAACTGGCTGAAAGACGTCCAGGCAGTGACGCCGACGGAGCGGATGCCGGTATGGTTGTTCTCGAAGTACTTCTACCGGGAGATGAACCCGGTGTTGCGGTACTCGCTGGTGCCGTTCCTGTTGCTGTTCAACATCAGTGCCATCCTCGCGATACTCGCGGGGCTGGATCTCACGGGGATCTGGTCGATGCCAGTCGAACGAACGACTGCGTTTCTCGGACAGTTCGGACGTGCAGGAACCGCGGTCTGGTTCCTGCTCGCCGTCAACGTCTCCGTCGCGGGGCTGCTGTTACTGATCGCAGTCCCACTGCACCTCATCCGACGGGACCTCAGGAAGACGATCGATCGCTTCGGCATCTTCGAGACCGATCTCACCGTCGACCCCGAGGCACCGTACGAGGAGGCCGCCCAGGAGGTCTTCGACGAACGGCCGGAGACGACGATCTTCTGTTACGGCCACACTCACCGACCGACGCTCCGGGAGATAGACGGCGGGATCATGGTCAACACCGGAACCTGGCTCAAGCGACTCCACCGACGCGACGGGATCATCGGACTCCTGCCGCCGGTGTTCTATCCGTCCTATCAGCTGGCTGCAGCCCGCATCTCCCCCGCGTCGGACGGCGTCGCCGTAGAGCTCGAGCAGTTCACGAAACCCAGTCCCGCGACGGAAGAACTCACCTGGACCGAGCGCTTCTTCACCGTCGGTCGAGAGCCCGAACTCGACTTACCAGACCGCTACGTCGTCGACGACGAAAAAGCGAAACAGCCGAAACAGCCGGCGCAGAACTAGACGAATGACTGGAATCCTCGACACAGTCAAGTTCGCAGGCGTTCTCGTGCTCGCGATTCCACCCGCACTGGCGGGTCTCGAGTTGCTCGTCGTTCGCGGACAGACGCTGACCGGCGGCGCACTCATCACGCTCGCAATCTTGCTCGTACTCGTCCAGCAACGGCTCACGACGCCGGGCGACGTTCCCGGTCTCGTCGCCAGGCGGCTGGTCGGGACGGTGACAGACGAACCTGAGTCGGAGTCCGACGAGCGGTCGTAGAGAATACGTTCTACTCGAGCATCATTGCCGGCGAGAGCGACCGCGACGGCGCGGCGAGCCACTCGACGCCGTCGTCGTCTTTCGCGAGCAGATCCGCGATCCGGAGAGAACCGTCGCCGACCGAGACGGTCACGTCGATCCGGACGACGCTTCCCGGAGCGACGTCGTCGGCGCCCGCGATCGGTCGTTCCGCGGGCTCTACGCCGATACCGGCGACGTTCGTCTCGAGCGGTCCGTCCTCGCCGAACGCTCGAATTTCGGCCTCGAGATCGGCTTCGACTGCGGTGACGCTTTCGGTGTCCGCGGTGAGCATCGCCTGCGTGGAGCGAAACGCCTGGGTCATCCCGACGTGGGTTCGTCGTTCCCGGCCGCCGTCGCCGTCGGCGACGAACGTCCGGGCGAGACTGCCGTGGTAGCCGCCGGGTTCGCGGGGTGCGACGGTGACGACGATCGGTTCGCCCGGTCGGAGTTGCGAGCCGCTGACGGATTCGATCGCAGTATTGCCGGCGGGAAAACCGCCCGCAGCGACCATCGCCTCGTCGATCGCAATGCGGAGGTGATCGACCGTCAACGGCTCTCCGTCCACGACGAGCGAGTCGTCTTCGGTCGTCGCGGTCGCGAGCAGTTCGGCACCGCGCTGGATCCCCGCCCGTGCAACTTGCTGAGCGGCTTCGATCCGTTCGCGTTCCGCGGACGTCTTCGTCGCTCGAGCGCGCTCGAGGGCGTCCGTCGAGGCGAGTTCGAATCCCTGATTCTCGAGGTAGAGCGCGGCGTCGTGGGGGATCTGGGCGGGGGTCAGGACAGTCCCCTCGGACGCGAGTGCACCGGCGAGTCGATCGGCCGGATGGCCCGACTCCGCGGACGTTCGAACCAACCACTCGTCGCCGTCGTAGGCGACCGCGTACGTCGAGTCGTCGGTCTCCGAAAGGAGATAGCGGATTCTCGGATCCCGAGCCGTGCCGACGTGGACGAACGCCGCCGCGTCGGTCGACTCGAGCGCGTCCGAAAGCGCCGCCTCGAGGTCGACGTGGGTGGAGAGTCGGCCGGCCGCACCGCTACTGCGTCCGGAGCCGACTTCCGTCCCGTCGCTTGCAGTCACGGTTACGGTGCTTCGGCTTCGACCTCGTCACCGTCTTCGGATATCGGTTCCTGTGCTTCCGCGACCAGGTCCTCGAGCGGCGTGTCGGTGACGTGGCCGTTGAGTAAGACGTCGATCGGCAGCGTCGGCGCGCCGTCGACGAGGTTCTCCAGCAGGACCAGCCGTTCGCGGGCACGGGACATGCCGACGTAGAAGACGCGGCGTTCGTTGTCCGTGAGGACGGGCACGGGCGAGGTGGTCTTGGTGAACTCCTCGACGCCGGGGACATCTTCGGGGTCGTCTACCGTCGCGACCATCTGCTCGACGACCTTCTCGGTGAGGTCGGTGCCGACGATGACGTGGTCGGCTTCACGACCCTTCGCGGAGTGGATCGTCCCGACGCGGACGCGATCGGTGTCCATGCCGGTGTACTCGCCGATGCCGAAGTACGACCGGACGCTTTTCTTCTGGAAGTTCGTCACTTTCCGGACCATGTCGGCCGCCGAAGCGGGACCGGGCATGAACGGGGCGTGGTCCTCGACGACCTCCGCGGGGATCATCAGTTGCTCGAGGTCCTCGATACCGGCTTCCTCCTGGCGTTCGTCGATGGTATCGAAGAGGTCGTCGCGCTCCTCGGTGCCGAACGCCGACTCCTGAAGCATGTCGGCGAGTCGTCGAGCCTGCAGGCCGGTGACGTCCTCTCCCTCGTCGATCGCCTCGACTGCGCGAACGTACTGGGTGAGTCGGTCGGTCCACATCCGCTGGTCGGTCAGCGAGGTAAACGGCACGCCCTCGGTGATGAACTCGTCGATGAACTGGAACATCTGGTAGCGCGCCCGGAACAGGATCATGATCGTTCCGTCGGGGTCTTCGACGAGGGTCCGACGGACCATCCGGACGACGTCGAGCATCGAGGCGTTCCGACGAGCCTCGACAGCACCACCCTCCTTGCGGGGTTTGAGGTCCTTGTCCTGTCGTTTCTCGATGTGGCGGATCTCCTTGTTGACCGCGTTGAGGACGTTCGACGGGAGACGATAGGAGTTGGGGAGAATAACGTCGTCGTCGACCTCTTCCTCGAGCAGGAGTGCGGGATCGGCACCCTGCCAGGAGTAGACGACCTGGTCGTCGTCGCCGGCGATCAGGACCTGGTCGACGTGGGGTTTCCACTCGTCGTAGACGTCGTACTGCAGGGTCGTGATGTCCTGGAACTCGTCGATCACGAGGTAGTCGACGTTCGGAATCAGCGAGCGCTGTTTCACTCGCTCTAGCATGTCCGCGAAGCCGATCTTTCCTTCCTCGCCCTTGTAGGAGCGCCAGGCGCGGATCGCTTCGGGGACGTCGATCCGGTCGTCGTCGGAGGGCCACGTGGGGGTGTACTTGTTGCCCTCCTGTGCGTTGGGGTCGATCTCGGGAGGGAGACGAACCTCCTCCTCGTCCCACTGGAAGGGGACGTCGTACCAGTCAGCGACGTCGCGGCTGGTCCGCTGGAGCCACTGGCTGGTCGCGATGATCTTGTTTCCGATCGTCGTCGATCGAGCAGTTCGTCGGCCAGCGCCGCTGTACTCGTCTTCGAACTCGAGGCCGTACTGCTCGCAAAATTCTTCTTTCTCGGATTCGCCGATGACGTCGCTTCGAGAGAGATCTAAGAGATCGTACGCCTTGGCGTGCATAGTACAGACGTTGCCCTGCAGCGCACGGGGGCTCTCGTCGAGTCGGTCGGCCAGTCGTTCGCGAACTTCCTGTGCAGCCGCTCGTGTGTACGAGACGACGAGGATATCCCGGAACGTGACGCCATCCTGCTCGAGAATTTCTTCGACGTGGTCGAGAAGCGCAGTCGTCTTCCCGCTCCCCGGACCACCGAACAGCCGGGTGACCTTCGTCTCCGTGGTAGCCATTGTAGCCATACAGGAGCGCGATACTCATAAGTGACGTGGGTTTTCGGCGACGGAAGACGACCGCTAACGGAAGTCTTAGGGGTTCCGTGACGAACGGGCGGCACGGACCTCGGCACCGTCGCGTATCTTGTCCTGACAGTCGGGACAGACGCGAGGATCGTCGACGCCGCGTGGCGTGAATACCCGGGCGTATGCATCCGTTACGAACGCGCCGCAGTTCTGGCATTCCGGCATATGTCTCCCGCATAGCGTTTGGAAACAACACATTATAATTATTTTGGATTTATCCAGTGAAAATAGTGCGAGAACGACCGTGACTGACGACCGTCGAACCGGAAAAGAAGTGGGGCCTACGCCGTCGGCTCCCACCCACAGACTGTACAGTCCGTGGCGGACGTCTCGTGGAGGCCGCCACACTCCGGACACTGTTTCTTGTTATACTCGCGTTCCCACCCTGCCTGTTCTACCGAGTGACCGCGGTCAGTGAGGAATTGATCGAAGACATCGTCACCGGCACCATTGGGTGAGGTTGCCATACGTGTGTCAAAGAACACCATGGTATTAAAATCATCGGGTCGACGTAGTACCTTCCGCAGCTTTTCGAACAGGTCGGCGAACTGACCTCGAGACTGTGTGTTTGTCGCTCGAGCGTCCGCGTTACCCTCGAGTTTTTGCCGGTCTCACTCGAAGGGAGAGTCATGAGCGACCTGCACCTCGATGCGACGCAACTCGATCGCTACTCGAGACACGTGATCATGGACGAGGTCGGCCCCGAAGGGCAGAAACGGCTGCTCGATGGGTCGGTGCTCGTCGTCGGTGCGGGCGGGCTGGGATCGCCGGCGATCCAGTATCTCGCAGCGGCGGGCGTCGGCCGACTGGGAATCGTCGACGACGACGTCGTCGAGCGGTCGAACCTGCAGCGACAGATCGTCCACGGCGACGCAGACGTCGACCGGCCGAAAGTCGAGAGCGCGGCCGACTACGTGGAAGCGCTGAACCCCGACGTCGACGTCGAGACCTACGAGACGCGACTCACCGCGGACAACGTCGCCGACCTCGTCGCCGACTACGACGTCGTCCTCGATGCCAGCGACAACTTCGCGACGCGGTACCTGCTCAACGACCACTGCGTGCTCACCGAGACGCCGCTGTCACACGGCGCGATCTACCGGTTCGAAGGACAGGTCACGACGTTCACGAACGAGCGCACGGGGGACGACGATCCGCCGTGTTACCGCTGTATCTTCCCCGAAGCGCCCGAGCCCGGCACCGTCCCCGACTGTGCGACGACCGGCGTCCTCGGTGTGCTCCCCGGCACCGTCGGCTGTATCCAGGCGACCGAGGTCGTCAAATACCTCATCGGAAAAGGAGAATCCCTCGAGGGACGGCTCCTGATGTACGACGCGATGGACATGAGTTTCGAGACCGTCGACGTCCTCTCGAATCCGGACTGTCCGGTCTGTGGCGACGATCCAGCGATCGACTCCGTCGAAGACGTTTCCTACGACGGCACCTGTTCGCTGCCCGCGGATTGACTCACTCAAGTCCGTTACTCCTGGTGACGAACTCGCACCATGCCGTCCGAGGTGACGCCGACGATCAACGGCGTCGAGACCTGGCGGCCGGAGACGGCCGCTCCCGCGGCGTCGCTGACGGCTTTCATCAGGTCGGGCGCAGTGTAGTCGACTTTGACGCCGGCCTCGTCGCAGGCCTCGTAGACGAGGTCCGGCACGTCGTAGAGGTCGGTGCCTTCCGGAACGCGGACGCGAACCGGTGCCCGGAGCGCCTCCGCGAACGCGACCGTTTCGCGTGCTTTCTGCAGGTTTTCGCGGGCACTGGACTCGATCGAGGAGACGTTCGCCCGCGACGTCCCGAGTTCGTCGGCGATATCCGCCTGCGAAATATCCCGTTCGCGAAGCGCGAGCACCTGTGCCTGCCGGTAGGTCAGCACGCTCGCCCCCGGTTCGAACCCGATGTCCTCGAGTAGCTCGTCGACCTCATCGAGCATCGCGATCGCCTCCAGCGACGGCGTGGCGGGCCCGGATTCGGACGTTCATACCAGAAGACTAGTGGGCAATGGGATGAAACCTTCGTCGATCCGCCAGGAGTCACACGACCTGCTGTACGTTTCGTATCAGTACTCGAGCGGCCAGCACTCGTCGTCGATCGCCGCGAGTTCGTCAGCGACGCCCTCGACGAGCCGGTACTCCGTCCCGTCTCGAACGACGGTACCCGCTCGCTCGAGGTGTTCGAGGTGAGCGGAGGACTCGCCGGGACCGTGCAGGATGTGGATGTCCTCGAGGTCGCCGAAGAGGTCGGCGCTGACGGTCCAGGTGTCACAGGGGCCGATCCGGTCGAGTGCGTCGAGGACGCGGTAGGCCCGTTCCTCGTGGTGGTGGATGATGTGTTCGGCCCGATCCGTCGGATCGTCGATCGGATCACGATGGCCCGGCCAGGCCCGGTCGTAGTCGGCGTCCGCAATCTGCCGGAGCGCCCGAAGGTACTTCTCGAGCGGATCGTCGACGCGGACGTCGGCACCGCCGACGTTGGGCGTGTAGACAGGCAGGAGCGCGTCGCCGGAGAAGACCTCGTCGCCGGCCTCGAACAGACAGAGTCCGGCCGCGTGACCGGAGGCGTGGACGACCTCGAGGTCGGTGTCGCCGACGGTGAACGTGTCGCCGCCGTCGATTGGGGTCACAGACGGTTTTCGGGAGGTTTCGTCGGGACCGACCATTCGATCGCGAAGGACCTCGCGGTCCGGTTCGGGCATCCCCCACTGCTCGAAGTACTCTTCCTGGAGGTCGAACAGTTCTTCCCAGGCCTCACGGTCGCCTTCGACGAGCGGGGCGTCTTCGCGGTGGACGTAGACGTCGGCACCGCTCTCGGCCTGTATCTCGCCGGCGAGTCCCGTATGGTCGTGGTGCCAGTGAGTCAGGAAGATTCGATCGACGTCCGCGAACCCGACGCCGTGGTCCGCGAGTCCGGCCTCGAGTTGTTCGCGCGTCTCGGGCAGCCAGTCGCCCGTGTCGATCAGCGCCGTCTCGTCGCCCTCGTGGAATAGGTACGCATTGTTGGCCCCCTCGAACGCGGAGTTGGACAGCGGGATCCGTTCCATAGGTTCCGTTCGAACATCGAGGTAAAAACTGTGCTGTGTTTCTCGGCGATGGCGGAAACTGGGAGAAAGAGGGTCAGCGAACGGGACCGGTGTCCGGTCGTCCGATCTCCTGTAAGTCACTGACGGCGCACCCGCGAACCGTCTTGCGGGTGCACCGGTAGATCGTTACAGCAGACCGGATCAACCCAGGACGTACCGGAGTTTGGGGTAGCGTTCGACCAGTGTCTGGTCGCCGACCTCGATCTGTTCGATGTAGCGGTCGAGTCCCGCGATGCGGCCCGCAGCGAGCGCGCCGAGTGCGAGGAAGACGACCGCGTAGATCAGCGTCGAGTCGAACAGCGCGAGCCACTGGCCTTCCCAGCCACCGAGGTAGAACATGCCCATCTGCATGGCTCCACCAAGGGCGGCCAGGCGGACGAATGCCCCCGCAATGAGGGCGACGCCGATCAGCACCTGCGTAACCGGGACGATCACGTTGATGACCTCGAGCAACGCGGCGTTACCCGCCATCGCAGCGTAGAGCCCGCTAACGGGGCTGGCTGGATCGACGCCGTGGACGAGAAAGCCGCTCGCGTCGAACGGCTCCCCGCTAACGAACGCGAACTTCCCCAGTCCCGCGAACAGTATCATGCCGCCCATGACGAATCGCAGGGCGACCACGAACCACGCACTCAGCGCGTGTGGGCTGCCCTCGAGCGTTACCCCACCGAGACGGCCTTCGAGACGATTTGCGGAAGTTGCTGCCATTGGGGGTCACCTCTTACAGATAGACGTTGGCCGTCGACCCACTTGTACGGGGATTGCAGTTCCCAGCCGACAGGAGCGACTCCAGACGACTGAGAACGAAGACCGAACATGTTGCCTTAATTTATGTCGCTGGCGGCTGCGCGACGACGTTTACGAGCCTCGGACCCGTAGAAACCCCCATGGTCACCACGATTACCGCCGGCCGACTCGCCGACCTGCTCGACGAGGACGCCGACTTCGCGCTCGTCGACACCCGACCGGAGGAGAGCTACGAGTCCTGGCACGTTCCCGGAGCGAAACACTTCCCGTTCGGCCCGGAAGAAGATCTCGAGGTCGACGGCCAGCTCGAGGCGTTCGACGAGGTCGTCGGCGATAGAGACCGCGTGATCACCATCTGTGCGAAGGGAATCTCGTCGGGGAACCTGGCGACACAACTCGAGTCGGCGACCGACGCGTACGAGGTCCAGGCCGTCGACGGCGGGATGAAAGCCTGGAGCGGCGTCTACGACCACGTGCCGGTCGACGTCGGCGGCGACGTGCAGGTCGTCCAGGTCCAGCGTCGCGCGAAAGGCTGTCTCGGCTACGTCGTCGGCTGCAAGGAGACGGGCGAGGCCGTCGTCGTCGATCCCACCGCGGACACCAACGAGTACGCCGTCGCCGCCGAGGAAGCGGATCTCTCGATCGTCGGCGTGATCGACACGCACGTCCACGCCGATCACGTCTCCGGCGGCCGGGAACTCTCCGACGACCTCGAGGTCCCGTACTACTTGGGCGAGTGGGCGGCCGAGCGGGACGTGAAACTCGAGTTCACGACGCTCGAGCGAAACGAGGTGCTCGCGGTGGGCGAACGCGAGATCAAGGCGCTGTACGCGCCGGGACACACCAGCGACATGATCAACCTGCTGGTCGACGACCGGGCGCTGCTGACGGCCGACACGCTGCACGTGAACTCGACGGGACGAACGGAACTCGAATTTAGCGAAGACGCCGGAAAGGAGGGCGCAGAGATGCTCTACGAGACGCTTCACCGGACGATCCTCGCCGAACCCGAGTCGGTCGTCGTCCTACCGGGTCACGTCACGGTCACCGCGGAGGGCGAGTTCGAACACGGGTCGGCCGGCGAACCGATCGCGACGACGATCAGGGACGCTCGAGGGGAAATCGATCTCCTCTCGCTCGAGCGCGAGGACTTCGTCGACCGGATGGCCGACGCCGGCGAGAAGCCCGCGAACTACGAGGAGATCATCGACCGCAACCGCGGCGCGCTCGAGATCGCACCCGAAGAGCGGATCGAACTCGAGATGGGGCCGAACAACTGTTCGGCCTAGCGAGAGTAGGTTTCGAGTCGACCGATTCGGCCGTCCGCGAGTTCGAAGAAGTCGGCGAACTCGAACAGAGTCGTTTCGGCGTCGATCACGCGCCCGCGAGCGGCCACCCGGTCGCCACCGGTATCGACGACCACCGACTCGAGTTCGTGATTCGTGTCGGGGTTCGGCCGCTCTTCGCGCATGAACCGGACGAACGCCTCGCGGCTCTCGAACGTCCGATCAGGACGGCGCTGGACGAACCCAGCAGCGAGTACCGACTCGAGCGACTCGTAGTCGTGGTCGTCCAGTGCGTCGTAGTACTGCCGGACGAGGGCGGCCGAATCCATGTCGAGAGGGTTTCGACTCGAGTGCCAAAAGCCTGGTACTCGACGTAACATCAAGATAGCTACAATAACTCGCTTCAGGGAACGTTTACACGATCTCTCGTCGTGTCGTGCTGTATGGCAACGTCCGACGAGTTTCGAGAAACCGTTTCGCTCGAAGGCCTCGAGGAGTCCGGTCGCGAACTGGTGGCTCTCGACGGCATCCCGATCGTCCTCTTTCACCACGAAGGGGAGATTCGGGCGGTGAACAACCGCTGTCCACACATGGGCTTTCCCCTCGTCGAGGGGACCGTCGAGGACGGCCTGTTGACCTGTCACTGGCACCACGCGCGGTTCGAACTCGCTTGCGGCGACACGTTCGATCCGTGGGCCGACGACCTCCCCACCTACCCGGTCGAGGTCCGGGACGGAACGGTCTACGTGAACCCGAACCCGCCGCGTGACCTGCCGCCCGAAGAACACTGGGCCGACCGTCTCGAGACCGGCCTCGAGGAGAACCTGCGGCTGGTCGTCGCAAAGGCGACGATAGGGACGCTCGACGCCGGCGTCGACTACCGAGAGCCGACGGCACAGGCCCTCGAGTTCGGCACGCAGTTCCGCGAATCGGGCTGGGGACCGGGACTCACGATTCTCGGCTGTATGGCGAACGTGATCGACGACCTCGAGCCCAGAGACCGAAAACGGGCGCTGTACACCGGCGTTCGTCACGTCGCGGACGACTGCGCTGGCCAGCCGCCGGACTTCCACCAGCCGTCGCTGTCGACCGAGGACGTTCCGTTCGACCGATTGAAGTCGTGGTTCCGGGACTGCGTCGAACTCCGGGACCCCGACGGTGCCGAACGCTGTCTTCGGACGGCCGTCGCCGCCGGCCACTCGGAGGCCGAACTCGCGGAACTGGTCTTTGCCGCCGCAACCGACCACCCCTACCTCTCGACCGGCCACGTACTCGACTTCGCGAACACGGCCTTCGAGACGCTCGAGCACGTCGACTCCGAGCACACCGCGGACGCGCTCGCGAGTCTCGTCCAGCCACTGGTCACCGCCGACCGGAGCGACGAGCGTTCGTCGTGGCGCCAGCCCGTCGACCTCGTGGCGCTGCTCGAGGACGTCTACGGCGGATCGGTGACGGAGACGAGCGGACTCGAGGACCTCGCGAGCGAGGGCAAGGGGAAGTCCTGGTCACCGCCGGCAGAGTTTCAGGAGACGCTGCTGGGCGACGACCCCGAAGCGATCGTCGACGCGCTGGCCGACGCCGTTCGCGAGGGTGCGACGACGGAGGACCTCGCCGCCGAAGTCGCAGCAGCAGCTACGACGCGAGTCGCCCAGTTCGGCACCGGCAACGAGTTCGGCGACTGGAATACCGTCCACCACACCTTTACGTACGCTAACGCGGTCCACGTCTCGACGCGACGAACCGACGCCATCGAACTCTACAGAGGCGTCTTCGACGCCGCGCTCAGCGTCTACCTCGATCGGTTCCTCAACACGCCGCCAGCACCGATGCCGGAACCGGGCGACGACACCGGCCGAGAGCCGGACGCGATCCGTGAAGACCTGCTCGAGACCTTCGACGCCGAGGGCGGCGTGAACGAGGCCGCCCGTCTGGTCGGCGAGTTCTTCGACTGCGGCGGCGATCCGGCGGCACTGAAGCGAACGCTCGGTCACGGACTGTTACGCGAGGACGCCGGCTTCCACACGCTGCAAAATCTCGAGGCGGCGTTCCGGCAGTTCGATTTGGTCGATGAGCGAGAGGACTCGGAGGGCGTCGCCCTCGAGCAGCGCCGACGCCGGCCATTGATCGCGACCGCTCGCTACATGGCCGCACACTTCCCGACGCGCCGCGAGGCAGAACAGACGTTCTCGATAGCGACGCGACTCAATCGCGGCGAGACCGTACACGAAAACGGAAGCGGAAGTGGAGAGTAGCTCAGTTCGGGTCGTAGCTGCCGCCGCCCTCGGGACCGTACCGTGGGTCGTCGTCGTACCGAACGCACTTCGCAGTCTGCTCGGAGGTGACCTGATAGGTCTCGAGCCCATCTCGCTCACACGGCGTCGCAAACTCCGTCTCGAGACGCTCTCGAGCGGCGTCGCGGTCGCCCGTGATGGCGGTCTCGAGGGCCTCCGAGAGCACCTGTTCGGCGTCGGCGTCCGAAAGCTGGACCGGAACGTCGTAGGCCTCGCGGATCGCTTCCGGCGTCTCCGTCTCGTCTTCCTCCGTGAGGGTGATCTCGCCCTGTAACAGGTCGTGGCGCAGGTTCGCGACCGCGCGCCAGTCGTCCTGGTCGAACTCGTAGCCCTCGGGCTGGACGAGTTTCGGACAGCGCGGGTGGAACCGACAGCCGCTCGGGACGTCGACGGGGTCCGGTACCTCACCGACGAGTTCGATCCGTTCGCGGTTCTCGCTCGGATCGATTCGGGGGACCGAGGAGACCAGCGCCTGCGTGTAGGGGTGTTTCGGATCGTTGATGATCTGGTCGGCCGGACCGACCTCGACCAGTTCGCCGAGGTACATGATGCCGATCCGGTCGCACATGTGCTTGAGCAGGGAGAGGTCGTGGCTGATGTAGACCGCGGTCAACCCGAGTTCCGACTGCAGCCGCTTGAACAGGTCGAGGATGCTCGCACGGATCGACACGTCGAGCATGCTCGCGGGTTCGTCCGCCAGCAGGAACGACGGCTCGAGCGCGAGCGCCCGGGCGATGCCGACGCGCTGGCGTTCACCACCGCTCAGTTCGCTCGGATACTCGTGGGCGTACGCCTCTGCGGGCTCGAGTCCCGCCTGTTCGATCGTCTCGTAGACCCGTGCGTCCCGTTCCTCGGCGGTGCCGATGTCGTGGACGTCCAGCGGCTCCTTCACCCACTCGTAGACCGTGAATCGCGGGTTGAGCGACTTGTACGGGTCCTGGTGGATGATCTGGGCCTCGCGGCGGAACTCGTTGAGTTCCTGGCCACCGACGTCGGTGATCGCCTTCCCGTCGAAGTAAATGTCACCGCCCGTCGGCTCGAGCAGCCGAATGGCACTCTTGCCGAGAGTGGTCTTCCCACAGCCGGATTCGCCGGCGAGACCGAACGCCTCCCCCTCTCGAATGCCGAGCGAAACGCCGTCGACGGCTTTGACCGCGTCGTTGCTCTCACCGTGGAGAATTCGGGAGACGAGCCCGGTGTTGACCGGGAAGTGTTTCTCCAGGTTTTCGACCCGGAGCTTGTACGAGTGGTCGTCGTCGCTTCGGTCGTGTTCGGCCGCGAGTGTGTCAGTCATCGAGTTCCACCTCCGGTTCCGTTTCGCTTGCGGTGTCGGCCGCCGGTACAGCGGCGTCCTGCTCGCCGAGTTCCTGGTCGTACCAGGTCGACTTCTTGGCGGCTTCCTCCTGCAGGAGTTCGATCTCGTCGGCACGATGGCACTCGACCTCGTGGCCGTCGCCGTAGGGTTCGGCCTCGGGAGTTACTTCCCAGCACTCCTCCTGGGCGAACGGACAGCGCGGGGCGAATCGGCATCCTTCGCCAGGATCGACGAGATCCGGTGGCGTGCCGGGGATGGAGATGAGTTCCTTGTCGTCGTCGCTGATGTCCGGGAAGGCGTTTCGCAGCCCGAGCGTGTAGGGGTGGCGAGGGTTCGAGATGATCGTCTCGGCGTCGGCGATTTCGACGATCCGACCACCGTAGACCACCGCGATGCGGTCGCAGGTTTCGCTGACGACCGACATGTCGTGGGTGATCATGATCATCGCGCTGTTTATCTCCTCTTGCATCTCCTTGATCGTGTCCAGAATGCGATCCTGAATCACGACGTCCAGTGCCGTCGTCGGCTCGTCGGCGAGCACGAGCGACGGCGACAGCGCGAGCGCGAGCGCGATCATCGCTCGCTGTGCCATCCCACCGGAGAACTGGTGGGGGTAGTCGTCGACGCGGTCGGGATCGATCCCGAGGTCGTCGAACAGTTCGCGGGCGCGCTCTTTCGCCTCCGCTTTCGAGGTGTCCTCGTGGTACGTGATTACTTCAACGATCTGCTCGCCGACGGTGTAGACCGGGTCGAACCCGTTCATCGCGTTCTGCGGGATCATCGACACCTCCGACCAGCGGATCTGCTTGCGCAGTTGCCGATCCGAGAGTTCCGTTACCTCGGTCCCGTCGAAGTCGATCGAGCCGCCCTTGATTTCGGCGTTGTCCGGCAACAGCCGAATGATCGATTTCGCGAGCGTCGTCTTGCCGCTGCCACTTTCGCCGACCAGACCGACCGTCTCGCCGCGTTCGATAGAGAGCGACGCGTCGTCAGTCGCACGAACCCAGCCGTCGTCGGCCCGGTAGTACGTCTTCAGTTCGTTGATATCGAGTAGCGTCATTATTGATGTTTCAGCTCCGGATTAACCTCTTTCTCGAGGGTGCGACCGATGAAGAACACCGACATCACGAACAGCATGATGCAGATACCCGGTGGGAAGACCCACCACCAGGCTTCGCGGATCGCGTTTGCCGTGTGAACGTTGTAGATCATCTCACCCCACGAGAGCATGCTGGGGTCACCGAAGCCGAGGAACGAGAGACTCGCCTCGGCGATCACCGCCCACGCGACAGCGAAGGCTGCATACAGGAACGTAAGCGGCAGGACGTTCGGCAGGATGTGTCGGTACATGATCCGTACGTGGCCGGCACCGATCGCCTGTGCGCTCTCGACGTACGGCCGCTGTTTGTGACTCAACACCTGCGAGCGGATCACCCGTGCCGTCGACCGCCACAGGATCAACACGATCGCGACGATGATGTTGACGAGGCTGCTGCCCAGGATCGCCACGAGGACGATCGCAAAGGGCAGGAACGGAACCCCGTAGACGATGTCAGTAATCCGCATCAGCGTGTCGTCGACCCAGCCGCCGAAGTAGGCACTGATCAGGCCGACGTTCGTCCCGATGAAGACCGCCATGAACGCCGCGAGGCTGCCGACGATCAGCGTTACGCGAGTGCCCGCAATCAGCTGTGAGAGCACGTCCCGGCCCATGTCCGTCGTTCCGAGCGGGTGGTCGGCCGACGGCGACTCGAGACGGCCTCCGACGGCTCGCTCGCTTGGATCGTGCGGTGCGAGTCCGGGGATCGTCAGATCGAGGAACTCGATCGTGTACGGCCGGGCGAAGATCCCGATCAGGATGAATACTGCCAGGATAGCGAGCCCGATCTGGCCGAGCCTGTCTCCCTCGAATATCTCGAGTTTCGAACGGGCGTACTCGAGGCCGTTCCTGGTGGTTTCCGTTGCGCGGTCGGTCGGTGACGTTCGTTCGGTACTCATTCGTACTCCACCCTCGGATCGAGGTAGACGTAGGCCAGGTCAGCGACGAAGTTCATGATGATCACGACCGATCCCATGAGGAAGAACGCCGCCATTGCCAGCGGATAGTCGTTCTGGTTCACCGCACTCACCATCTCGCGGCCCATACCGGGCCAGTTGAACACCGTCTCGATGACGACGGATCCGCCCATTGCGGCGCCGGTCGCAATCGCTGCCACCGTCACGATGGGGAGAATCGAGTTCCGGGCGGCGTGTTTGTACAGCACCGTCCGTTCGGGCAGTCCCTCCGCCTTCTTGATCTCGATGAAGTCGGCGTTCAACACGTCGAGCATCGTCGACCGCATCAGCAGCGTCGGCGTCGCCAGATAGACGATCGCCCCGGTCAACGCCGGGAGGAACAGGTGGCGCAGGAAGTCCACCGAACCGTACCTGGCGAGGAAGCCACCGCCGAGTTCGCCCCCGGTCGTCCGCATCCCGCTCGAAGGGAACCAGCCGAGCCAGAAGACGAACACGGACACGAGGACGATTCCAACCCAGAACTCCGGCGAGGAACGGGCCATCAGCGTCACGATGATCCCGCCGCGTTCGAACTTCGAGTCGCGCCACCAGCCCATCAGTGCGCCGAACGTAACCCCGATGAGGTACGCAAAGAACAGCGCCGTCCCCATCAGGACGATCGTGTTCATAAACCGGACGGCGATGATGTCGAGCACCGGCTCGCGGTAGATGAACGATTGACCGAAGTCACCGGTGAGCAGCTGTCGAATGTACTCGACGTACTGTACGTACAGCGGCTGATCAAGTCCCAGTTCTGCGATCCGCTGTTCGCGCTGTTCCGGAGTCATGCCGTCCATGATGAACATCGACGTCGGATCGCCTGGCATCATCCGAAAGAGAACAAACAGGAGCGTGAAGAACGCCCAGAAGGTGACGACGAGCTGGAGGATCCGTCTGACGACGTACGCTCTCAGTCCCATCCGTCACCGCACCCCGTCTCTCTGTTGAGTATCATATGTCGTATTGAAATACGTTAGTCGTAGTGGAGGTTCGAGCCGTTTCGTCCGCTCTTATGCGCCGTAGTGGAGGCGGTCGTCGTCGTCCCAGCCGTAGCCGCCCTCGGCGAGCTCTTCGCGTGCGGCCTCGAGGTCCTCGTAGAACTCCTCGACGTCCGGGTTGTGCCAGAACTCGTTGTGTTCCGAGATCGTCGTGTGGGTGACGGTACCCATCCCGTCGCGGATGAACTCGACGTACTCCTCTTTCGGCACACCGTAGGAGAGTGCGCGGCGGACGTGACGGTCGTCGAACGGTTCGCGACGCGTGTTGTACTCGATCATCGCGTAGCCGATAGCCTCGAACTCCGCGAGAGCGAGGTCGTCGTCGTCCCTGACGCGGTCGACGGCCGTCGGCTGCGGGACCGCACCGACCATGTCGATCTGACCGGCTTCGAGGTCGTTGACGAGCTGTGCGGTGTCGGCGCCGGGGATGCGGATGAAGTTGTCCGCGTTCGGCGTCTCGAAGTGGTCGTCGAACGCCTCGAGTTGCAGTTCGGACTGGCGCTCCCAGTCGCGGAACTGGAACGGACCGCTGCCGGTCCAGTTCTCGTCTTCGAAGTCGACGAGTTCGTCCGGAGCGACGTCGCCCCAGATATGCTCGGGGAAGATGTACACCTGCCCGAGGACGTTCGCCGTGAACGGGGCGTACTGCTCCTCGAGGTGGAAGGTGATCTCGTTGCCCGAGGTCTCGATCTCGTCGATGATCTCGACGAGCGAGCCGTAGGTCGGCGAGTCGGCGTACAGTTCGTACGTGAACTCGACGTCGTCGATCGTGAGGTCCTCGCCGTCGTGGAACGTGACGTCGTCGCGAATCTCGACGGTGTAGGTCATTCCGTCGTCTTCGATTTCGGGGTCGTCCGTGGCGAGCCACGGCTGTGGGAAGCCGTCCGGACCGATGCGGTACAGCTGATCGTAGAGAAGGCGGACGAACTGACGGTCCGGCGTCGCCAGGTCCTGCATCGGGTTCAGCGAGATGATCTCGGACGGGTAGCCGAATCGAACCGTATCGTCGTCGGTCGGGGTCGCCGAAATCATGTTCCAGAACGAGTTGAGCCCCTCACCGAGCGTCGGATCGACGTTCTCCACGCGAGCACTCGCGTACGGGTGGTAACCACCTTCGTTCGCGATGTACGTTCGTGGCTGCGCTTCGGCGATCATCTCCTGGGCGTCGTAGACGGTCTGCTGGCGTTCTTCCTCGTCGACCTGCGTAACCTGCAGCTCCGCCAGTTCGTCGTACTCGTCGTTCTCCCAGCCCGGCGTGTTCCGGCCACCCTCCTGCGTGTTGTCGGAGTGGTGCATGTCGTAGATGAACGTGTGGGGGTCGATCCGCTCCGGCGTGCCACCCCAGCCCAGCAGCGACGCGTCGTAATCCTGCTGAACGACGGCTTTGTCGACGTGAGCACCGAACTCGAGTTCCTCGAGTTCGACGTCGAATCCGATCTCTTCCCAGTTCTCGGCGACGATCTGTGCGAGTTCGTTTCGGAACGGGTTCGTACCCGCCGTCGGCGCAACCAGCTCGATTTCCGGAACTTCGTCTCCGAGTTCGTCTGCACCGTCGACGTCCGAACCGTTCTCACCGCCGGTACACCCGGCAAGACTCGCGGTGAGTCCCGTAACCCCCGCGATTCCAGCACCCTTCAGCACCGTTCTCCGTGATTTGCTATCTTCTACCATTTCTACATACGTTACTCCGACCCATACTATTTAAACCTCACGTATTGAGTGAGAAACAGTCGCAATTCTATATTACTGCCACTTCATGTTCCCTCTCCCGTCACCCACTTTCGACAGTAATTAATCTATATCAGTTAGTGGGTGGTATTTTCTTTAAGGGAATCGTTTTTATAGTGGAGAACAATTGGTCGGTCGTGGAGTGTCACGTCTACTACGAGGGCGACGACGACCCCGAGAAGTGTACCGCACGTCGCCTCGAGAAGTTCGACAAAGCGATCCTCTACCGAAAGATGGCCCAGGTGCCCTACGGAGTCGTCCTCAACCCCCACGCTGACCAGGCGCTCTCGCCGGCCGACCGCGAGGAAGGCCTCGAGACGCTCGTCGCGCTCGACTGCTCGTGGGAGTCCGCCGAGGAAGCCTCGTTCCGGATGAACGGCGTCCACCGGGCGCTTCCGTTCCTGGTCGCCGCGAATCCGGTCAACTACGGGCGGCCGTTTCGACTGACGACCGTCGAAGCCCTGGCCGGCGCGCTCTGTATCTTCGGCGAGCGGGAAGCAGCCGAGGACCTGCTCGAGCCGTTCCGCTGGGGTGAGACGTTCCTGACGCTCAACGAAGAACCCCTGCGGCGGTACAGCGAGTGTGACGACTCGACCGAGGTCGTCGCCGTTCAGGACGACTATCTCGCGGATGACGAGACGACGGAGTGACACGATCTGCTGTCCCGGTTTCCTGAACCGACCGCGAGCCACCCTGCGCCCGTTCCGGATACAGCAACCGTCCGAACGGCTCGGACCACAGCGGTTAAATGCACCACGAGCCAACGGCTCTCTATGCCAAGTTTCGACGCTGCCGAGAAGCGATCCCTCGAGAAGATGATCTGTATGCGCTGTAACGCACGCAACGCCAAGGACGCCGACAGCTGTCGCAAGTGCGGTTACAAGAACCTTCGGCCCAAGGCCAAGGAACCCCGAGCCGCATAACCGACTCGCGCCGGTCCCCGATCAATTCTCTCGCTTCCGTTTCAACAGCGTCAGCCCTTTCACTCGTCAGGATACTTCGGCTCCCGCTTCTCCGCACGCTCGAGTGCCGTCTCGACCACGTCCCGCACGTCGCCGTGAAAGACGCTGCCGTGGCCGGCGTACATGTGCTCGACACCCTCCGGCATTCGCTCGAGTAGCTCCCGGATGCTCTCGATGAGTCGCTCCCGTGATTGCCCAGCCATGTCGGTGCGGCCGAAGCTCCCGTAGTCGAACGCGCCGTCGTCGTGGACGACCACGTCACCCGAGAACAGCGACGATTCGGAGACGAACGAAACGTGGTCGTCGGCGTGGCCGGGCGTGTAGACGACGTCGAACGTTTCGTCGCCGATCCGGACGCTGTCGCCGTCTGCGAGTTCGTGAGTCCGCGTCGAATGGTCGTCGTAGGCGTAGACGTCTGGATCGAAGGCGTCGGCGACGGCCTCGAGCTGGGCGACGTGGTCGCCGTGCTGGTGGGTCATCACGACGCTGTCGAGGTCGTCGGTGTGGCTGCGAATCTCGTCGACGACGCCCTCCCAGCCGCCGGCGTCGACCAGCGTGGTCGTTCCGTCCTCGCCGATAGCAAGGAAGGCGTTGCACGTGAACGTCTCCGCGTCTTCGGTGACGTGATGGACCTCCATGCTCGTCGTCTCGTCGTCCGACAGTAAAGTCCTGGCGTCGTCTCCTGTTCGACCATGGAATTTTTCACCTCCAAGCACGTACTGAAACCTGTATGGGATTCGGGAGTTACGACGAATCCGAGCAACAGGAAGTCGAGGCTGATTTTGACGACGACGACGCGGTCCAGTCATCCGAAAGTGAACACGACGGAACGATCGAGTTCGAGAACGGGGCCTCGAGCGACGAACTCCTCGATCGGCTCCAGGAGATCAAAGACGACGACGAGGACTGAGTCGTGAAGCCCGGGGTGCGGGCGCTGGGACTCGCCGAGTCGTACCGAAGCGGTCGGGAGAAGAGCACGCTCGCAGGGGCCGTCGTTCGCGCCGATAGCGTCGTCGACGGACTCGCCTACGGCACGTGTACCGTCGGCGGGTCCGACGCGACCGACGCCGTCGTCTCCGTGCTCGACGACCTCGACCGCCCCGACGTTCGCTACGTGCTGGTCGGCGCCATCGCACCCGCGTGGTACAACCTCCTCTCGCTCTCACAGATTGCGGAGGCTGCCGACCGGCCCGTGATCGCCGTCACCTTCGAGGAGAGCGGCGGTCTCGAGGCTGGGATTCGAGACGCCTTTTCCGGAGAGAAACGCCGGCAGCGACTCGAGCAGTACCGGTCGTTACCCGACCGCCGAGAGCTGTCGGTAAACGACGAGACGGTCTACGTCCGGGCCTGCGGACTCGAAGACGATGCCGTCGACGAGGTCGTCCGAGAGTTCACGCCGGAGGGTGGCCGGCCGGAGCCGATCCGAGTGGCACGGCTCGCTGCTCGAGCGGCGGACGAGTACGCCGTCCGCGAGTAGGACGACCGCGACCCGAAAGACGTAGTAGGCGCCCACCTGAGCCACCACCATGGGAACGATGGAGGACCTCCGGGTCACCGAGTGTACGCGGTGTCCGAAACTGGTCGACTGCCGAAGTCGGATCGTCAACGGGACCGGCCCCGAGGACGCCGACGTTCTCTTCGTCGGCGAGGGACCGGGCGCCCAGGAGGACGAAGACGGCGAACCGTTCGTCGGCCGCAGCGGTTCCGTCCTCGACGAACAGCTTCGGATCGCCGGCCTCGACCGCGAGACCGTCCGTATCACCAACTGCGTTCGGTGTCGCCCGCCCGAGAACCGCGACCCGAGCGACGAGGAACTCGAGAACTGCCGGGAGTACCTCGAGACCGAGATCGAACGGCTCGATCCGGAGGTGATCGTCACGCTCGGAAAGGTCCCGAGCGAACACCTGCTCGAGCGGTCGGTCGCGGTGACGAAGGAAGCGGGCTCCGTCGAGGACGTCCGCGTTCGGGGAACACCGTACCGTCTGCTGATCTGTGTCCACCCAGCGGCGACGCTGTACGACCGGAGCCAGGAAACGACCTTCGAGGAGACGATCGAACGAGCGGCCGACCTCGCGGACGTCGACGGTAGCGAGAGCGGCCAGACGCGACTCGACGGCTTCTAAGCGACGGATCTGGCGGACGTTTCGACTGCCAGCAGTTCCTTGAACCCGCCGGCGACCGGAGAGCGGATATGACCGAACTCACCCTCGAGGACGTACAGCGCCGACTCGATCGGGCGACGGAACTCGAGACCGAGGAGGCGATGTCGGTCCTGCGGGCCGCCCACGAAGACTTGGAAGCGCTGGGTAACGATCCCGACGTCGACGAATCGCACCGCCAGGAACTCGAAGATCGGGTGAGCCAGCGACTCCGCGAGGTCGAGAACCGCGACGCCTACGACGGCGAACTGGGCGCGTCGATGAACCCGGGCGATGAGGACGCGCCGTAGCCGCTCGAGCGGGCGGCCAAAGTGCCTCGAGAACGGTAGCCCGACCCTACAGTAATCCCGAGTCAGGAGGTATCGTGGCTTCTCCGTGCCCGTTTCTCGAAATACGCCGTTTGGCCCCGAAACGGTACGGCCAGTTTTTGCTCCAATCGTCGCTAAGCCCTCATTATGCGGGGACCGACTCGACGACGGGTGCTGTACGGACTCTCGAGTGGCGGCGCCGTACTGGGGACCTGGCGGTGGGGTAACGAGCGGTATCGAGCGACGACCACGAGTTCCGACCGATTCGAGCCACTCGAGGCGGGAGACTCGACTCTCGAGGTATCGATCGTCGAGACGTCGTCGCCGGTTTCCGCCGGTGGCCGGTTGCGCGTGGTCGCGGAGATCGAGAACCACGGGACCAACGACGTCCGAACCGATGTCGAGTTTCTCGTCGGCTACGATACAGAAGTGGTGGGTCGCCGGGAGATGCCGGTTTCGGCCGGCGAGACGCGAACGGCCAGGTTCGACTTCTACACGTATCCCGTGTCGACGGACGACGAGTTTCCGGTCGGCGTTGCAATCGAGGGTGACGTCGCCGAGACGATGGCTGGCGTCGGCGGCGCACAGGAACTGCCGACGACACGGCCCGGACCGGAACTCTCCGTCCAGCCAGGAACCGACGTCATCTTCGAGGCTGGAGCGCTCGAACCCGGGGAATCCCAGACGACCGTCTGGTGGATCGACGGCGAACGCGTCAGCGGCCCCGTCGGAGGTCCGTGGGTATCGACCTACTACGCCGAATTCGACCATCACTATCACTGGGAGACGTTCGAGGAGTCCGGAACGCACGAGGTGGCGGTAGCCGTGATTCCACAGGACGAAACGGAGACGTACGCGGCTCACTGGGAAGTCGACGTCTCGGAAACCGGCCTCGGATCGCCGACCGTCGACGCCGTCAGCCCGAGCCAGGACACGATCTCGGTCGGACGCGGGGAGACCGTCGAGTTCGAACTCGAGGCCGACCACCCCGGCGGCACCCTCGACCGGGTCGTCTGGTGGCTCACGCAGGCGGACACGATCATCGGCGTCACCGACCTCGAAGGGGAGACGGCCACGGCGCGGCTCTCGACCGACTCGTTCTGTCACACCTGCCGGGTCTATCCGTGGGTGATCTGCGAGGACGGAACCGTCGCCAGCACGGAGTCGGCGTGGATCATCGACGAACTCCAGGACGAACCCGCCGGAAGACTCGAACTTTCCATCCGGACGACCAACTCGCCGGTTCCCGCCGGCGACGTCCTCGAGGTGATCGTCGACCTCGAGAACACGGGGACGGAGTACAGAGAAGACGAACTCGAACTGTACGTCGGCCACGAGCCGGAACTCGTCGACACCCAGCAGGTCTCGCTCGACGGTGGCGAAAGCGGGGCGGCGACGCTCGAGTTCGAGACGTATCCGGTCAGGCACGATCAGGAGTTTCCGGTTCGCGTGGTCGGCAGCGACGACGAGGTCGAGACGCTGGTCGAAGCCGTCGCCTGATCGTCCGAAACCGAGACCGTTCGAACTCGACGACTATCAGTAGCGTAAAATATTCGTAGTCTGAACGGTCGGGCATGTCGCCCTCCAGACCGTTTTTCGACGCCGGGGAACTCGATACGAGTCAACTGTTTGCTGAAGCGTATCCTATCGCCGAACTGATCGCGTCGTTTGCCCTGCTCGCGTTCGTCCCATTTGCGGTCGCGTTCGTGTTCGCAGGACTCGGGTTCCAGTTCGGGACCTGGCTATTTACGGTCCTCACCCAGCTCGTCCTCGCGGTCGGAGCCGGCGTCGTCCTGCTGTACATCGTCGCTCGCGGCATCCAACTCGCCGACGAGTGAGGTCAGACCGCTCGAGCCAGTCCACGAATCCCGGCGAGTTCGGCCGAACTCCCACCCTTTTATTCGACTGCCGTCCACAGCATCGGGTATGCGAATCGCACTACTCGGTGGCACTGGTGACATCGGCGAAGGACTCGCGTTGCGCTTCGGCCGTGATACGGACCACGAGATTCTGATCGGCTCGCGCGATCCCGAGAAGGCCAGGGACGCAGTCGAGAGCTACGAGGAGGACCTCGAGCGCCAGGGCGTCGACGCGAACGTCAAGGGGTTCGCCAACGAGATGGCAGCCGACCGTGCCGACGTCGCCGTTCTCGCGGTCCCGCCGTACTACGCCGGTGACACCGTCGAAGCAGTCGCCGACGAACTCGACGCCGACACGATCCTCGTCACGCCCGCAGTCGGGATGCAAGGCGACGAAGACGGGCTTCACTACCACCCGCCCGGCGTCGGCAGCGTCACCGAACTGGTCGCCCAGCGAGCGCCCGACGAGGTGCCCGTGGTCGGTGCATTCCACAACCTCGCGGCGGGCAAACTCGCCGATCTCGAGATCGAATTCGACCTCGATACGCTCGTGGTCGCCGACGACGCGGACGCGAAAAAACGCGTTCTGGATCTCGCGAACGAAATCGAGGGACTGCGCGCGCTCGACGCCGGCCCACTCGCGAACTCGGCCGAGGTCGAAAGCGTCACGCCGCTCGTCATCAACATCGCGAAGTACAACGACGAGATGGAAGACGTCGGCGTGAAGTTCCTGTGACGCGCCGCTGTTCGTTCGTCTTCGATCGCGAGGAGTGGCACGCACACCACGACCGTCGGTTTCCGCTCTCCGACGAGGAACTCGAGGACGGCCGGTGGCGCTGTCCGCGGGCAGCAGTCGACGGCGACGATTGCTGTCTCTTCCACCAGCGACCTGCGGACCGAAACTGTTCGCACGACGAGTTTGCGTCCGCCTTCGCGACGGCGATCACCGACGATCCCGATCCGGAGGCGTTCGCGATTTCGGCGAGTCGAAAGACGCTCCAGCGCGCGGCGAAACAGTTCATCGGTGCTCGAATCGGCACGCTGCGACTCTCCTACGAACGGCTCGAGGCAACCGACACGTACCCGATCGACCTGCGCGGCGCCACGGCGACCCTGCTCGAGTGGAACTGGACGCAGTTCGGGGAACGCGTGTTGCTCGACGGGGCCACGGTCGAGACGCTCACGTTCGATCACGTCCGGGCAGACGCCGACGTCGTCGTTCGCGACATCGAGATCTCGAACCGCTTTCGGATGAACGACGCGACGATCACCGGTGACGTCGTCTGCAAGCGTGCGACGATCGACGGTGGCCTCTCCCTGTCGGACAGCGAAGTCCGTGGCGCGATCGAACTGAAAGAGTCCGAGTGCGAGAGCAAAGTTGCGATCAACCGGGTAACGGCAGGTACGCTCACTGTCCGGAACACCGAGATCGACGACGACCTCTCGGTTCGGCACGCGACGCTCGAGGGCGACCTGGAGTGTGACCGGAACGCCATCGGCGGTCGCCTCGACTGCAACGGAAGCGACATCCGCGGCGACGTGACGTGGAACGGAACCGAGACCGGCGCAACTGCAAGTTTCGAGAGCGTTACGATCGACGGACGGGTCGAGTGTCGCGACGCGACCGTCGGCGGGCGACTGACGTTTCGTCAGGCGACGGTGGCCGGCGACGTGCGCTGTGACGGTATCCACAGATACGGGGCGACGGTTTCCGGCGTCGCCGTCGCCGACGACATCTCCTTCATCGACACCCGTGTCGGCGGCGACTTCCAGTTCGCTTGCGATGAGGAAGCAGACGCCGGACCGACAATCGGCGGCTACTGTGCCTTCACCGGCCTCGCCGTCGACGGAGCGTTTCGGTGCGAACCGACGGTTGGTCACCCGGTCGTCGACCTCTCGAGCAGCAACCTGGCCGACGGGGTCGTGAGCCAGCCAGAAGGCAACCCTCTCGTCTACGATTTCACCGACGCAACGCTCGGGTCGATCTCACTTCGTAGCACGCCGCTCGACCACGAGAACGACGGCGTCAATCCGGCCGCGTTCGTCCTGTTCGAACGGACGACCTTCGACGGCTTCCCCTTTGGTGACTACCGACAGGCGTTCGACGATATCGGATGGGCTCTCGACGTGCTTCCAGACGACGCCGAGCGAACGCTAGCGGGAACGCCACATCTCGAAAGTGGCCGCGCGTTCGCCGCGGCGGTCGACGACCTGCACGAGGAAGCGGCGACAACCGAAGAGTTGTTCGAGGCGGCCCAGTCGAGAGCCGTGGAGACGGCACCCAAACTGGGTCGACTGACGTTTACGGACGATCTCCGGGTGCTGCTCGCGGCGTTCATAACCGGCCAAGCGGACGACGACACCGGCGCTGACGTGGCTATCGACGGCGGTGATGGAAACGAGCCAGTCGTTGCCGATCGAGGCGACGATCGGAACGAGGATGCTGGAGAAAGCGGACAGGGCGACGAGACGAAACCGCCGACCCCGGCAGACCGACTGGCAAGTGTCGTCGCCCAGCAGTTTGGCGAGCGCCGAGAGCCGTCACCGGAAACCCGGGAGTCGACGTACCTGAAGGCGAAAAACGGGGCGAACGACGTAGGCGACAACGGCTCTGCAGCGGCGTGTTTCCTGCGGGAACGACGGCACGGTCGCGCGAACTACCGAGCCAACATCAGCCAACGGACAGGACTTGAGCGTCTTCAGGCGGGCTACCGATACGTTGCCAGTCTCCTCTTCGCTGCCACTGCGGGCTACGGCGAACACCCCGGACGGGTGATCCTTACCTCGCTCGCCGTCATCGGGCTATTCAGTGGGTACTACACGTTTCTCGGGACGGAAGCCCTGACACTCGAGGAATTCGGGACCAACCTGCTATTCAGCATCCAGTCGTTCGTGACGTTCATCGTCGGCTCTCCGATCGAGGACGACGCTATCACGCTCTCGATCAGTCTCGCAAGCTCGATTCAGGGGTTCCTGGGTGCGTTTCTCATTGCGCTGTTCGTCTTCTCACTAACCCGGTCGGTCAATCGCTAACGACCTACGCTTCGGCGCGTTCGACCGCGTCTTCGATATCCTCGCGCTGGGTAACTCCGACGAACCGCTCGACGATGTTCTCGTCTTCGTCCTCTACGATGAGCGTCGGCAGCGATCTGACCTGGTACTCGTTCGCAACGTCCTGGCGCTCGTCAACGTTGATTTTCTCGACGGAAAGTCGGTCGTCCAGATCCTCCTCGAGTTCCTGTAGAATCGGATCCTGCGTCTTGCACGGGCCACACCAGTCCGCGTAGAAGTCCTTGAGCGTAACAGTCATGTGGTCATTACTAGGTTGCTACCGGCCGCGCATAAGGGTTTCCCAGTTGGACGCAATTGTGATCGTGACCACCAAGTCAGGTGAGAGATCGTCCAGTAGTGGCCGGTTGCGGGACGTTCCAAGTGACTGAATATTTGCCGTGGTGACTTATGGGGCGTCTCCCGAACGTACGAGTATGTACCGCAACGTTCTGGTACCCACCGACGGCAGCGAACCCGCAGCACGCGCAGTCGAACAGGCGGTCGAAATCGCCGACCGGTTCGACGCGACGTTGCACGTACTGTTCGCGGCCGACGTCGACGATCGAACGCCCTGGGACCTCTCGGGGAGCCAGGTCGTCGAGTCGGTTCGCGACCACGGCCAGGCACTCGTCGACGGCGTCGCCGAACGCGCACCCGACGACCTCGAGGTCACGACGGCTGTCGTCGACGGTGATCCACGCGACGCGATCCGCGCGTACGCCGAGGACGAGGGCATCGACGTCATCGTGATGGGGACGCACGGCCGTCGCGGGGTGGATCGACTCCTGCTGGGCAGCGTCGCCGAACACGTGATGCGAAACGCGGACTGTTCGGTTCTGGTCACGCGGGCAGACGCCGACGAGGAATCGGTCGACGACGCCACCACTGCGATCGACGCCGCCCGGGACGCGCTCGAGGCAGCCGACGGGGTCGACGCCGACCAGTTGCACCTTGCAGACGACCCACACGAGATGGGCGGGTACTGGATCGTTCGCGCGGAGACTGACGACCGGGCGTTCAACGTCCACATCTCGCGAGCGACCGGAACGACCCGGATCGCCGACGTGACCGACGAGTGAGAACTCGAGAGGCGATACGGCTGGGTCGAAAGGTTTAGTTTCGCCGCTCCGTATGGACGCGTATGGACAGAGGACAGAACACTGGCGGATTGATGTCCAGTGCCGGGCTCGTCCGGTACTTCGACGCGGAGGACTCGAACGCGATTCTCATCAACCCGAAGACGGTCATCGCGAGCGGCGTCATGCTGGGCGTGCTCGTTCAGCTGCTGACGTTCGTCTCGTAGACGCCGCACCGTCTTTCTTCGGACACCGTCTTCTATAGTAGCCACTGCAAGTCAATGCACACCTGATCGCACGACAGCTGTGCGATCAGTGTGTAAATAGTTGCAGTTGTTACTATAGCGGCTGCTTCGAGCCACTACTGGCCAGTCTCGCGAGTCGTCGGTGAGCGATCCTATGCGCGTCCTTTTTGAACGGTTCGTCCCTATCGCCAGTCATGACTCTCGAGGCAGGCGTCGTCGCCGTCCAGGGCGACGTCGAAGAACACGCCGACGCGATCGAACGCGCTGCGAGCGCCCACGGCCGCGAGGTTACCGTCCACGAGATCCGCGAGTCCGGCATCGTCCCCGACTGCGATCTGCTGGCGATGCCCGGCGGCGAGTCGACGACCATCTCGCGGCTGATCCACGGCGAAGGAATCGCCACCGAGATACAGGAGCACGTCACGGCCGGTAAACCGCTGCTCGCCACCTGTGCCGGTCTGATCGTCGCGTCGAGCGACGCCGGCGATGACCGCGTCGACGAACTCGACCTGCTCGACGTCACAGTCGAACGCAACGCCTTCGGCCGCCAGAAGGACAGCTTCGAGGCACCGCTCGAGGTCGACGGTCTCGAGGAGCCCTATCCGGCGGTCTTCATTCGCGCGCCAGCTATTGACGCCGTCGGCGACGCCGACGTGCTGGCGTCCTGGGACGGCCGGCCGGTCGCCGTCCGCGACGGGCCTGTCGTCGGCACCTCTTTTCACCCGGAACTGACGCCCGACAGCCGCATCCACGACCTGGCCTTCTTCGCAAACGAGGCGGCGTCGGTGCCTGCGCTCGAGAACCCCCAGTAACGACGGAGCGGAAGGTTGGATCGACCTCGTGCATGCATTCGCGACCGAACACGTTTTTCTCCCTTGCTCCCATCGATAGGGACATGCACGCATCGATCGACGCGGTACGCGTCGCGGGGACCCCCCAGGGACCGGTTCCGGTGGTCGTCCTCGCAGTCGAAGACGAAGACGACGTCGTCCCCATCTTCATCGGGTTCGACGAAGCGACGAGTATCGCCCGCGGCCTCGAGGCCGAGGACATCGGACGGCCGCTGACCCACGACCTCCTGCTCGACGTGATGGAGGAACTCGGCAGTCGGATCGACCGCGTCGTCGTCAGTGAGATCGAACAGCGCGAAGACGGACAGGGCGGCACCTACATCGCCGATCTGCACCTCGAGACGCCCCGCGGCGAGACGATCGTCGACGCACGGCCCAGTGACTCGCTCGCGCTCGCTGCCAGAACCAACGCCTCGATCGAAGTCACGGAGGACGTCTTCGAGGACGGCCGAGACGACAGCGAAAAGTTCGACGAGTTGCAAGACATCCGCAACGTCGCCGGTGAAATGTAGATGGAGGACACACTCGAAGAACTGTTCGCCGTGATCGAGGACCGCAAGGAAACGCTGCCCGAGGACTCCTACACTGCCTCGCTGTTCACCCACGAGAAAGGCGAGAACGCAGTCCTGGAGAAACTCGGCGAGGAGACGACGGAACTGGTGCTCGCGGCCAAAGACGACGACCGCGACGAAATCGCCTACGAATCTGCCGATATCGTCTATCACCTGCTCGTCCTGCTCTCGATGAAAGACATGGAGCTGGACGATCTCGAGGCGGAACTCGAGGCGCGTCGCTGAGACGGACTGCTGGAACCAGTGTCGGGAGTCGACGAGTCGATTTTCACGATCACTTCGTGTTCGCACAAAACACATTACCGAGGGTTTCGAACAGAAGCGTATGCACCGACGAACGGTCCTCGCGACAGCCGGTTTCGCGGCAGTCGCCGGCTGCATTGCCGATCCCTCCAATCCGAGTCCCGGCACCGACCCTACTCCGTCCGAGACGGACGAGATCCCGTCGACGTTCGACGCGACGCTCTCGTTTCCCTCGTACGTCCTCTCGATGAGCGAACAGCTCGCCGACGAAGCGAGTTCGGGCCAGATCACGGACTTCGCGGATCTCGAGGAGCCAGTCGCTGAGACCCTCGAGGAAGCCATCGACGACGGCCCCTACGAGACCGAGGAGGCCGACGACGACGTCCTCGAGGGACTGTTCGGACTCCAGTACGTCGAGCGCGGTGGTACGGTCTACGAAATTTCGTACTCGATGCCCGAGTACGTCGTCTCGAGCCGCGACGTCTCCGAGGACGAGGTCGATTCCGATCGGACGATCTCCGCGATGGACGACACCCTTCGCGTCATGGGCGTCGACAACCGGGAGACTATTCGGGCGGTCAACGCCGTCCTCGAACCGTTCCGGGGTTCGACCAACGAGGGCGGCGCGAGCGACCACGACTACCGGGCGACGATCCTCGACGACCACCTCGAGGAGTTCCTCGAGACGTACGATTACGTCGTCTATCCGAGCGACGGCGACGACGAACCCGAACCGGAAGGGTACGTCGAACTCGAACTCGACCACGAGGACCCGGGGCCACCCTACACCGTCTCGGTCACGGAGGTGACCGACGAACAACGGTACGGCCGACCCGTCGTCGACGTGGCGACGTATCCCGACCCAGCCGCCGATGCGCTCCATGCCGCCGCGGAACGACGATCGCTCCGAACCGACGAACGACCCGAGGGGATCGACGTGGCTCTCGAGGACGACGCCTACGTCCGGATCGGCGACGGCGTCTACGAACCGGCCCTCGAGAGCGTCGACCACGACGCGGTGCCGGTCTCGCTCGAGATCACCGACGTCGATTCGGACGATCGGGCGTTCACGCTCGAGGTTTCGGCCGACGACGAACCGATCTCACTGTTCAGTGGTGCACCCGAACCGTTCGGTGTCGTCGGCGCGTATCCAGTGACCGAAGACGGCGATGCGAGCACCGACGACGGCCGCGCGATCCTCTGGACCGACACCTACGAGGAGGACGGTCACGTCCACGTCGGCGAGCGCGACGGCGAGCCGTCGATCGGCGTCAACGACATCGGTATCACCACCCGCCTCGAGCCAGGCGACTCGATGAGCGAGATCTACGAGATTCGCGACGAGTGGGGGTTCGAGGGCGGCCACTACCGATTCGAGGACGCGCTGTCGGTCGAATGGGGCGGCGACCTCGAGGGGCCTAGTGACGACACCGAGTCGTCGTCCTATCCGTTCGTGGTATCGCTAGCAGTTCCCGAGTTCGATTCCTGATCCGTGTATCGATCGCGTGTGCCGTTTCGACCGCGGAGACGGACTTGCAGTCGCCCGGTCCGGGTTGATACCGCTGATAGACGTGGGTTGACCGCATGGCGCTCCAACGGATCGATCACGCGGACGACCACATGCAGGAGTGTATCGACAACTGCCTCGAGGCGGCCCAGGTCTGTGAGTGGTGTGCAGACGCCTGTGCGGGTGAGGGCGAGGAGATGGCCCGCTGTATCCGACTCTGTCGGGACGTGGCCGACGTCGCGGCACTGCACGCACGGTTCATGGCTCGCAACTCGAGCTACCACCAGGAACTGGGCGAACTCTGTGCCGACCTCTGCGAGGAGTGTGCCGACGAGTGTACCCAGCACGACCACGAGCACTGCCAGGCCTGTGCGGAGATCCTGCCGGAGTGTGCCGAGAGCTGTCGGGAGATGGCCTCGAGTTGAGCGGTTCCACATTCCCGTTTTCCGTCACCATGGCTACACCACTACCGGGGACCGCCGAACGCGTCCCGACGAGATCGACGATCGGCTGGCCGAACTCGAGGTGTCGTGTGGCGACGAGACGCTCGAACTGGCCGTCGACGAGGAGTTGACGGTGCTCGATCGAACTCGCCGGTAGCCTCGCCCGAGAGCAGGGTTACGGCGAATCCCGGTCGAGTCGAAGGCCAAACGCTCGTGCCAACGTCGCCTGCCACTCGTCGTCGGCGATCGGCTGTTCGCGTTCGTCACCCCGGATCGTCTCGAGTAACGTCTCGCCGGTCAGTTTCCGGTGACCGTCGTCGGTGGCGATCGAGACGATCGGATCGCCCGTGAACGGGGACTCTCGGGCCTGCTGGAGGTAGTCGTTGGTCGCCTCGAAGTATCGCAGATCCCGCGGTTCGTCGTCGAACACGTACCGGGTCGTCCACTCGTCTGCCTGTGACGGACAGTACGCCGTCTGATGGGTCTCGCTCGGCCAGTCACACTCGGTGACGCGCCATTCGACGCCTGCCTCGTCGGTACGGGTGGAGCCGTCGAGCGGCGTCGGCCGGCGCATCACCGGCGTTCCCATTCCCACGTCGACGACGTACCGCCGATCCAGATGGACCACGTTCGCGTGGTGGTTCGCGGGTGGCGAAGCGTTACTCTCGGTGACGACTCGTGCAGCGACGCGGTCGACCTCGAACCCGAGTTCGTCTAGCAACCAGTGGAACAGTCCGTTGAGTTCGAAACAGTAGCCGCCGCGGTTCGACGAGACGATCTTCTCGTAGAGACGCGGTATCGAGAGCGTTACCGGTCGCGTCTCCCACCGACCGTCGAGTCCGCCGACGATGTCCAGATTCTCGAACGGCACCGACGTGACGTGGGCCCGTTGGAGCCGCTCGAGCGTCTCCAGGTTCGGCGTTTCGATCGTTTCCGGTTCGAGGCCGATGCGTTCTACGTACGCTTCGACGGACAGGTCGACTCCGCTCTCGACTCGAGTACACGGTGGGAGATCGGTCATCTCGTTCGCTCGGAGGGGAGCCGACGTAGTCACTTTTTCCGGGAATTAGTTTTTGTAGAGCGCTTGATTGTTCTTGGTCGAACCGACGGGATTCCCTACAGATACCCGAAAAGCGGCATCGCGAGGCCGACGATCCATCCCAGCAGGCCGATTCCGAAGACGACGGCTCCTTCGGCGTCGCTGCGGGCGGCTCCCGCCGCGAGCAGGCCGAGCGCGACCATCAGTCCGAGCCGGTGGACGAGCAACTGGAGCGGGAGCGTCGTGATCCCGATCGCGACGAAGTCCACGATGAATCCGAGTCCGAGCCCGACGATACTGAACGCGAACGCGGCCTGGGGTTCCAGCGGGCCGCCCAGCCAGCTCGCGACGCGTTGCAGCCGGAGAAAGCGGGTCGCCCGCTCGAGCGGCTGGGTGAGAACGATCGCCGTCACCGGCAGGCCGACCACCAGCGCCGGATAGAGGACGACGACGAAGGCCTGTGGCGTGATCCACGGCACCGCCGCTTCGACGGCGAGACCGGCGCTTCGAACGCCGACGACCAGTCCCGCGAGCGTCCCGACGAGGATGAAGCCGCGAATGTTCCGGTACGTCCAGCCGAGCAGGTTCCGGGTCCCCCGAACGACCCCGCGCGTCGTTTCGCCGCCGATCAACCCGAGCAGCCCGAGGACGCTCCCGGCGAGGACTGGGACGATCGCCGCCAGTTCGACGACCGAGAGCCAGCCGTCGTTCCACCCGCCGTGTGTGCCGTGATACTCGCGTCGCACCTCGTCGACGTAGGGTTCCTCCAGGAACTCCGCCTCGAGCGCGGTCTGGGAGTCCTGAATGTCGGTCACCGAGTGTCGCAGGCGAAAGAAATCGAAGTACTCCTCGTGGACCTGAATCGCCGTCCAGTTGTCGTACTCCGTCGTGTACGCACGGATGTGGTATCGACTGCCGAGATAGGTCCCCGTATGGAGCTGATAGCTCTCCTCGATCCAGGCGACTTCCTCGTCGTGTGGGCCGGCGTCGACGTAGGTGTACCGCGTCGAGCCGTGGGCGTCGTCCCACTGAATCCCGTCCTCGGTGTCCTCGTAGACTTCCGGCTCGTCTTCTTCCTCGGGATCCAGTTCTTCCCACTCGAGTTCTTCCTGATCGACGAGCGTCTGCTGGACCCGCTCGTCGTCGCCGTGAACGAGGAGATTGATCGCGAGCGTTCGCTCCTCGGCCGATCGGTCGCGGCTGGTGTAGGGCCAGACGTAGCTCCCGTTTTCCTCGGGCTGAACGAGCTGGTCGCGTTCGAGCGTCTCGGGTTCGGCCGGTTCGTCCGTCAGATCGAGGACGCCGCCGGCGATCAGATAACTGGCCCCGAGAACGACGAGCCCCAGCAGCAGGATCTGGCGACGATTCATCCGTGCTCGAGTTGGGCTACTGTGTGACGGGTGGAGCCGTTTTCGGGGCGTTTCTCGTGGTGCAACGAGACCCTGCCAGTGACGGCAACCGATCGATCCGGTCGATCGCCGTCGAATACTGCCGTATCACGTCGTGCGTCGAAACACTCGCTCGAGTCGTTACGAAATCGCTTGCAGTGTCCGGCACCGGCTGGACGGCACGGAGCCACTGTGTCAGTAGTAGTCTCGGCTCGTCGACCGGGCCGGCCGATCGGGATTGAGAAGCCCGCCGATGGCACCCGCAATCGCGCTCTCGAGGGCCATCACGAACGCGACGAGCACTGCCACAGTGAGGATGCTCAGGCCCGCGAGACCGCCGAGCGCACCACCTGCGGGACCGGCCGCCCAGCCCGCGATGGCGACGAAGAGCGCGATCACCAGTCCGCCGAGGATGCCACCGAGCGCGCCAGCGAGGAGGCCGTGCCAGAATCCGCGTGCGAGGCCGCCGCCGGCGAGATAGCCGGCCACGAAGCCACCGATCAGGCCGGCGGCCAGTTGGCCGATACCCGGCACCGCGAGTCCGACGACGCCGAGAACGGCCGCGACGAGAAAGCCGACGAGGACGGCTCGCCAGTTGGTCATACACGAAATAGACGGTCCGCGGAGATAAGCCCTCGCCGCGTAACGAACGACCTTATAAGACCGCGCGTTCTAGCTCACGCTATGATTTTCGAAGACCTTCCGACGACGCCCACGTCGGAAGAGCTGATCGACAAGGCGTTTTCGCGGGCAGCGCGGGCCGGCAAAGCCCAGGGCGGCCTCGAGGCCCAGCAGTCGATGCTCCAGACGGCGTCGAACATCATCTCGGACAACCTGGAAAACGTCGTCACGGCGTGGCCGGACTTCGCGTACGAGGACGACGTCCACCCGTTCTACTACGAACTCGCGGACGCGATCGTGGACGTCGACGAACTGCGCCAGAGCCTCTCCGAGGTGATGTGGGCCAGCCGAAAGGCCCGCGAGATCCACGAGGAGTACCAGCCGCGGCTCCGGAAGACCGACGTCGATACGGCCCGGAAGCACCGCAAGCAGGCCTTTGCACGCCTCGCGGACATCGTCGAACAGGTCGACGATCACCTGTTGTACATCAACGAGGCGCGCAACGACCTCCGGGACCTGCCCGAGATCGATCCCGAGGAGCCGACGATCGTCGTCGCCGGCTACCCCAACGTCGGCAAATCCTCGTTCGTCAACGGCGTCACCCGCGCCCGCGGCGAAACGGCCTCCTACCCGTTCACGACGAGAGGAATCGGTGTCGGTCACTTCGAGCACGAACACATCCGCTACCAGCTCGTCGACACGCCAGGGTTGCTCGACCGCCCGCCGGCGGAGCGAAACGAGATCGAATCGCAGGCCGTCAGCGCCATCGAACACCTCGCGGACTGTATGCTCGTGATGGTCGACCCCAGCGGAGAGTGTGGCTACCCGATCGAGTCACAGCTCGAGCTCCGGGATTCGATCGCCGCCCAGTTCGAGGAGGTACCCGTCCTCACGGTCGCGAACAAAATCGACCGCGAAGAGGTCTGGAACAGCGACGTCGAGGAGATGGACGCCGACTACACCATGAGCATCGAGACCGACGAGAACGTCGAGACGGTTCTTGAAGCCACAATCGAAGCGGTCGACCACGAACCCGAACTGCCGTTCGAGGAGTGACATGAAAGGCCCGGGAATCCTCTGGATGTTACAGACAGCGGCCGGCCTCTCGATGGCCGGGCCGATGTTCGTCATCGGCTTCTCGTACCTCCGGTCGGGCCAGTACCCCGGCGGCATCGGCTTTCTCGTCCTGGGTGCCATCGCGCTGTACCTCCCGACGTACTTCATCAACCGGATCGGCGGCCCACGGGCGTGGATTCGCCGACGGCTCGGACGCAACGACGAGAGTGAAAACGACGATAGTAATCGTAATCTCGACTCCGATTCCGACACAGATGCGGATCACTCGAGTCTCCTGGGCCGGGTTCGGCGACGATAAGAAAAAACGGAGAGCGTCTCGTCAACGGGGCAGCACCGAATCGAGTCGAAACGGCTGGACGTCGCCTACTCGGTCTCCTCCTCCGACTCGTTCATCTCGACTTCGAACGCGATATCGTTGCTTCCGTCGGTTTCGGTAATGGAAGCACCGTAGGATTCGGCGCTCTCGTTCGACAACTCGACAGCTTCGAGATCTGACTCGTTCGAGTCGAGCGGGACCAACTCGACATCGTAGGTGACGATCTCGAGCGCGTCGTCTTCGTCTGGCGATACGTCAGAGCGGTCGGAACCCGCATCCGCCGCTGCGATCGCACCGCTGGCCGCGAAGCCAACGAGCGCGAGTGCGACGACTGCGAGCGTGAATGCTTTCGATCGCATGAGTTCGTGTAGAGCGACCAGACGAGGTAGGCACGGCGTACGGAGCCCCGTCGTCTATCGCTCCGTTTCATCCTCGTGTGAAAGCCCCCTTAGCTACCCGTTGGAAAGCGGTTGGGAACGCTACAGCAACAGGACGACGTTTCCCATCCCCCGTCGTTTCCGCTCGACGAGATTCTTGCTCTCGAGTCCATCGAGTGTCCTGCTGACGGTCGCCTTCGAGAGATCGGTCCGCTCGACGATCTCGCTCTGGCCGAGCACACCGTCGGCCTCGAGGACAGTATCGTAGACCTCGCGTTCGTTTTTCACCAGTTCCTCGGCGGTTCGCTCCCACTCCTCGCGGCGCGTCTCGAGCAACTCGTCGGAGCGCTCGTCATCGTCCGGGGCGGTCGGTTCCGCCACGTTCCGCCGAGACAGGCCCGACTCGACAGTCGAAGTCGATGACTCGCTCGAGTCGGTGCCGTCCGCGGTCACGAGATACGTTCCCGTCGCGCCGAGCAGACACGCTGCGACGGTGGCGACGGCCATGTCGCGATAGCCGAAGTAGCCCGAAAGTTCGGCGACCTCGGTGCCGTCGCTGCCGGCGGTGACGACGACGGGCGAGGGGTTGATCAACTGTACCGTCAGGACGACCGTCGAGGCGACGAAGACGGCTGCGACGAGCAGTTGCGTTCCGTGGAGGGCTCGCAGGTCCATAGGTCAACGCTTCGAACTGTTCCTCTAAGAAGTATCGATCCACCGCCAAAACTGGCGATGAAACGCCGCTGAAACGCGTTTCGAACGCGTTTCGTTACGTTTCACCCCAGCGCTCATGAGGGCTTTCACGCAACGAGTAGACGATGACCGCGAACGGGAGCGGCCAGATCGTGCTGCTCGTCGGCCTCGCAGCGCTCGGCATCGGCCTCGCCGGCATCGGAACCGCACTCGGTATCGGCGAACCGGTCACCGGCGACGAGCCGACCGCCGAGTTCGAACTCTCGGACGACCGGCTCACCCTCTCGAGCGTCGACCAGGAGGTTACAGTCCTCGAGAACCCGGAGACGGCCGAAATCATCGAAATCACGGAGTCCCCGGACGGGTTCGCCGTGATGACCGAGGAACGCGAGCCGTTGACCGACAGGGATCGCGAGCGGGCGAAAGAGATCGCCCGCGAGAACGACACCGTCCGGGAGCGACTCGAGGAACTCGGAGAGTACGATCTCACCGTCGAACCGATCGACGAATTCGGAAGCGACGCTGGCGAGGCGAACGCGGCGACCTACAACGTCACCGTCCGGGAGAGCGATCTGGAGCAAAACGAATCACTCGACTTCGAGGTCAACGAGACGGATACGGTCGACGAACTCTCGATTCAGGACGTGAGCGGCGCGGTCACGTTCGATCGGAAATCGACGGACGACGGTCGTCTCGTCGCCGTCGAAATCGACGATCCGAACCACGAGGTCGGCGACAGTGCAACGACCGACATCGCCGTCGTCGACCTAGACGCCGAACGCGTCGTTCGTGTCCGCTGATCCGTTTTCAATCCCGACTCGAGGAGGTCGTCCCTCGAAGACGACGTATCGCACCTCGATCGACACGTCTTCGTCCAACTGCTGGGCGGTCCGTTCCCGTAACGTCTCCGCGAGTTCTGCCGACGAGTCCGAACCCGACCCCGAAACTCGAACCACTAGCTCCAACGACTCGAGTCTGCTCGAGCGGGTTCGACGCCGATAAGAGCGACAGCGCGTCGATACGATCAGTTACATCACGTTGACGTACCTGACCTCGACCTCGACCGGGTCGTCGGTGTGCTGGTTGATCCGGTCGCGTAACGTCTCCGCGAGTTCCGGCGGCGATTCCCCGGGCGGGCCACCGATCGTGACGATCACCCGCTCCGGACTCACGAAGGGGTAGTCGTCGTCCATCACGACCTCGAACTCGAGTAGCTGGTACTGTTCGAACTCCTCCTCCGAGAGGACGAGTTCGACCTCCTCGCGGGCGTTCTCTTCGAACGTCGCGGTGACGTAGGAGGCGTACGTGATGCCGCCGAGGAAGAGCGCGAAGATGAAGACGATCGCGGCGAGTCCGACGACTCGACGACGGACGCGCTGTTCGGTCTCGCCGAGCGAGAAGAGGTTCTCGGGCCGGTAGCCGACGTACCACAGCGTGAGCAGGCCCGCGAGGTTCACCGAGAGGACGTTGACCAATACGAGCGCCGTCGAACCGATGGCGGCCGAGGGCTGCCCCCACGCGATAGCGATCCCCGCGGCGGCCGCTGGCGGGATCAGCGCCGCGGCGATCATGACGCCGACGAGGGCGACGGCCGTACCGGTCGCAATGCTGATGATCCCCGCGACGCCGGCTCCGAGCGCGATCGCAAGCGAGAGCAGGTCCGGCGCAAGTCGCTCGGAGATTTCGCCGACCGCACTGATGTCGAGTCCGGGCGGGACGATGTTGGTCACACGGACCAGCCACGCGAAGACGGCGGCCGCCGCGATCGCGAGGACGATCCCGAGGATCTGGTAGCGCAGACTCTTTCGGAACAGGTCCTCGTCGTCGATCACGGAGCCGACGCTCAGCCCGAGTGCCGGCCCGATCAGCGGCGCGATCACCATCGAGCCGACGACGACCGCCGGCGAGTCGAGCAGGAGTCCCGCGGTCGCGACGACGGCGCTGATGATCGTCATGATCGCGTAGACGCTGAACGTCGGCGTCAGCGACTCCGCCTCGGCCTGAAGTTCCTGGCGCGAGATGCGATCGGAGTCGACGTCGCCGTTCTCGTATTCCTCGCGAAGCGCCTCGAACCGGCGGGAAACGACAGTCTCCGCATCGACGACGACCGTATAGGCGTCCTCGTCGATCCCCGCGTCCTGCAGTTCGTCGAGGACGGGTTCGACGGCCGGCGACGGCAACGGAAAGTAGATGACGGCCGTGTACTCCCGTCTCCCCTCCTCGTCAGTCACGACGTAGTCGATCTCGCGATCCTCGAGCGCATCGAGGACCGTCTCCCGCTTCCCCGTCGGAACCGTCAACTGTACGAGACGCACGTGGATTGGTGAGTACCTGGGGGCTCATAACTTGCGGCGCTTTCGGAATGCGCCGCTCGAGTTTTGCCGGTCGTGACTCGACCGTATCGACGGAGATCGGACCGATCGAACGAGGCCACCGGTAGTACTTTTGTCAATAGCATAGACCTACGGGCGATGATCAGACGATCGGCGCCGTGGTTCGGTGTCCTCCTGCTCGTGTTCACCGTCGCCCTCCTCGTCGGATTCGGACGCACCGTACTCGTCGATCCAGTCACTGCCGCCTTGCTCGTCGGCTTCGCCTGTGCCGGACTCCTGTCCATCGTCGGCGGGACGAGAGAGTCGGTGACGATCGGCTCGCGAACGATCCCGCGGAACGTCTTCCTCGGTGCCTCGAGCGTCGTGCTGGCAGTCGGCATCGCTCCGTCCGGAATTAGAGTGATCGGAACCGGCGGTACAGCACCCGTGGTCGCCGGGGCAGGACTGCTCGTCAGCAGCGTGTCGCTCGCCTGGCTCGGAGTCCAGACGGCACGCGACAGCCGACACGTCGAACTCGAGGACACCCCATCCACGAAACGGATCGTCACGGTCGCCGCTCTCGTGGCGGTTTCGTTCGGTTTCGGTGCCGTCCTCGTCTCGTACGTCTGAGTCGTTAGCGGGCGAACCGCTCTCGGTCGGCGACGAAGCCGATCACCGCGTATATACCCGCGACACCCGTACGGGCGGGTATGTTCGATACGCGTCCCGACCGCGAAGCCGAGGTCGCACTCGTCGGTCGTTCGAACGTGGGCAAGTCCACGCTCATGCGCGAGTTGACCGGTCACAAATTCGACACCGGCGGGAACCCCGGCGTCACCCGCCAGCCCAACCACTACGACTGGACAGCGGAGGACTTCGTCATCACCGATCTGCCCGGCTTCGGGTTCATGAGCGGCGTCGACGAGGATCACCGCGAGCAGATCAAGACGGACATCGTCCACTACTTAGAGGAGTACGCCGATAACGTCCTCGTCGCGATTCTGGTCGTCGACGGCAAGAGCGTGATCGACATCATCGATCGTCACTCCGGTCCCGACGAGGTCCCCTACGACGTGGAGATGTTTCACTTCCTTCGGGATCTGGAGGTCCCGGTCGTCGTCGCGGTCAACAAGATGGACAAGGTCGACGACAAAGACGAACGCCTGAACGAGCTCTGTGACCGACTCGGTCTCTACCCGCCGTGGAAACAGTGGCAGGAGACGATCGCACCGATCACCGCGAAGAAGGGACGGATCGAACCGCTGAACGAGGCCGTCCGGGAGCATCTCCACGAACAGCAGCGAGACGACCTGTTCAAATTCTTCTGAGCAGCGGCTAGCCGACGAGCACCACGAGCAACGACAGCGTCACGATCGAGACCAGCGTCGTGACGAAGACGTTCACCGACGCGAACGCGGCGTCGCCGCCGAACTCCTGTGCGAAGAGGTACGTCGACACCGAGGTCGGCGTGCCGAGCATGACGATACTCGCCGCGAAGACAGCGTGATCGACCGCGAGTGTAGAGAAGACGATCCAGGCCAGCGCGGGCATGCAACCGACTTTCAGCGCCATGACGGAGCCGGTAGCGCCGACGTCGAGCGACGACGAACCGAGCCGCAACGAGGAGCCGACGCAGATCAGCGCCAGCGGCAACGCGAGCGTCCCGATGGCGTCCAGCCCGACGATAGCGGGCGACGGCGGGACGAGTCCGACCGCGCCGACGACGAGTCCGACTGCCAGCGCCCCGAGCACGGGATCGGTCAGGAGTCGGCGAACTTCCCCGCGGATCGAGGTACTCGTACTCCCGAGCAGACTGAAGATTCCGATCGTCAGTGGCAACTGGATCAGCGAGAGCACGCCGTAGATCACGCTCGCGATCGCCGCGATCCCCGAATCGAACGTCGCCGCCACCAGCGGCAGCCCGAGGTAGCCGAGATTGGAGTGATAGGACTGGACGACCGCGACGCTCCGTCGGGGTCGCGACGAGCGATTCCGGTGGACGACCCAGGCGATTCCGGCCGTCCCCAGCATGACGACGATGAGGCCGACGAGCAACGCCCTCGAGAGCAACTCGTCGGCGGACTGGTCGTACGTGGAGACGAACACGACTGCCGGCAACGCGACGTAGTAGGCGAGCGCGTTCAGCCGTGCAGTTCGCTCGGCTCCGAGCACGCCGCCCCGACGGAGAGCAGTGCCCGCGAGTAGCAACGCGAGCATCGCGACCAGTCGTCCGACGACCTCCATACCTCGGCCCTGACTCGAGAGGGGTTTGTACTATTCGGTCGCGGCACGTCCTGCACCGTCGTAGTCGGTCGAATCGTACGTCTGATGCGCAGGTTCAGACGACTCGGTTGTAGAACTCCTCCTCGTCCTCGAGTCGCCCCACGTTCTCCTCGACGAGGTCGCCGACGTCCCGGAAGTAGTCCCGGGTGAATGCCGCACAGTGGGGCGTGACGATGACCTCGTCCATCTCCCACAGCGGCGACTCCTCGGGCAGCGGCTCTTCCTCGAAGACGTCCAGCGCCGCGCCCTCGATCGCTCCCGACTCGAGGGCGTCGATCAACGCATGCTCGTCGACGATCGGACCCCGACCGACGTTGACGAAGTAGGCGTCCTCGCGCATGGTCTCGAACACCTCACTATCGACGAGCTGGTGCGTCTCGTCGGTTAGCGGGAGCGTGACGATCACGAAGTCGGCATCGGCGACCGCCTCGAGCAGGTCGTCGGTCGCGTAAATCTCGTCGAAGCCGGGGACGGGATCGGCCGAACGGCGAACGCCAACGGTTCGAACACCCAGCGAACCGACGACGTCGGCGACGCCGCTCCCGAGCGTGCCCGTACCGAGGATGCAGGCCGTCTTGCCGGGCAGCGTAAAGGCCTCGTCCCAGGCGGGTTTCTCCCACTCACCCTCCTTCTGGGCGGCGACGTGGGCGTGGAGCCGACGGGAAAAGGCGAGCAGGTAGCCCGCGACCGTCTCGCCGACGGTCCGGTCGTGGATTCCGGTGCTGTTGGTGAGGACGACATCCTCTGCCTCGAGGTCGTCGAACGGGAATCGGTCGACGCCGGCCTGGATCGAGTGAATCCAATCACAGTCGAGAAACGCCTCGCGGTACGCGAAGGTGACGACGGCGTCACAGTCCCTGGCTCCGTCGTCGTCGACGGTCTCGACGGTGGCTGGAAGATCCGAGAGGTACGATTCCAGTTCCGCCGGCGGGAATACGTTGCCGACCGATTCGTGGACGCCGATTCGCTCGAGATCGAGTGACATGGATTGGGGTAAGAACGACTCGAGGTTCAAACTTTGTGCAATTCGTCGACAGGTATAACTCGAGTTCGGCGAACGGTGTAGCCGACGCTCCCAAATATAGGACGGCGGCTCGGGAAAATCCCTCATCACAAGGGGCTCAGAGGGGGTAACTCTTCGTCACGGCCGCCATCTCTGGCTACTCCCTCGAGGGGTTTCCGTCTATCGCTTCCGTCGATCCGTTCCGCCACGACTCGAGTTCGCGCAACTCCTCGACCACATCCCCGATCGCCCCGGCTTCGAGCAGTCCGCGTTCGGTCGCAATCTCGTCGATACAGTCGGCGGGCGTCACGTCGAACGTCGGATTCAGGACGTCGAGGGCGGAGTCACCGTCGTAGACTGCCGTTCGATCGCCAGACTCGAGGTTGAGTTCCTCGCGAGTGGAGACCTTGTCGATGGCGGCGACGACGGTGACGGGGACGTCTTCGTGGCTGGCTGCGAGCGCGGCGGTGCGCGTGCCGGTCTTGTTTACGACGGCGCCGTCCGCCCGAACGGTGTCCGCGCCGACGAGCACGCGGTCGACGTCTTCGCGCTCGAGGACGTGAGCCATCGCCGCGTCGGTGTGGACGGTGACGGGACAGTCGAGATCGTCGGCCAGTTCCTCGGCCACGTCGATCCCCTCGCGTGCTGGCCTGGATTCGCCGACGAAGACGCGGGAGGGATCGCCCTGCCGGAGCGCCTCGGCGACGGTTCCGGACCGCGAGAGCGTCAGGACGGTGCCGTCGACGATCTCGCCCGCGGTCGCCGCGGCCTCCTCGTCGGCCGCGAGCGCGCGGTCGATCCCCTCGAGCGTGGTCTCGAGAACGCCGGGCGCACCCTCGCTGGGGTCGGCTTCTGCCATCGCCCGGTTCACCCGGTTGCGGAGGACGGCCATCGAGGGTCGGGCCTCGAGCAATCGACCGGCGAGTTCCGCGAGTTCGTCGCGTTCGCCCTCCGGATCCTCGCCGAACTCCTCTCGTTCGGCAACGAGCAGTCCCGCCCGGTCCCGCAGCACCTCGAGCGCGCGGATCGAGAGCGCGGCCGCGCCGTGCTCGCCGTCCGCGGCGATAGAGCGTACCGTGGGCGCGACGCGTTCGTACGCCGTCCAGAGCTTCGGTACCGTCTCGAGGTCTTCGCCGACCGACTCGAAGAGCGTCGTCGGCGGGAACCAGGCGTACTCGTCGTGTTCGTCGCTCAGTTCGATCTCGAGTTCGGCGTCGCAGTCGAACAGGTAGGGATGGACGACCCACTCGCGCTCTACGTCCTCGTCGGTGAACTCTACAGGGCGGCCGGAGCGGACGAGCGAGACGTCCTCCGCTGCGAGGCCGGTCTCCTCGCGGATCTCGACCTGCACCTGCTCGTCCGGATCGTCCTCCGCGAACCCGGAGACGCCACCCCACACACCCTGGTAGGTGCCGACGGCGTCGCTGCGACACAGTAGAAGGACCTCGCCTCGCCGCCGGAGGAAGGCGGTGACGACGTGGTCCGCGTCGATCTCGTCGGAATCGTTCATACCGGCGCAACGATTCCCGGGAGGGAATCGCTTTCGGGACTGGACGCCGAACCGCCGCCCATGAAACGCGTCGCCATTGTCAGCGACACGCACGTCCCGTCCCGCGCGAGCGAGATTCCGGACTGGATCGCAGACGAGATTCGGCAAGCGGACCACACGATCCACGCGGGCGACTTCGACTCGAGACGAGCCTACGACCGCATCGAGGAACTCGCCGACGGAAACCTGACCTGTGCGCGAGGCAATATGGATCCCGCGACGCTCGAGGTGCCGTCCGCGGCAGTGAAACGGCTCGAGGACGTCACGTTCGTCGTCACCCACGGTACCGGATCGCCCGAGGGCTGGCACCGCCGGGTGACCGAGACGGCCGACGGGAAGACCGATTCCGACGTCGATCCGGTGGTCGTCGCGGGTCACACCCACGAAGTGGTCGACACGACCGTCGACGGAACGCGCGTGCTCAATCCCGGAAGTGCGACGGGTGCCAGTCCCGCGAATCGAGAGTCGATGTTCGTCGCGACGGTCGATGGGACCGACCTCGAGGTAGAACTGCAAACCCGGTAGTCAAGACCGAGGCTCCGTGAACTATACCCGTCTCGGGTTCATCGTCGGGGCCATGACCAGACGTGTCACGGTATCACTTGACGATGACTCGGCGACGGCACTCGAGACGCTACTCGCCGAGACGGGGGAGGGACAAAGCGAAGTCGTGCGGCGTGCACTGACCTTCTACGCGGCGAACCTCGAGGCGGCAAGCGGGAAACCGAGCGAGAACTTAGAACAGTACTACAAGATGCTTTCCTCGGGGGAGCACGTCTTACTGGATATCGACTTTCTGCACGCGTTTCTCGAGCACTGCTACGCAGGCGGCGATCCCGACCCCGAGTTCGTCGCGGCGGCCGATCGCGTTTCGGACTACCACGCACGCGAGTACGCCGAACGGTTCGACGAGGTCGGCGAGATACTCGAGTGGCTATCCTTCTGTGGTTTTCTCGAGGTGCGCTGCGAAGGCGACGGCGTCTATCACGTGGTCTTTCCTTCGGAACCGATCCGGTGGTTCATGACGCGCTTTATCGAACGGAGCACCGTCGACCTGCCGGCTGAAATCGAGATCGATCAGGGCGTCTCGAAAGTGATCGTTACCGAACGGACAGACGATTGATCGACTCGTGACTCATCTAGAGAAGTTCATACAGATTCATACGAATTCATAATCCGTATGTTCAGAAGGCAGTGAAATAGGTGAATACACCTACGCTTCTTAACAATATTTTTATTGTATCTGTGGAGAAGTGTGAGACCGTAACATGGGTGTGATAGACAGACTGAAGGCAATCGGTCCGGGGGCACTCGTCGCCGCGGCGTTCGTCGGACCGGGAACCGTCACGACTGCAAGTGTAATCGGGGCAGAGTACGCGTACCTGCTCGTGTGGACGATCGCGTTCTCGATCCTGGCGACGATCGTTCTGCAAGAGATGAGTGCGCGACTCGGCCTGATCACGCGGGAGGGACTGGGCGAAGCGCTTCGAAACGAGTTCTCGAACCCGATCGCGAAGTGGGGATCTGTCCTGCTGGTCGTGGGAGCGATCGGCGTCGGCACGGCCGCGTTCCAGACCGGTAACATCGTCGGCGGGGCCGCGGGTCTCGCGACGATCACCGGCATCAGCGAGAACATCTGGGGGCCGCTGATCGGTCTCGTCGCCGGCGTGTTACTCTGGTCGGGCAACTACAAACTGATCGAACGGGTCTTCATCGGCCTCGTCGTGATTATGGGACTCGCGTTCGTCGTGAACGCGATCGTTGTCCAGCCAGACGTCACCGCGTTCTCGCTCGGTCTCGTCCCGACGATCCCCGAGGGATCGGCCTACCTCATCGTCGGCCTCGTCGGAACGACCGTCGTCGGCTACAACCTGTTCCTGCACGCCAGTACTGTCCAGGAGCGGTGGGACGACGCCGACGACCTCACGGAGTGTCGTATCGACACAGTCGGCATGATCGTCGTCGGCGGACTCATCACGACGGCGATCGTCGTCACGGCCGCGGCCGTCTTCCCCGAAGGGACGTCGATCGAGGACGTCGGCGCGATGGCCGACCAGCTAGAACCCGTACTGGGCGGCTACGCGCTGACGTTCTTCGCAATCGGGCTCTTCGCGGCCGGCTTCACGAGCGCGATGAGCGCACCACTCGCCGGTGCGTACGCGACCGCCGGCGCGCTCGGCTGGGAACGCGACCTCACCTCGACGAAGTTCCGCGCGATCTGGGTGACGATCCTCGGCGTCGGCGTCGTCTTTTCCGGCCTCGGCTACGATCCCGTGGAAGTCATCGTGCTCGCGCAGGTCTTCAACGGGCTCCTGTTGCCGATCCTCGCCGTGTTCCTCATCTACGCGATGAACAACGACGACCTGCTCGGCGAGTACACGAACACCACGCTCCAGAACGTGCTCGGCGGTATCGTCACGATCGTCGTCGTCGTAATCGGACTGCAGACGCTCCTCGACAATCTGGATGCGCTGATCGCCCTGTTGCCAGTGTAGGGCGATAATCGGTGACGTACCGACCGTCCTGGCACCGCCCGGCGTCTTTTCGCCGGCAACCACACCGACCTCCAGCAGATGAACGAGACTGACACAAACGACGAACCCGTAGTATCACACGACCACCGAATGAACTCGAACGACACGACCGACGACACCCGAATCGGCGTCGACGTCGGCGGCACCTTCACCGACGTCGCCCTCTCGGTCGACGACCGACTCGTCACCGCGAAGGTGCCGACCACCGACGACCAGAGCGTCGGCGTCCTCGAGGGGATCGACAAGGCCTGCGAGCGCGCCGATATCGATCCCGGCGAGATCGACGACTTCGCCCACGCGATGACGGTCTCGGTCAACGCCCTCTTAGAGCGCGGCGGCGCGAGAACTGCGCTCGTAACGACGGAGGGGTTCCGGGACGTCCTCGAGATCGGACGACAGGACCGCCCCGATCTGTACGACCTCGAGGCAGAGAAACCCGATCCGCTCGTCCCGCGCGAACTCCGGTTCGAGGTGGACGAGCGGACGACCGACGACGGAATCGAGTCCGAGGTCGATCCCGACGAGATCCGCGATCTGGCAGAATCGATCGAGGAACGCGACGTCGAGGCCGTCGCCATCTGTCTGCTGCACGCCTACGCGGACACCGAGAACGAACGCGTCGTCGCGGAGACGCTGCGCGAGGAACTCGAGGTTCCAGTTTCGGCGTCCCACGAGGTGCTCGCGGAGTTTCGCGAGTTCGAGCGCACGTCGACGACGGCCGTCGACGCCTACGTTCGGCCGGCGATCGACAGCTACGTCGGGCGACTCGTCGACGAGTCCGAGGACGCGGGGATTCCGGCTCCACGGATCATGCAGGCCAACGGCGGCATCGCCGACCCCGAGACGGTCCGCGAACACGCCGTTACGACGACGATGTCCGGCCCCGCGGCCGGCGTCGTCGGCGCGGCCGCGACCGTCTCCGACGACGCTGTTGAGGGGCTCGTTACCTTCGACATGGGCGGCACCTCGAGCGACGTGAGCCTCGTCCGCGACGGCCAGGCTGAACGAACCACCGACGCCGAAATCGCCGGCCTGCCGATCCGGACGCCGATGGTCGACGTCAACACCGTCGGTGCGGGCGGCGGCTCGATCGCCTGGGTCGACGCCGGCGGCGCGCTCCGGGTCGGCCCCCAGTCCTCGGGTGCCGAACCGGGCCCCGCCTGTTACGGCAAAGGCGGCACGTTACCTACCGTCACCGACGCCAACGTCGTGCTGGGCTACATCGGCCCCGAGACTGCGCTCGGCGGCGAGATGACCCTGGACGTCGAGGCGGCTCAGGACGTTCTCGAGGACCTGGCGGACGAGGCCGGCCTCGAGAGCGCGCTCGAGGCCGCCCAGGGCGTCTACCGGGTCGCGAACGCGACGATGACCCGGACGATCCGCTCGGTGACCGTCGAACGCGGCCACGACCCCCGCGAGTTCGCGCTGGTCGCGTTCGGCGGCGCGGGCCCGATGCACGCCGCGGCGCTGGCCGACGCGCTCGAGGTCGACCGCGTGGTCGTCCCACGGCCGGGCGGCGTCCTCTCGGCATTCGGACTGCTCGCTGCCGACGAGAGCTACGACGCCGTCCGTACCGTGGGCGTCGGACTCGAAGAGGCAACACCGGCAGCACTCGAGGACGTCTACGACGACCTCGTCGCGGACGTGCTCGCCGACGCGTCCGACCCCGACGCGGCGCAGGTCGAACGCGCCGCGGACTGTCGGTACGCCGGCCAGAGCTTCGAACTGACCGTCCCCGTCGACGAGGAGTTCGACGCGGCGGCGGTTGCCGAGCGATTCCACAACGCTCACGAACGGGCCTACGGCTACGCGATGGACGAGGCGATCGAGGTCGTCAACCTGCGCGCGACGGCGACGATCTCTGGTACCGAACCGACCGTCCGCCACGACGGCGAGGGCGACGCACTCGTCGGCACGCGCGAGGCGTACTTCCCCGGCACCGGGCCGCGGGAGACGACCGTCTACGACCGCGATCGGCTCTCGCCGGGCGTGGCGATTTCGGGGCCGGCGATCCTCGAGCAGGCCGAGAGTACAACTGTCGTCCCCCCGACGTGGGCGGGCGAGATCGAACACGATGGAACTCTCGTGATGACGCGAGAGGGGGGAAACCAATGACGGACACCACAATCGACCCGGTAACGCTGGAAGTGCTACGAAATCAACTCGAGAGCATCGCCGAGGAGATGGGCCAGACCCTGATCCGCGGCGCGTACTCGCCGAACATCAAGGAACGTCGGGACTGCTCGACAGCACTGTTCGACGCTGGAGGCCGGATGATCGCACAGGCCGAACACATCCCGGTCCACCTCGGAGCGATGCCGGCGGCCGTCGACGCCGTCCGCGACCTCGACCCCCAGCCGGGCGACGTGTTCGTGCTCAACGATCCGTTTACCGGCGGAACGCACCTGCCCGACGTGACGATGGTGTCGACGCTTTCGGCGGCACCCTCGAGTGCGGGCGACGGCGACGAAGAGACTGACGACGAGATCGTCGGTTACGCCGTCTCTCGCGCCCACCATGCCGACGTCGGCGGGATGACCCCCGGAAGCATGCCCGCCGGCGCACAGGAGATCTACCAGGAGGGACTGCGACTACCCCCGACGCGACTCGTCGAGGGTGGCGAACTCCGCGAGGACGTCCACTCGCTTATCCTCGCGAACGTCCGCAACCCCCGCGAACGACGCGCGGACCTGCGAGCACAGCTCGCCGCGAACGAACGCGCGGCGGAACGGCTCGAGTCGCTGTTCGCCGAACACGGCCGCGAGACGGTTCTCGAGGCGTTCGACGCCGTGATCGACTACTCCCACGACCGGATCGTCGACGAGATCGCTGAACTGCCCGACGGCACGTACGAGGCGACCGACGTCCTCGAGGGCGACGGCGTCACGGACGAAGATGTCGAAATCGCTGTGACGGTCACCGTCGACGGCGAGACGATCGACGTCGACTTCTCGGGCACCGACGACCAGCTCGCGGGCAACCTCAACGCGCCAGTCGCGGTCGCAAAGAGCGCGGTCTACTTCGTCGTCCGTTGCGTGACCGACCCCGAGATCCCGCCGAACCACGGCTGCTACGAGCCGGTCAGCGTCCACGCACCCGAGGGGACGTTGCTCAACCCCGAGCCACCGGCGGCCGTCGTCGGCGGCAACGTCGAGACCAGCCAGCGCGTCACCGACGTCGTCTTCACCGCACTCGCGAAGGCCGCGCCCGACCGCGTGCCGGCCCAGGGCCAGGGGACGATGAACAACCTGACCATCGGTGCGCGCGACGGCTCCTTTACCTACTACGAGACGATCGGCGGTGGCTTCGGCGCTCGAGCGGGCCGCGACGGGATGGACGGCGTCCAGGTCGGAATGACAAACACGCTGAACACGCCCGTCGAGTCGATCGAGACCGAGTACCCGCTTCGCGTAAATCGGTACGCGCTCCGCGAGAACAGCGGTGGTCGCGGCCGGTATCGCGGGGGCCTCGGCCTCGAGCGCACCGTCACCGTCGAGAAGGACGCGACCGTTTCGCTGCTGACCGAACGTCGTCGCCACGCGCCGAAAGGCGTCGCCGGCGGTGAAGATGGCGCGACCGGCGAGAACCTGATCGACGGCGAGTCGGTGCCCGCGAAGACGACCGTCGACGTCGAGGCCGGGACGACCGTGACGGTCCGGACGCCCGGCGGCGGCGGACACGGCGACCCCGACGAGGACGCACTCGAGGACGACCAGCGCGCCGGAAAACGTACTGACGTGGAGGACTGAGTACCAGTATGCCAGCGACAGACCCGAGCACCCGACTGGGACTGATCGTCCCGTCGTCGAACACGACCGCCGAACCCGAGTTCCGGGCGGCGCTACCCGACTCGGTGACTGTCCACGGCGCGCGGATGTCCCTCGAGTCGGTCACCGTCGACGCGCTCGACGCGATGAGCGACGACGTCCGGCGCGCTGCCGAACTGCTCGGTCACGCCGACGTCGACGCCGTCGCCTACGCCTGCACCACCGGAAGCCTGCTTCACGGCCCCGGCTTCGACGCCGAACTCGAGGAAGAGATCGAAGAAGTCGCCGACGCGCCCGCTGTCGCGACCGCCCGCTCGGTCGTCCGCGCACTCGAGAGCCTCGACGTCGACCGAGTCGCCGTCCGAACGCCGTACACGGCCGACCTCGACGAGAAGGAACGCGACTTTCTCGAGGAGTCGGGATTCGAGGTCGCGAGCATCGACGGGCGCGGCATCGAGGCGAACGTCGAAATTGGCGCACTGACCCCAGAGGACGCGGCGGAACAGGTTCGCGAGGGAGTCGACGCCGAGGACGTCGACGCCGTCTTCGTCTCCTGTACGAACTACCGGTCGCTCGCCGCAGTCGAGGAACTCGAGTCCGACCTCGGAGTCCCCGTGGTGACGAGCAACGGCGCGACGCTGTGGGACGTCGCTCGAGTGACCGACCTCGAGGTCGACAGGCCGGGCGCGCTGTTTACGAGTCAGTAAATTTAACTTTCGGCTTTTTCTCGTAATAGCCAGCAGTGAACGCCTTCGAACCCGAGCCCACGCAGTCCCCACGAAAGATCGCGTCCTGGGTATTCACCAGAAGTCTCCTTATCACCGTCTTCACCGGCTACGGAATACTACTGGCGTGGAACCTGTTTGGCCTCCTACGGATCCCAGCGATGACTGCCATTGGACTCTACGGCGTTTGGTACTCGTATCTCGTCGTGTTTCGCGGTGTCGACGCCCTGCTCGAGGGACGGACCGGAGCTACACCGTAGCCGATGAATCGGCTGTGTACTGTAGCGGGCGTCTGGAGTCGCTAAGATTACCGTGTCATCCAGGACGGAAGGACGGGGTTGTCTGCCTCCGATTCTTCGGTTTCGCTGACACCGTACTCGACGTCCAGTCGATACACGTAGACGAGTGCAACGACGCCAAGGACACCAGGAAGGACGAGATCGGGCCCGAGACGATACGTCATCTCCTGCTGTAACGAGGACGGTCCCGCTGCGTCGACTAGCGCGAGAAACGCAATATCTACGAAATACACCGCGAAGAACACGGGCCAGACGTAGCGAACGCGTGTCTCCCCTCGCCACAACCAGACCGCAGTGAGAAGGCCGAGAACAATCAGCGAGAGCGACAGGACGAGAGAGGTGAAAACCACCCGTTCTACTGCAGAAGGCGCGTCGTGCTGGAGAAGTATCGTAGAAAGCGTCCAGACAGTAGGAATACTGACGACGCTACCGAGTACGAGCCAGAGACTCAGAATCGACGCTCCCAGTGGACGACGGGAACGGTCGGATCGTGACGAGGGCGACATTTGAGACGTGAACTACAGTATAGAAACCCCGGACCAAAAATATTAGTCAGAGAGAAAGTCCAACAGTTCGTATGGCAACCAGCGAACCCTCCGTCCGCGACCGGCATCGACTCACGGAATACGGCTATCTGCTCGGCGTGATCGTCGCGTTCGTCGTCCTGGCACTGTTCTGGGCGGTTCGGCCGGAGTTCATCCTCGCCGGCTGTCTCCTCATCGTCGCGCTGTACGTCATCGGGCGAATCGTTCGGGCGCTCGAGCGGATCGCGGACTCTTTGGAGCGACTTGCCGACGAATAGTTCGTTTCACCGATCGTACGACCTATAGGTCCCAGTCCTCGGTAGCAGCACGGCTGTTTCCAGCCAGCGATTACTCTCGCAAATATTCGACGAGTCGATCGACCGCTTCGTCTACGCGAGCGTCTTCGATTCGGCCGAACCACTCGAGAATTTCGTCGTGGTTCAGCGATACGACACCCCAGGGAACGAGGAAACTCCGCTTTGGCAATTCGCCGTCGATAAAGTCGTCTTCGGTGACCGAGATCGTCTCGTCGTACCACGTTCTGGTCGTGAGCGTCACCGCGACGTATTGCTCGCCGTCGAACGGATGTTCTTCGGTGTTGCAGATGACGAACGGGCGACTGGGCTTTTCCTCGTCGAACGGATCGCCGACTTCGACGACGTCTCCGCGTTCGTACTTCATTCGTGCTCTCGTTCGTTTGGATGCGGCCCGTCAGCAGCGGCGTCGCGCCATTCGTCCATATCCTCGGTACCGAGTCGCTCGTTCAGCGTCTCGAGACTCAGACTGAAATCGACTGCTCTTCGGATGCGCTCCCGATCGCCGACCGCCCAGTACGGTGGCTTGTGTCGGACGAGATTTCGCTCCTTCAACCGACTCAACACTGCACTGACGGCATTCGGATCGATATCCGTCGCATCGGCGATCTCCTGCCGACGAAACGCCTTGTCGTCGTTCGTGAGAAGAAAAGAGAGAATCCGCTCCGCGTTCGTCCGCTCAGAGTCGAACTCGGATTCCCGCTCGAACGTTTCGATATCGATCGGCATGCGTCGATATACGTGTTTGTGATGTATGGCTGTTTTCCTGTTTGGGCCGAGTCGTCTCACTATTGTTCCTATTCTCCGGTGACGGTGCGCTTTTGACGCCGCTCCCCAACCCTCCGGTATGGAACTGACGCCAGTGACGGACCTGCCCGAGATCCGTCCCGGCGACGACCTCGCCGAATTGATCGCGGATCGGGCCGGGGACGACCTCGAGTCGGCGGACGTGCTCACCGTCGCGAGTACGGTCGTCTCGAAGGCGGAGGGACGGACGGCCGACCTCGAGGACTATCCCGTCAGCGGCCGCGCCCAGGAGATAGCCGACCGGATCGAGGACGTCGCGGGCGAGGAGAAGGACCCGCGGTTCGCACAGGCGGTCTTGGAGGAGAGTACTGAGCTGTTGATCGAGGCTCCCTTCCTGCTGACGGAGACGCGTTTCGGCCACATTACGGTCAACGCGGGGATCGATCGGTCGAACGTGCCCGATCACGACTTGCTGTTGTTGCCCGAACGACCGGGCGAGAGCGCCGAGCGAATTCGGCGAGGACTCGAGGACCTCGGATTGTCGGACGTCGCCGTCGTCGTCACCGACACCTGTGGTCGGCCGTTCCGACACGGACAACGCGGCGTCGCGATCGGCTGGGCGGGGATGCCCGCGAGCCGTGACTGGCGCGGCGAACGCGACCGCGATGGCCGGGAACTCGGCGTCACCGTCCAGTCGGTGGTCGACGAACTCGCGGCGGCAGCGAATCTCGTCACCGGCGAGGGAGCCGACGGCACGCCCGCGGTCGTCGTTCGTGACTGGGACTTTGGCGACTTAGAGGGCAGCGACGAACTGTTCAGATCGGTCGAGGACGACCTCGTCCGAAAGGCACTGCGAGAGTGGGAGTTCGACCAATGACACGCAACACCGACGAACCGACCTGGGGTATCGAACTGACGCCCGAACACTCGCCCGACCGGATGGCGTCCCTCGCGACACTCGCGGAGGACGAGGGGTTCGACGTGGCCTTCACGAGCAGCCACTACTTCAACCGCGACCCCTTCGTCGTCTGCTCGCGGATGGCGGAGGCGACGGAGGAGATCCGACTGGGGCCGGGGATCGTCAACCCCTACGAGACCCATCCGGTACGGCTGGCCGCACAGACGGCGACGATCGACGAGGTCAGCGACGGCCGCGCCGTCTTCGGCGTCGGGCCAGGCGACCGATCCTCGCTCGCGAACCTCGGCGTCGAGCACGACCGGCCGCTGCGACGCGTCCTCGAGACGTTCGACGTCGCCCGTGATCTGTGGGACGGCGAGACCGTCACCCACGACGGCACCTTCACTGCCCGGGACGCCTCGTTGAACCTCGAGCCCACATCGGACGAGATTCCGGTCTACGTCGGCGCACAGGGACCACACATGCTCCGGATGAGTGGCAAGCACGCCGACGGCGTCCTGATCAACGCCGCCCACCCGCGTGACCTCGAGTGGGCGGCGGGACAGATCGAGCAGGGACTCGAAGAACGACCCGACGACTACGGCGAGTTCGAGTCGCTCGCGTTCGCGAGCGTCAGCGTCGCCGCAGAGGAAGACGAGGCCCGCGAAGCCGCGCGCCCGCCGGTGGCCTTCATCGTCGGCGGCGCAGCCGATCCAGTGCTCGAGCGTCACGATATCGATCGCGAGGCGGCAGCAGCGGTCAGCGAGGCGCTCGAGGCTGGCGACCTCCCCGAGGCGTTCGGCCACGTCACGCCGGAGATGGTCGATGCGTTCTGTATCGCCGGGACGACGGAGACGGTCGCCGAGCAGTTCGAAGCGGCGCTCGAGCACGTCGACGGGATCGTGGTGGGGTCGCCGCTGGGTCCGGACCTGGAGGATGCGATCGAACGGGCGAGCGACGCGCTCGAGCAGGCGACTAGTGGCGGTCCAAGCCTGAACTGATGGGTCGAATTCAGCGGTGTGGTTCGATTCGACCCCTCAGTTGACGCTTGGAACGGTACTAGCTGAGCGGGGACGAGAACGAATTCAACTGGAATTTGAGGAGAAGAGACTACCGACAGCACCGAGCGTCAGGAATCCGAAGACGGCAAGCGAGAAGACGACCAGCAGGGTTCCGAGCAGGACCAGCAGTCCTGCGAGTCCGTCGCCGGTTGCGACGTCGGTGAATAGTTCGTTCATCTCGACGATGTTGTCCACGATTACGTTCAGTGGCGTGGGTTCCATGCGTGGAGGTTGTCAGTGGTGGTACTTGGCCGTGCCGGTCCGTCCCAGACGGGAAGTGGGGGTGGTCGTCCGAGGCTCGAGTCGGTGCGACTAAGCCCCGGCCGGCCGTATCGGTTGCCGTGACCGACGACGCGAGCCTCTCTGAGTTTACGGCGGAGACCGATTCTGACACGGACGACGAGGCCGTCGGATCGGAACCGGAGACTGAATCGCCGGAGGGCGACGACGTCAGCGGGTCCGCGCTATCGACGTACGCGTGGGGCGATCACGAGTGCGAGCGGTGTGGTGACGACAGCGAGCGCGTCTGGAGAGACGAGGACGCGTTCGTCTGTCCTGACTGCAAGGAGTGGTGACGCGTCGTTCTGTGTTCGCCGGTGACTGCCGTCGGTACTTTTAACCCGTCTGTCCGGGCTTCCTCCTCGAGCGATCCGGCTGGCCACAATCTACATACGTTTGATGTAATATTTCACTAATAATTCAAATGAGGGGCGCGATAGATCTGGGTACGACCGTCCGTCGGCTGATACCATCGGTCGTCAGGCAACGATACGCGCTGAAGTTCGGTATCGTCTTGCTCCTGCTGGGGCTGTCGATCGGTGGGCTCGGATTCGTCGCGACCGAGGCGATCACCGACAGCGTCGCCGCGTCCGCGCTCGAGGACCAGGAGGACGCTGCGGTCCGCGAGGCAGTGGCGTTCGACGACTGGAACGACCGAAACGAGAACTTCGTCGTCGCATCGGCCGGCGCGCCGGTCGTCCAGTCGGGGACGAACGAGGAGATAGAGACGTACCTTCAGGAGATCTACTACGACCTCCCCGAGGAGCGAATGCACGCACTCTACGTGGACACCGAAACCGGGGACGTCCTGGCCGGTGCCGACGCCGACCACGAGACGCTCGAGGAGATGGAGTTCCCCACCGACCTCGAGAACGACCTTTCGGAACACGAGATCCAGCGAACGGAGCCGTACGCGATGCCCGACGCGCTCGGTCTGGCCGCGGACGAACATCCCGTCGTCTCATACTACGTCGGCGTCGGCGACGATCGGGCACTCGTCTACACCTTCGTGCTGTCGGAACGGCTGGTCGACTACACCGGCGACGAAACGGTCGTCACGATACTCGACGACGACGGCAGGATCGTCTTCGACGACCGACAACTGGGATACGACGACGACGAGACATCGGCAAGTTTCCTGCAGGAGTACGAGGGGTACGAATCGCTCCAGAGCCAGGCGCACTCGAGCGGACCGGGCGCAACGACGATCGACGGCCAGCCGAGTGAAAGTCTCCAGGAGTCACCGTACGATTTCAGGCCGGACGGATACGTCGTCGGCTACCACACGACCGACGACGACTGGACCGTTCTCGTCCACACGAGTCGGGCCGACGCCCTCGGGTTCGTCGACACGGTCAACCAGTTCGGCTACCTGATCACGGTCGCCGGGGTCGCGCTGATCGGCGTCTTCGGCGTCGTCGTGGGTCGAAACACCGCGACGTCGATTCGACGGCTCTCGCGACAGGCGGGCACGATCCGCGACGGCGAGTACGACGTCGACCTCGAGACCGCTCGCACCGACGAGATCGGCCAGCTTTACGGGGCGATCGACGATATGCGTGACTCGCTGGTGACGCAACTCGAGGAGTCCGAACGGGAGCGCGAGCGAGCCGAGCGAGCGAAGACGAAGGCCGACGACGCCCGTCAGGAGGCCGAGCGAGCGAAAGAACAGGCAGAGCAAGCTCGCAGGGAGGCACAGGAACAGACCGAACACCTCGAGCGGACGGCAGCCGAGTACTGCGAGGTGATGGGAGCGTGTGCCGACGGCGATCTGACCCGGCGACTCGAGCCAGACGAGGAGAACGAGCCGATGGCCGAGATCGCCACGACGTTCAACGAGATGGTGGCGGACCTCGAGCGAACGGTCGCGACGATCGCCGCGTTCGCGGGCGAGGTGGCCGAGACGAGCGACGAAGTGCAGGGCGAGTGTGCCGACCTCGAGGTGAGCAGTGACAGCGTCACCGAGTCGATTCGGGAGATCACGGCGGTCGCGGAGCGACAGAACGAGCGTATGGAGGCGATGGCGAGCGAGGTTCAGGATACGTCGGCGACCGTCGAGGAGATCGCGTCGACCGCGGACTCGGTCGCCGACACCTCGCGGCAGGCAGCCGAGCGCGCCGGCGAGGGGATGGACGCGGCCGAGGACGTCGTCGACGAGATGGAACGGATCGAGAGACGGGCGGAGAGTGCGCTCGAGGAACTGCGGACGCTCGAGGAAGCGGTCGACCGGATCGACGAGATCGTCGGTACGGTGACGGACATCGCCGATCAGACGAGCATTCTCGCGCTGAACGCCTCGATCGAGGCCGCACACGCGGGAGGCAGTGGAAGCAGTGACGGCAGCGGGTTCGCGACCGTCGCCGAGGAGGTCAAGGGCCTCGCCGCCGAGACCAAGACCGCTGCGAACGAGATCGAGGAACTGATCGAGACGGTCCAGCACCGCACAGGAGCGACCGTCGACGAAATGGAGGGGATGCGCGAGAGCGTCGCGGACGGAACTGGAACGATCGAGGACTCGGTCGCCGCGTTCCGCGAGATCGAAAGCGACGTCCGGCAGGCTAACGACGGCGTCCAGGACATCGACGAGGCGACGGACGCGATCGCCGACTCCGCCGCAGAACTGGTCGCGATGGCCGACGACGTGACGTCGCTGAGCGAGACGACCGCAACCGAGGCCGACGAAATCGTCGAGAGCGCGACCGAACAGACGGAAGCGATCTCGACCGTCTCGGAGAGCGCATCCGACCTGCACGACCGGTCTGTTCGCCTCAAAACGCTGCTCGAGGAGTTCTCGACGGCTGCAGTCACTATCGACGAGAAATCGGCTCTAGAAACGACCGACGGCGAGTAGGGCGCTGTTCGGATTGGCGTTCCAGTTCTATCTTGCCCGTGAGCTATGGCTGTCCGTCCAGGTCCCGAAACTGCTTCAGAAACCGATCGGACAACCGCTATAGTAGCCACTGCAAGTCAATGCACACCTGATCGCACGACAGCTATGCGATCAGTGTGTAACTAGTTGCAGTTGTCACTATAGAGCGTGATTGCAGGACCACACGTACTACTGGAACCGGCTACTCCGAACGGTGCTCTCTCGTGCAAGCCCAGTACACTTTCCCGCGCTCGGTATACGGTCTCAGGCATGACTCGAGACTCCTCCCCTCGTCCGGTCACGACCAGTGGTGATCGTCTAGAGACGGCGGTAGCTGGCCCTCTGGACTACGTTCGACGATCGGTATCGATCGCACGATCCGATGACTGATACAGATCACCGGGACGGTGACGAGGGGTTTTTCGAGGAACTCGATCCCGTCGTCTTCGGCGTCGGCTTCGCGATTGCCGTCGCTGCCGTAGTCGCGTTCGTCGTCAGGCCGGCGACGGCAGCGGGGTACATGGATGCCGCGAACGACGTCATCTGGACCGGGTTCGGCTGGTGGTATCTGCTCGTGATGTTCTTTCTCGTCGTGTTCGTCATCTTCCTGATCTTCGGCCCCTGGGGGAACATCAAGCTCGGCGAGGAAGACGAAGAACCGGAGTTCGCCTTTCTCTCCTATTTCGCGATGCTGTATTCGGCGGGAATCGCCGCTGGTATCGTCTTCTGGGGGCCGGCAGAGGCGGTGTCACACTACGACGACGTATCTCCTTTCGTCGGAGCACAGTCGCAGTCCTCCGAGGCAGCCGTCGGCGCGATTCAGTACACGTTCTTCCACTGGGGCGTCTCCGCGTGGACAGCGTACGTCGTCGTCGCCTTGCCGATCGCCTACTGTGCGTATCGCTACGACGCGCCGATGCGAATTTCGACGGTGCTCGCACCGTGGATCGGCATCGACAATCTCGATACCCCCGTCGCGAAAGCCGTCGACATCCTGGCGGTGTTCGCGACGATCGGCGGAGTCGCGACGACCCTCGGACTGGTCGGGAGCCAATTCCTGGTCGGTCTCGAGTGGACCATGGGCGTCTCGGTCGGCGACCTGGGGACGATCCTCATCATCACCGGCATGACCGTCGCGTTCACGGCGTCGGTCGCGCTCGGGGTCCAGAAGGGAATTCGCCGGATATCGTACGTTAACCTGTCCCTGTTCGGACTACTGACGGTCGTAACCTTCCTGCTCGGGCCGACGAACTTCATCACGGCGATCGGAACCGAAGCGCTGGGCACCTACATCAGCCAGTTCATCCCGATGAGTTTCTACACCGGAACCGCCGAGACCGGGACCGGTGGCGTCTCCGGGTGGGTCGGGGACTGGACGATCTTCTACTGGGCGTGGTGGTTCTCCTGGACCCCGTTCGTCGGGCTGTTCATCGCGCGGATTTCGCGCGGACGTACCGTCCGCCAGGTCGCTGCAACGGGCGTTCTCGCGTCGACTGGAATTACGATCCCGTGGTTCGCGACGATGGGCGGAACGGCGATCTACCTGCAGGACGACGGCCGGGCCGACGTGCTCTCTGCGATCCAGACGTACGACGAAGCGGGTGCAGGCTACCCGCTCTTCGAGGCGCTCCCGCTCGGTGGGCTGTTGACGGCGCTGTTTCTCCTGCTCGTCCTCCTCTTTCTGATCACGTCTGCGGATTCGTCGACGCTCGCACTCGGCATGCTCACGACGGGCGGGACACACCAGCCATCGACGGTCAACCGGATTATCTGGGGCTTTCTCATCGGTGCGCTCGCTTCGTTGCTCATCGTTACGGGCGGTGTCGAAGCCCTGCAAGCAGCAGCGATCATCACCGGCGGTCCGTTCTCCGTCATCACGCTCATCGCCGTCGCCTCGATGGCGCTCGCGTTCGGAACTCAGCGGTCGCTGTTCCTGCGAGAGGAAGACGAAGTCGACGTACCGAGTTCTAGTGCGGTTGCCTCGAACGACGCCGATCCCGATCCGAAAACCGACGACGACTGATCGTCGATTGCTTCGCGTCTCCCGGCCGGACGGCCCGTGCCCGCGAGTGGCCCCGAACATTTATATCTCAGTCGTGGTTTTGTAGACCTGCAATGGCGCAAGGTACGGTCGCATTCTTCAACGACACTGGCGGCTACGGTTTCATCGAGACTGAGGACGCGGACGAGGACGTTTTCTTCCACATGGAAGACGTTGGCGGCCCCGACCTCGAAGAAGGTCAGGAAGTCGAGTTCGACATCGAGCAGGCCGAGAAGGGCCCGCGCGCGACGAACGTCGAACGGCTGTAAGCTGTTCCAGTCAGGGGTATCGTTTTACGATCGCTAACCGGGTAGCGATGGCTGCGTCGATTGCTGGAACCGGAAGCGACGAGTTTCTGGCGCTCGTTCACTATCACAATCGATCTTCTCGGCCCAAGTAATAACTATATTGACACAAAACATATATTTCGGAGTGCCCGAGGTGAGACAACGCATGAGACGCCGCCAGCCCGTCCGCTCCCGCACTCGAGAGGGCAGCCGATCCAGTGGCCACCCCGACTGTCCGGCAGACGGAGGGTGTCGACTCGAGCCATGACCGACGCACCCGAGCCCGTATCCGACGGAACGACCGGATCGACCAGCCGGGACTCGCAGTCGAAGCCGGAGCCTCTCCCCATCTCGACAGTGTCGACGCTGTGTACCGACGTCACGGACAACGTCTCCCGCGTGATCGTCGGCCACGACGACGCGATCGAACACGTCGTCGTCGCGTTGCTCGGCCGGGGACACGTCCTGCTCGACGACGTCCCCGGCGTCGGCAAGACGATGCTCGCGCGTTCGATCGCGACCTCCGTCGACTGTCAGTTCAGCCGAATCCAGTTTACGCCCGATCTCCTCCCGTCCGACGTCACCGGCGTCAACGTCTTCAACCAGAAGAGCCGAGAGTTCGAGTTCCAGCCCGGCCCCGTCTTCGGCAATATCCTGCTGGGCGACGAAATCAACCGCGCGCCACCGAAGACCCAGTCCGCGCTGCTCGAGGCGATGGAAGAGAAACAGGTGACGGTCGACGGGACGACCCGGTCGCTTCCCGATCCCTTCACCGTGATTGCGACCCAGAACGCGGTCGATCCCGACCGCACCTACGAACTCCCCTTCGCCGAGCGCGACCGGTTCATGAAGAAACTCCGACTCGGTTACCCCGACCCGGACGAAGAGGCCGAACTGCTCGGTCGGACGGTCGGCAACCACCCGATCGAGTCGCTCGAGTCGGTGACCGACCGTGAGACGGTCGTTCGCGCCCGCGAGACGGTCGCGAACGTTCGCGTCGAGGAACCCGTCCGGGAGTACGCGACCCGGCTGGTCGGCTACACCCGTGATCACGCCCACATCGGTGCTAGCCCGCGCGCGACGATCTCGTTGCTTCGGGCGGCCCAGGCCCGTGCCGTGATCGACGGCCGGGAGTACGTCGTCCCCGACGACCTCCAGACCGAGGCTCCTGTGGTGTTGAGCCATCGGATCGAAACTGCTGGTCGGAACACGAAAAGCGGCGACGAGATCGTCGCCGACGCCCTCGAGCGCGTCCCCGTCGAGCCACCATGAGACTCACGCGAAGGGGGTGGACGGCCCTCGCAGTCGTCGCGTTCTCGGTCGCGATGAGCTGGCAGTACGGTCCGCGGGCGCTGAACGCGGTCGTCACGCCGCTTGCCGTCGTCCTGGTAGCGGGCGTCGTCTTGACCTTCCGGTTCGAGCGGCCGACGGTCAGGCGCCACGCCGTCGCGGACGGTCCGATCGGCGAGCGACGGACCGTGACGATCGACGTGGAGTGTGAGCGATCGATATCGGCAACGATCCGCGAGGCGATCGGTGACGGGCTGGCGCTGGCCGAGGACGAATCGGACGGACCGGTTGCGGACAGCAACCTCGAGTCCGGGACGAACACCGTCTCCTACGATCTGACGCTCGGGGATCGTGGTGCTCACGAGGTGGGGCCGATTTCGATCACCGTCCGAGATGCGTTCGGCCTCGTCGAGCGGCGGTTCGAGTACGAGGAGACGACGTCCGTGTGCGTCTATCCGCGCCCCGTCGACCTGCACGGTGGTGGCGGCCACAGACTTCGGGCGCTCGTCGAATCGTCGAGTAGCCAGGGTCGCGGGGCGGATCTCGAACACGAGCGCGAGGAGTTCGATCGCCTCCGGGAGTATCGACGCGGCGATTCGCTGCGGAACGTTCACTGGAAGTCCGCGGCGAAGCGACCCGACGGAGAACTGTTCGTGACGGAGTACGCCACCGACGCGGGCCGTGACGCCACCGTCGTCGCAGCCGAGTGTGCGCCCGGCTACGACGACGACCTCGCGAAGGCACTCGCGAGCGTCGTCACGTTCCTCCTCGAGTCGGAACTGCGAGTCGGACTCCGGACCGAAGACGACGCGTTCCGGCCCGAAGCGGGACGGAGCCACCATCGCGACCTGCTCCGGACGATCGCCGTCCTCGAGTCGGGCGAGCTTTCGGACCGGGACCGCGACGAGGCCGACGTGCTCGTGACCGCGGACGGGACGGGAACGCGAGTCGTCGTCGACGGACGAGAGCTTCCCTTCGAGGGGCTCGCTGGCTCCCGGGAGAGCGAGAGCGGCCTCGAGCACGACGCGTCCGACGCGAGCGGCGCGACGGAGGTGGTGTCGTGAGCACCGACACGGACTCGCGTTCGGGTCTGCGCCGGGAGAAGGCCGGCCGAACGCGAGTCGTCTCGCTCGAGACGGACGGGACGGTCGGACCCGACGCGTTTCGGCTTCTCGCGCTCGGCTGCGTGCTGGTCCTGACGGCGTCGTACGTGAGCGTCCTGCAGGACGTGACGCAGGTCGTCGGCGGGACACGGACGTTGCTCGCGCTCGTCGGCAGCATGCTCCTGGCGGCGACGGTGCTCGCGCGGGCGATCAGACCACGCACGGCGATACTGCTCGCGATCGTCGCAGCCGCCGCCGGCTTCGGTTACTACCTCGAGCAAAGCGGCGTCGGCGTCGAGGCGGTTCTCTCGGCCGGCGACGCGCTCGAGGCGCTGGCCGTCGATACCGTCACGCTCGTGACCGGCCTCGAGTTGCTCCGGATGGTCGAGGCCGGCATCTGGACGCTCGGGTTCGCGCCGGGGCCGGTCTTTCTCTCGTGGTATCTCGCCCTTCGCGGCCGCTACGCATTGAGCGTTCTGCCCGGTGGATTCGCACTTGTCTTTCTCGTCCTGACGGGCGACGCCGAAACGACGGTGACGCTCGTCGGCGTCCTCGCCGCCCTCGGAACGGTCGCGTTCGGCGACCTCGAGCGACGCGGCGGCTCGATCGCACAGACCGACCTGCTGGCCGTACTGTTCGCGATCATCGTCGCGCTCTCGCTGTCGGTAACGTTCGTCCCCGGCGGAACGGGCAACGCGAGTCCCGCGGCCGGTGGCGCAGGCGACGGGACGCTCGAGGGGACGATCGACTCGGCCTCCGAGCGGTCGGGAATCTCCGGACAGGTGGATCTCTCGCCCGAGGTCCGCTTTACCGTCGAATCGGACCGGCCGTCGTACTGGCGGACGGGCGTCTACGACCGCTACACCGGCGACGAGTGGGTCCGGACCGGTCAGACGTACGGCCTCGAGGACGGGGCACTCGAGGCACCACCCGGGTCAGCCGAGCGAGTGCACCAGACCGTCACCGTCGAGACGGAACTGGGCGTGATGCCTGCCGCCGCCCAGCCCGTCGGCGTCGACGGTGGCATCACTGACTACACCGAGCTATCGGCCCACGGGCAGATCCGGCCCGCGACGACGTTGCTCGAGGGAGACACCTACTCCGTCGAAAGCGCGATCCTCGATCCCAGCCCGGCAGAGATGCAAACGGCGGGAACGGAGTACCCCGACGAAGTCGAGGAGAACTACCTGCAGACGCCGGAAACCCTCTCTTCGGAGTTCGAGGAACGAACCGCAGAGATTACCGCCGACGCGGAAGCGGAGACGCCGTACGAGAAAGCGACGGCGATCGAAACCCATCTCCGCGCGTCGAACGACTACTCGCTCGACGTCGAACAGCCCGACGGCGACGTCGCCGAAGCGTTCCTGCTCGAGATGGACGAGGGCTACTGCGTCTACTTCGCGACGACGATGACCCAGATGCTCCGGACCGAGGGTATCCCGGCCAGATACGTCACGGGGTACACTGCCGGCGAACGCACCGGTAACGAGTACGTCGTCCGCGGGACCGACGCCCACGCCTGGGTCGAGGTCTACTTCCCCGATCACGGCTGGGTCGCGTTCGAGCCGACTCCACCCCAGCCACGCGAGGAGGAACACTCCGAGCGACTCGCCGACGCCCGCGAGGAGGCCACCGAGAGCATGGATCCGGACGGCCTCGAGAGTGAACCGCAGGTCGAACCCGGAGACGCGGGCGACTCCGAGGACGAGGACGGCGACGACGGTGTCGACGACCCCGAACCCGACGAGAACGAGGGGGCCGACGAGGAGTCGAACGGCACGGAATCGTCGGTAAACGACTCCGATTCCGGAGCCGACGACGGCATTCCGTCCGGTCCCGACGAACTGCCGGGAACGAGCGGTGACGACGACATCTCCAGCCCCGTCCCGATTACGCGCGAAATGATCGTGATCGCGTCCGTCCTCCTGGTCGGGCTAGTCGCAACCGTCCACCGGGTCGACGCCACGGTCAGGGCCCGCCGACTGGTCGGTCGGTACTGGCAGCGTCCGACCGACGACCCCGACCGGGACGCCGAACGCGCGTTCCGACGACTCGAGTCCCTGCTCGAGGACGAGTACCGGCCGCGCCGTCCGCAGGAAACGGCACGCAGTTATCTGGCAGTGCTCTCGGCGGAGAACAGTCTCGATCCCCGGACCGAACGCGTCTTAGAGCGGTACGAACGTGCCGTTTACGGCGGTGGTATCAGTCGCGAGGAGGCAGACCGTGCGATCGAAATCGTCGACGAAATTGCGCGAGAACGCCTGCCAGGAGCGGGCCGAACCCGAAACTGAGGCGATCACTCAAAAAGAACCACACGACGGCATGCGGGTCCCGATAGTGTTTAATATGGCCATTTCGTAGCAGGGAACGTAATGTCGGAAGTCTGCTCGACGTGCGGGCTGCCCGAGGAACTCTGCGTCTGCGAGGACGTGGCCAAGGGACAACAGCAACTCAACATCCGCATTGACGAGCGCAGATACGGTAAAGAGGTAACGATCGTCGAAGGATTCGATCCGAAGGACGTCGATCTGGACAGCCTGTCGTCGGATCTCAAGTCCAAGTTCGCCTGTGGTGGCACAGTCGAAGACGGCCAGATCGAACTACAGGGCAACCACACCGGCCGCATCGAAGAGTTCCTTCGGGATCGCGGCTTCAACGTCGCATGAGCCCGCGATGATCTGATACCGTCGAACCTACTGCCCGACGAGTTCGAACCCGTCGGGCAGCCGGTCGGCGGTAGACGCCGACTTCCGAACCCGCGGCTCACCGTCGCACATCCTTCCAACTGTTTCCAACATCGACAGCGATCGGTCTCTCGAGAGGCGTCGCCGTTCGAACGGTACCCGCACTCGATCAGAACGGCGACTCGACGTCCGCCGACTCCTCCTCGCGTTCTTCGCGGACGAGGCCGAACTTCATTCCGTACTTCTCGAGGCCACCGGCCATGCTCTCCACGCGAGCATCCTCGATCCCCTCGTAGGAGCCGATGAGTCGTGCGGCCTGGACGCTCGCTTCTCCGTGGGGGCAGACGGTGACGATGCGGTCTGCGCCCTCGAACTCCTCGACTCGGTTCGTGAGTTCGTGGAACGGAACGTTCTCGCTCCCGGGAATGTGGCTCCGCTCGAAACTCGGCCGGTCCCGGATGTCGACGATCCGGACGTCGGCGTCTGTCTCGAGGAGTTCCTTGACCTCGTCGGTGGTGATTTCGCCGTCCATCGGGCAGACGTTGACGCCCGGGCGGAATAAGATCACGGATGGAACGAGCGGGTGGCGGCAAAGAACTGCCACAGCACCAGCCTTTTCGGACCCGGCAGTCGATGTCGCGGGTATGGCGGACGATCCGGGAGCGCGGGGCGACGACGAGCGAGGCGACCGCAACGTCTACGGCACCGAACTCGAGCCATGTAGCACCGATCCGATGACCGGCTTCCTGCGGGATGGCTGCTGTCGGCGCGTCGACTCCGATCGCGGCCGACACGAGATCTGTGCGGTGATGACCGAGGAATTCCTCGAGTTCAGCCGAGCGCAGGGCAACGACCTCGTCTCCCCGAAACCCAAGTTCGACTTTCCGGGGCTCGAGCCGGGTGATCGCTGGTGTCTCTGCCTGGGCAGATGGCTCGAGGCCGAGGAAGCCGGCTGTGCGCCGCCGGTCGTGCTCGAGGCGACCCACGAAGCCGTGTTGCGCGACGTCGAACCGGATCTGCTCCGGGAGTACGAGTACGAACCCGGGGACAGCGACGAACTCCGATAGGTCGTGAAAGAACACTCAGGTCGGACTCGAGCGAGAATCAGCCGAGATACGATCCGATCCCATATCCGAGTCCGCTGAGTAGTACGCTCGCTACGAGTTGGTAGGCGAACAAATATACGAGCAGGGGAGCGTACGGCTCCTGTTCGCCGCCGAGTGGCTCGAGTACAGTACCGACCAGCCCAACTGTAAGAAGGACTGCTAATGGGACGAGTGCGACGACAGCAGCGGTGAGAAGCGTTTTATCCGTAAATCCAGCCCATCCTGCGACGAGCGGTACACTGCCGTAGAGAGCGACGAAGAACGGTCCTTCGTACGGCCCCGTGAGGTCGCCAGCGAATAGTGAACGGATTCCGACGAGCAGGAGATACCACAGGATCAGGGCAAGGTAGAAGGTTACACCGATCTTTGCGCTCTCACCGCCGTTCATAATTCGCTCGCCCATATGTTACTAATATAGCAATTGTTCTCGGGAGTTCTTATAGAATCCAGTGGCAACGTCCTTACGGTTCGACTGCTAATGAGGCCACAATGAGAGAGGAGACGCGACTCGAGCAGGCAGGCGACGGCGGCGACGGTGACGCTGCCACAGCGTTCGCCGAGCGTGCACAGGCCGAGTACGGCGACTCGATCCATCGGCTCATTGCGTTCGGTGATGCCATGCGGGGCGACGATCGTGGCGTCCACTCGTCGATCGAGTTCCTGGTCGTTCTCGACGACGAAGGCGACGACGGACCGACGCTCGAGGAGCGCGAGCAACGACTCGAGCGTCTCGGCAGGACGGTCGGCATCGAACGCGAGGTCGTCGTCGAAGTCTACGTACTCCCGGCCGACCGCTTCGAGGACCAGCAGGAGCATCCGCTCGTCGAAGAGGCACTCGAGGAGGGCGTCTCGTATGTCTGACCGGGACCGATGCGAGTAACGCTGCTCGGAACCGGCGATACGACAGGGACGCCCACCGTCGGCTGTGACTGTGACACCTGCGAGGCCGCCCGCGAACGAGGAATCGAGCGCACCCGGTTCTCGGTCCACGTCGCGAACGAGCGAACCGGCGAGGCGCTGCTGGTCGATTTCAGCCCCGACTTTCGCTACCAGTTCCTCCGGGAGGACGTCTCGCTTCCCGACGCCGCCGTCGTCACGCACGTCCACTTCGACCACCTCGACGGGCTGGGCAACGTCTTCCGGATTCTCGACTCGCTCGACGTGTACGCGGCCGACGAGACCGATCCCCAGACCGGCCAAAGCGTCGCCGAGACCGTCGCCGAGGACTATCACTATCTCAGGGCGCTCGAGGTACAGCCGACGACGCCGCTCGAGCCGGTCCGAACGTGCGGGTTCGACGTGACGCTGGTTCCGGTCGAACACCCGCCACTGCTCTGTTACGGCCTCGCGATCGAAGATCCCGAGACGGGCGCGAAGCTGTCCCTCTCGGGTGATACGAGCTACGACGTGCCCGCCGAATCGCGGGCGGTGCTCGCCGATCCCGACCTCCTGTTGGCCGACGCGATCGTTCCCGCCGACTTCTGCGAGTACCACCCCGTCGGCGGCCGTCACGAGGGGCCAGATGGTGTGCCCCGGACGTTCGGAACGAAACACATGACTCGAGAGGGCGCGCTCGCGCTCGCGGAGGACTTGAACGCCGATCGGACGCGGCTGGTCCACGCCGCTCACTACTATCCGGTCGACGAGGCGTTCGAGGAGCCGCTTGCGGTCGACGGCGAGGAGTACGTGCTGTAAGGTCGACCATTTGGACTTATTTAATTACGGTTACAGTATTCGATCATGCCGGAAACCAGCGACTCGGAGATAGTCACCGCCCTCCATGCGATTCGGACCGCGATAGCTGCCCTGGCCCTTGCAGCACTGGCCGTCGGGTTTCTTCACGGCGGAAACGACGTGCTCGGACTGTGGCTCTTCCTCGGAACCGTCGTTCTCGTGGTCCATTCTTTCGTCCCGACGCGACTCGACTCGAGCGAGTAACGGCCATCGAATCCCTGAACCTCGATTGCGATTATCGAAACTGGTCTAATCCCGATTGTCGTCGCCGCCTGCCGTCCGGCTCCGCCCGCCACGCCGTCTCCCGGTCGCGTTCGGCCTCGAGGTCGACGTCCGGAGCCGAACCGGGCTCGTATCCCGGACACGACGGTCCACACTCGGCGTTGGCGTCGACGATCCGGCCGTGCCACTCGCAGTGAGGCAGGGTCGCGTTCTGAGTTTGCTTCGCGCTGCAGGCGGTACAGCCCGGGAACTCGTACGTCCGCCACCCCTTGCCGTACGCTCGCTCGGCGATGCGACGGCGAGCGCGCGCTTTCTCTTCGCGAGAGACGACGTCGACGTCCGTCCGGCCGGGGTGGGACTCGAGCAGTTCGATCCCGGGTTCGTCGACCGCGAGCGAGGTCGGTTCGCGGATCACCTCGAGGTCGATTCCCGTCTCGTTTCGGTGGACGCGCCAGACGCCGACTTCCTCGGGGATGCGATTCAGATGTGCGCGCGTGACGTAGCTCTCGGTCGCGAGCACGACCTCGTCGACGAGTCCGAGACTGACGTCGGTTCGAAGCTGTGACTCGAGGTCGCCCGGCCGCCCGAGATCGGGTTTGTTCTCGATGCCGACGATGCGGCCGTACCAGTCCGGGTACCGCGTGACCTGACGGACGTACTCACGACCCTTGCGGCGTTCGCGTTCGAGAAAGCCGATCTCGCAGGCTCGTTCCATCGCGCGGCGCGCGTGATCGGGGTGAAAGCCGTCGAAAGCGTCCTTCCAGTATCGCGCCCGACCGGGGCCAACGTCGGCTGCGATGGCGGCATCGGGGATCGTCTCGCCCGTGATCTCGGTTCGGTCGTCGAACTCCGGTCCGGGCTCGACCCGGACGACGTCGAGGATTCGGCCGCCGGGAGCGGCGACGCTCGCACCGAGCTGCCGCGCGAGAATTTCTTCGCCGCGGCGCTCGAGATGGGCACACAGCTCGAGTTCGAACGCGAACTCGCTCACGACCGATCGGTGGCGGCGAGCGGATAAAAACGAACTGTCCTGCTGACTCGGTGTTGTCCTGTTCGAAGGTCGGTGACGTCGCCGTCGTCGCTGTTCGGCAGTATCAGTCGACGCTCGCTCGCGTCGCGTGACACCGCTCGGTATCGGGCGACTCGGCGTCGGGGAACTCACAGCGCGCGTCGCGTTCGGATTCTCGGTCGGAACGCTCGAGACGGGTTCGGAGTCGTCGACTGGCGGCTGTCAGCGTTCCGGCGACCGCGACCAGCGTCACGAATCCGACGGCGATGCCGGTTGCGGCGGCAGTCGACGTGCCACCGAGTAGATCGATGGTGAGTGCTGTAACGCCGAAGCTGATGACGAACGCTGCGGTCGTCACGATCGTCGTCCCGAGCGACGGCGGATGGTTGGGATCGGCGGTACGCGTATAGGGCGGTCGAATCGGATCCTGAGATCGCATTGTCCTACACGTAGTGGAAGAACCCGACACCCGATAAGTATAATCTGAATTATATTTCTGTAGCGTTCGTTACTGAAATCGTCTTCAGTAGTGGCGGTGGCCGGACCGCATCGAACCGATCAGAACGAGAGCAGCGGTTTACTCCGCGAGTTCGACGCTCGTCTCGAGCACGTTCAGCCCCTCGTCGAGCCGAACGCGCAGCAGGTCCCCCTCGAGCGGAATCCGCACCTCGAGGCGGTAGGGATCGCGCTCGACGATACGAGTGTGTTCGTCGGCGACGCACCAGGGGAGCGTCCAGTACGGTCGCTCGTCCAGGGCGACGCCGCGGTCGCGGTGGAAGCTGACGACCGCAGAGTGGTCGAGCAGGCGGAGGCCGGCCGCAGAACAGAGCGTGTGACCACACTGGGCGCACTCGTGGTCGACGCGCAGTTCGACGCCGAGACAGCAGTCGCCGTGTTCGACGATCCGGCTCTCCATTCGGCCGCTACACTCCGGACAGACGCCGTCGGCCGCCAGACAGTGGAGATGACGGACGCGCTGGTCGAACGCGTCGGCGATCTCCCCGTGAGTGCGGTCGTTCAACCCACCCGGCGGGAAGGCGTACTCGCCGTGACACTGCCCACAGTCGCGACACTCGATGCCGAGCCGTTCGTCCTCGTAGACCGCCTGTAGCGGGCCGTCACAGTCGATACAGGCCCCCTCGACGGGGAACGGCTCGAGCGTCGGCTGTTCGTTGAACGAGCCCGCGATCACCGACCGGACGACCTTCTCGCCGGCGTGTTTGAACGTGTAGCCGTCCTCTCCCTGCGTGACGAAGTGGCCCGTCAACTCCTGGAGGTGGTAGTTGAACTGCGCGGAGTCGGTCATCCCGACCTCACGGCGCAGTTCCGAGAACGACACGGGTCGCTCGTCGGCGGCCCACAGCGCACGGAGAATCGACAGCCGCGTCTCGTTGCCGACCAGCGCGAAGGCGTCGGCCGGGTCGAGACAGTCCACACACTCGAGGACGGGTTCGGTGTCGGGTTCCCGCTCGCTCGAAACGTTTGATCCGCTCATATCGGCACCTATGATACGCGTTATCAAAACTATTGGCTGAAACGCATTTTTGTAACTTCATTGACTTTTCCGAGCCACGAGCACCGGATCGTGTGCGGTCGATCGGCGCTCGAGGCCAGTATAGGTATTATATAGCGAACACGGACGCACGAGCACGGTCGAACCCTGTCACACCGACGCATCACCCCCCGCCGAGGCCGCCTTCAGAACAGTAGGTTTATCAAGCGCACGAGGGAAGCTATTCCCAAGATTACTCATCGTCTTATGGCAGGAAATCAACAACCGGAGGTGAACATCGGGCTCGTCGGTCACGTCGACCACGGCAAGACCACGCTGGTCCAAGCCCTGAGTGGGTCGTGGACCGACCAGCACAGTGAGGAGATGAAACGCGGCATCTCCATCAGGCTCGGCTACGCGGACGCGACGTTCCGTCACTGCGAGGGAGTCGAGGAACCCGAGTGTTACACCGTCGCCGAGGAGTGTCCGGACGGCTCGGAAAGCGAGCCGCTTCGGACCGTCTCGTTCGTCGACGCCCCAGGGCACGAGACCCTGATGGCGACGATGCTGTCGGGAGCGTCGCTGATGGACGGCGCCGTGCTGGTCGTCAGCGCCAACGAGCCCGTGCCACAGCCACAGACCGAAGAGCACCTGATGGCACTCGACATCATCGGAATCGACAACATCGTCATCGCCCAGAACAAGGTCGACCTCGTCGACTCCCAGCAGGCACGGGACAACTACGAGGAGATCCAGGAGTTCGTCGAGGGGACCGTCGCCGAAGACGCACCCGTCGTCCCCGTCTCCGCGGGCCAGGAGGTCAACATGGATCTGCTGATGCAGGCGATCGAAGAAGAGATCCCCACGCCCGAACAGGATCCTGACGACGATCCGCTGATGCACGTCGCCCGCAGTTTCGACATCAACAAGCCGGGCACGACCGCCGACAACCTCGCCGGCGGCGTCCTCGGCGGCAGCCTCGTCCAGGGCGAACTCGAGGTCGGCGACGAGATCGAGATCCGCCCCGGCCGCGAGGTCGAGGAGGGCGGCCAGAGCGAGTACGTCCCGATCAAGACGACGATACGCTCGCTGCAGGCAGGCGGCGAGGACGTCGACGCCGCGACGCCCGGTGGTCTGCTGGGCGTCGGAACCGGACTCGACCCGTCGCTGACGAAAGGCGATGCCCTCGCCGGTCGACTCGCCGGCCCCTCGGGATCGCTCCCACCGACCTGGGACGGCTTCACGATGGAGGTCGACCTGCTCGAGCGCGTCGTCGGCACCGACGGCGAAGAAGGCGAGGTCGAGGAGATCAGCACGGGCGAACCCCTGATGATGACTGTCGGCACGGCGACGACCGTCGGCGCGGTCACGAGCGCCCGAGAAGGAGAATGCGAGGTCAACCTCAAGCGGCCCGTCGCAGCCGCACCCGGCGCGAAGATCGCGATCAACCGCCGGATCGGTGCACGCTGGCGACTGATCGGCCTCGGGACACTCAAGGAGTAAACCTACGGCGGGCAACGACGAATGACTTCCCAGGACCGGACGCGAGTCGCACTCGATACGAGCGCACTCATGATGCCGGTCGAACTCGACGTACGGCTGTTCGACGAACTCGAGCGGTTGTTGGGCGGTGCGCGTCGCGCACCGGAACAGGCGAGCGGCGATCAGCCGCGAGCAGGCGGCTACGAGCCGACGGCGCCCCAGGCCGTCATCGAAGAGTTGCGACGGCTCTCCGAGAAGGGCGGCACGGAGGGAACGGCCGCGAACGTCGGTCACGACCTGGCGACCGAACGCTGTCTGGTCGTCGACACGGAGGCATCGTACGCCGACGACGCACTGGTTGAACTCGCCCGCGAGGGTGCAGTCGACTACGTCGTCACGAGCGATCGCCCGCTGCGCGACCGGGTGCTCGAAGCGAGCATACCGGTAATTGCATTACGCGGGAGAAACAAGTTAGCGATCACTCAACCATAGATGTACAAACGGGTCAGATTGAAAGACACGGTGGAAGTACCGCCGGAGGAGCTCGGCGACGTCTCGCCGGACCTCGTGAAGCGACTGCTGCAGGACAAACTCGAGGGACAGATGGACGAGGAGGTGGGAAGCGTCGTCTCCATCACCAAAGTTCACGACATCGGCGAGGGGACGGTGCTGCCCAACGAGCCCGGCGTCTACTACGAGGCCGACTTCGACGCGGTCACCTTCGACCCACAGATGCAGGAGGTCGTCGACGGGACCGTCGTCGAGGTCGTCGAATTCGGGGCCTTCGTCGGTATCGGTCCGGTCGACGGACTGCTCCACGTCTCCCAGATCAGCGACGAGTACCTCGCGTTCGACGGCGAGAACCAGCAACTAGCGTCCAACGAGTCCAGCCGAACCCTCGCGGTCGACGACGCCGTCCGCGCTCGCATCGTCACCAAGAGCATCGACGAGCGCAACCCGCGTGACTCCAAGATCGGGCTGACCGCGAAACAGCCCGGTCTCGGCAAACACGGCTGGCTCGAGGACGAACACGAAAAGCGCGAAGCAACCGCGACCGAAGGTGAATAACGATGGCATCCGATCGTCTCGTCTGTCGCGAGTGTCACCGCGTCAACGAACCGGACAACGAGACCTGCGACGCCTGTAACTCCTCGTCGCTGACCGAGGACTGGGCGGGCTACGTCGTCATCGCTCACCCCGAAGACAGCCAGATCGCATCGGAGATGCAGATCACCGAGCCCGGCGCGTACGCGCTGAAAGTCCGTTAAGCATCCGTGACGAGCGACGACAACGATTCCGACGCAGACGCCGCGGTCTCCGATCCAGCCGACCAGCTACTCGTCCTGCCAGCGGAGCTTCGAAGCGAACTCAAAGAGCCGATGGGACCGATCGAGACCGACACCGAGTCATTGCTCGAGGCCGCCGGCGAGCCCCTGATCGCGGTCGGCGACGTCGTCACCTACCACCTTCTGGAAGCCGGCCACGAACCCGACCTCGCGCTCGTCGACGAGCGAACCGAACGGGAGGCCGTCGACGAGGAGATCCGCGAAACCGTCGCCGAGCGGACGAACCTCGAGGCGGTCAACCCGCCCGGCGAGATCACCGAAGACGTCGTCTGGGCGCTCTGTGAAGGGCTCGAGCGTCTCGAGCCGGCGACGATCCTGGTCGACGGCGAGGAAGACCTCGTTGCCCTCCCCGCGATCGTCGTCGCGCCCGAGGGAGCGAGCGTCGTCTACGGCCAGCCCGGTGAAGGGATGGTCCACGTCCGCGTCACCGACGAGATTCAGACGCGAGTTCGAGAGCTACTCGAGGGCTTCGAGGGCGACACCGACCGATTCTTCCGGCTGCTCGAGTAAGCCTGCGACGTTCGACAGGATATTTACCGGCCGACGTGAACGTGAGTGACATGTACGATTTCGTCGTCGTGGGCGTCGGCCCTGCTGGTGCGCGGTTCGCTCGCCAGGCCGCCCGGCGAGGCTACGACGTCCTCGCTCTCGAGAAGGGGACGGTCGGGACGCCGCTTGCCTGTTCTGGCCACGTGAGCACCGACATCTGGGAGTTCACAGGCGACGGCGCACGTGACGAACTTTTCCAGAACGAGATCTACGGTGCCCGGTTCCACGTCGGCGGGCCGAACAGCGACGCCTACCCCTTCTACAAGGACGAGGTCGCCTCGAACGTCATCGATCGGGTCGGGCTGGATCGGCACCTCGCCGACCGCGCACGCGAGGCCGGCGCGGACGTTCGCGAGGAACACACCGTCACCGAGGTTCGCGAACGCCGCGACCGCGTCGAGGTCGTCGCCAGCGGTCCCGACGAGACCCACACGTTCGAGGCGAAGATGGTCGCCGGCTGTGACGGCCCACGCTCGAGGGTCCGATCAGAACTCGGCCTCCCCGATCCCGACGAACTGCTTCACGGCGTGCTCGCGTTCTCCGACGAGGAGGACCATCAGGACTTCGTCGACGTCCACCTCACCGCGCCGACGTTCTTCGCGTGGCGCATTCCCCGCGGCGACGCCGGCGTCGAGTACGGACTCGCCGCACCGCCGGGCGTCCAGGTGACCAAGCACTTCGAGGAACTGATCGACGGCTACGAGATCGACGTCTCCCATCGCTGTTCCGGTGCGATCCCGATCGGACCCCCAGAGCGCGTGACGACTCGCCGGGGCTTCCTGATCGGCGACGCGGCTGGCCAGACGAAGCCGTTCACCGGTGGGGGGATTCTCTACGGCATGACGAGCGCCGACCACGCCGCCCGCGAGATCGATCCCGATCGGCCGGCGACGCTCGAGGCGTACGACCGCGCGTGGCGTGGCGACCTCGAGCGCGACCAGTTCCTGGGCCACTGTATCCGGCGGGCGTACTCGCTACCCGAACCAGTCCAGCGGATCGGGCTGGGTGCGCTCTCGGGCGAGATCGGCGTCCACATGGATCGACCGACGTCACTCGTCTCGCCAGCACACCTCCGGACGATGGTCTCGCGGCTGTTTCGATAGCGGTTCGAGAGAGTCAGCAGGCGACAGATCGAAAAGGACCCTCCGGAAAGCAACGTCCGATGAGCGATTGGGCAGCGGTAGTCGACCGGGTCGCGACTCTTCTCGAGCGACTGGGGATCATCTCCGCCGAACGGTTTCGCCCGACGATGGATCTGGCCTGGCCCAGAATCGTCACCGGGTTTGCGATCATGTCGAAGCAGACGGCCGACCTCGCGATGGTCGGCATCGCCGTCGGAACGCTCGGTACCGCTGGCATGGCCTTCGCCTTCGCGTACTGGCAAATCGTGGTGATGCTCGGGCTTGGGCTCGCTGGCGGAACCGTCAGTCTCGTCTCCCAGAACTACGGCGGGGAGGCGACCGAGCGCGCGTCGCTGGTCGTAAAACAGAGCGTCCTGCTCGCCGTCGCCGTTGGCATTCCGCTCGCCGTCGGCTTCTTCGCGCTCGCTGAGCCGCTGATCTCGTTGCTCGGTTCGGATCCGACGGCGATCGATTACGGCACTACCTACCTCGTGTTCGTCGCGCCCGCGGTCCTCTTCGAACTGCTGAACCTCATCGCCAGCCGGACCTACACCGGCGTCGGCGACACCTTTACCGAGATGGTCGCCCGCGCTGGCGGCGCGGCGCTCAACATCGTCCTCAGCGGCGTTCTCATCTTCGGGTTCGGGCTCGGCGTCGCCGGCGCAGCGATCGGGACCAGCCTCTCGACGGGGTTCGTGACCGTCGTTCTGGCGTGGGGAATGGTCGGCCGGTCGTACGGCCAACTCGGAATGGAACCCAGTCCGGTACCGATCACGCGTGCCGGCACGTGGCTCGAGCCATCGCTCGCCCGCCAGTTGCTCGAGATTTCCGCACCCGAGATCGGGCGGCGACTCGCCGAGGGGATGGTCGTCTTCCCGCTCGTGTGGATCGCGGCCTCGTTCGGCCCGGTGATCGTCACCGCAGTCGAGGTCGGTCGCCGCATCCGCGGGCTCATAAACAGCATCAACTGGGGGATGTCGATGGCCTCGAGTTCGCTGGTCGGCCAGCACCTCGGAGCCGGCGAAGAGGGTGAGGCCGGTGCGTACGGCGCGGCGATCGTCCGACTCTCGGTCGTGATCTACGTGGCCGCCGCAGCCGTGGTCGTCGTCTTCGCGGAACCGATCGCGGGGCTTTTCGTCACCGATCCAGGGGAAGTCTCGCAGGCTGCCGTCTTCGTCGCCGTCGGCGCGATCAGTGCGGTCGGGTTCGGGATCGACGGCGCCGCCGCGGGCGCGCTGCTCGGTGCCGGCGACACGCGGCTACCGTTCGCCGCCTCGCTGATCGGCCGGTACGTCTTCGCACTTCCCGCAGCGGCACTCGGGCTGGTTACGCCGCTGGGAATCGGTGGGCTCTACCTCGCGTTCCTGCTCGAGACGTACGTTCCCGGCGGGATCAACTACTGGCTGTTCCGGCGGGGACGATGGAAGGCAGTGAGTCGGAAGTATCGGCCGTCTGCGGAGTCCGGCTGAGTTGACCGTCGTTCTCGCCACCACGTCGTTCGGAGACGACGTACTCCACCTCGACGACCAGCGACTCGTCGCCGTGGGCGCTGATTTCCTCGTGAAGTCGGTCGGCCAGCCCCGGTTCCGGCCCGGGTTCGTCATTGGCGACCGTGACGACGACCCGGTCGACCGACTGGATCGGATAGTTGCCGTCGAGTTCGACCGTGACGTCGTCGGCCTCGAGTCCCTCGTACTCGGGTTCGGCGAGCACCGTCTCGGCTTCGTCTTCGGCGGCCGACTCGAGTTCCGTCGTCTGAAAGTCGAGCAACGTGACGCCGGCCAGCGGCGCGGCGAGCACGAGCAGACCGATCCCGAAGATAGCTGCGTAGGTGTAGGTCGGCCGCCGGGTCGACGACACCTCGAACAGCCCCTGCGGGCGGTAGCCGGCGATCCACAGCGTCGCCAGTGCCGCGAGGTTGATCGACAAGACGTTGACGACCACGAGCGCACCAGCGCCGACCGCAGCGCCGTACATCCCCCAGGCGGCCGTGATGCCGACCGCAGCCGAGGGCGGGATAAGCGCCGCCGCGATCATGACGCCGACGATCGCTTCCGAAAACCCTCGCGTGAGACTCAGGATGCCGGCGATACCGGCACCGAGTGCCACCGCCAGCGAGAACAGGTTCGGCGACACGCGTTCCTCGAGTTCGGTCGCGACGACGACGTCGACGCCAGCGGGCTCGAGGCCAGCAAGACGCGCGAGGACGGCGAGACCGATCGAAGCGACGACGACCAGCGCGACGCCGACGAACTGGTAGGCAAACCCCTTCCATTTGAGCCGGTCGTCGCCGGTAACGATGCCGACATTGGCTGCCAGCGCGGGACCTAGAAGCGGCGCGATTACCATCGCTCCGATGACGACCGCCGGCGAGTCCGCGAGCAGGCCGGCGGTGGCGACGACGGCACTGATGAGCAACATGACGGCGTAGATGGAAAACGGCGGCGTGAGCTCTCGAGCTTTCGTCCGCAGGACCTGTCTCGAGGTTCGAGTCCCGCTCGGCCCGCCGTGGCCGTACTGTTCCCGTAGCGTCGAGAACTCTTCGGAGATGACCGTCTCGGCGTCGATCACGACGACGCTTGCATCGTCGCTGACGCCGGCTTGCCGGAGCCGATCGAGAATCGGTTCGACGGCCCGCGTCGGGAGCGGGAACCGGACGACAGCGGTATAGCCGCGGCCGCTGGTCTCGTCACTGACGACGTAGTCGACTCCTTCCGCCTCGAGGATGTCCAGAACGGCCCGTCGCCGCCCTTCGGGGACCGTGATTTCGAGGTAGCGCATACGGCCGGGGACCACCGGACGGTGGATAGTACCCTGGGCAGCAGTGGACGGGGGAAGTGGCTAACTCCCGGAACCGACGATTCCGCAGGCGATCCCCTCCGGTTCGGCGATCTCCGAGCCGTCGACGGCGTCGGGTGCGAGCAACAGGACGGTGTCGTTCGGCATCTCCCCGTCGACCTGGATCGGGTGACCGAGTCGTTCCTCGAGCGCCTCGAGGCCCTCCTCGCTCTTCTCGAGGAGCCTATCGGCGTTCGCCTCCGAGAGGACGAACACGGGTTCGTCCGTCGTCCCGCTCGCCACGTCGCCCTCGAAGGCCTCGACCAGCGTCGTCAGCGACTCGAGGTCGACGGAGCCGAGCGACCGGATCGTCACCCGTTCGGTGTCGGAGCCGGGTGCCTCCTCGGACTGCGTGCGGACTTCGTCTGTGAGTGCCTCGAGGTCGGTGTCGTCGATGCTCGTGGCCATACCGTTGTTCCGATGGGCAGGGCCGTCAGGATGGGGCCAGCCAGTTCCGGCACTGAGGGCTCGAGAAGAAGCGGAATCGATCGACTAACTCAGGAACTGGCGGATGGCGGCACCGATGCCGATCGATCCGATCACGAACGCGACGATCCCGCCGAGTACTGGAACGGCGCCGGAGACCGCCGAGACGACGACCGCGACCGCGAGGGCGACCGGCCAGTCGTCGTCGACCAGGCGACCGGTCGCGAGGTAGCCGAACTCGAGGGTGATCAGGGCGACAATCGCGTAGCCCAGAAGGAGTGGGACCGCGATCACGATGCCGATTCCCGTGATCGCGAGAAGGAAGGCAGAGCCGATAACGGCGATCAGACTACCGACTCCGTACAGGAAAGCGATTCCCGGCTCGTCTAGTGCCCGGTCCGTAACCCGTCGCGTCGTAGACTCCGCGATCATGATCAGGAGCCCGCCGATGACGAGCGTCATCACTCCAGCGGTAATCCCCTCGACGAACCACGGGAGTTCCGGGACGGTATCCGTCGGCTCCGGTCCACCGGTCTGTGCAGCGACCGTCGTACTCGAGCAGACGAGCGCGACGGCGGCGAGCCCGAACAGGCTGGCAGCGGCCGAGAGCGATCGTTCCGCCAGTCGATCCGTGGAAGTGGAGGGCAGTTTCACGTATCGACTTGCGAACGTGTCCGATATAAGGACTGATGTTTCGATCTGGTACCTACTCGTAGCTCGGCAGTCGATCTCCCGTAGAACGGTAGGTCGGTCCGGTTGCCGACGGCCGGGGACTACCGACTCGAGCGAGGTCGTCCGGCGCGGCCGATCTGGACGACGAAGGCACCCATGCCGAGAACAGCGAGCGCGAGCGCGACCAGTTCACCCCAGGGAACAGCGGCGAGAACCGCGGCGACGACGACCGCGACCGGGAACGCGACGCGCCAGTCGTCACCCGCGAGTCGACCGATCGCGAGAAACCCAAATCCGGCGGTGAGCAACACGGCAGCCACGTACCCGAACTGGAGCAGGGCGACGAACGCGCTTCCCACGACCGGAATCAACTGAAAGAGTTCGACCCCGACGACGGCGATCAAGATACTCAGACCGCACAGAAGCGAGACGACGGGGTCGACGAGCACGCGGTTGGTGACGGTCCGCGTCTCCGGTTCGGCGACGATCAGCAGGAAGCCACAGATCGCAGCCGTCCACCCTGCAGCCGTAATCGACTCGAGATACCACGGGCCCGAGACGACGTTCGTGGTGTCGAGTCCGGCGACGCTCGCGCTCGAGAGGACGACAGCGAGAACGAAGACGGCGAGACCGGCAGACACCGGAACTGTGTGTCGAGACCGAGTTGACCGAATTCGCACGGTCCGAACGACGGACCTATCAAATATGAAGATTGTTACTTCGAGAACTCGAGCGATCAGTTCACTCGTAGGCCGGGAGTCGAGCCGACCGATCCGATCCATCGTAGAACGGGAGTTCGGTCAGAGTCGCCGGCACCTCCTCGCCGCCGATCCGAACCGTCAGGTCGTCGCTCTCGAGGTCGTAGTCGACCAGCGCGAGCGCGATGCCCGCCTCGAGCATCGGGCTCTCACCCGCTCGAGTGACCTCGCCGACGGACGCGTCGCCGTCGAAGACGGCTGCGCCGGCGTCCGGGACTCGGAGTTCGTCGTCACCGTCCCCCTCGCTCGAGAGCGTCAGTCCTACGAGCCGTCTGCTCGGCTGTCCGCGGTTCTCGACGCGGGAGACGACCTCCTGGCCGACGTAACAGCCCTTGTCGAAGTCTAAGCCGTTTCGCAGACCGAGTACGTTCGGCACCGTCCCCTCGAGTTCGGTCTCGAACAGCGGCGACCCGGCCTCGAGCGTGAGGCTCTCGAAGGCCCGGTAGCCGAAGGGGGCAGCGTTCAGTCCCTGGTTCAAGAGTACGTCGTAGACGGCCTCGGCGTCGGCGGCGGCACAGATCACCTCGTAGCTCTCCTCGCCGGTCAGCGCGTCGGTGCGGACGACGGTGACGCCGGAGTCGCCCATCGAGCCGCGGACGAACGACAGCCGTTCGTCGGGCGAGGCCGCGCCGTTGAGGACGCTCGCGATCTTCTCGGTCGCGTGCGGACCGTGGATGCCGAAGATGGCGTAGTCGTCGGTCGCGACGCGGATGTCGACGTCCTGAATGAACACCTTCTCGGACCACTCCTCGGCCAGCGGTTCGGCCTTCTCGGGTGGAACGAACAGCAGGAGACGCTCGCCGGCGTTGTAGACGTAGAGTTCCACGTCGATGCCGCCCTGGGGCTCGAGCACGAGCGCGTAACAGCCCCGGCCGTCCTCGCTGGGGACGCGGTTCGAGACGACGTTGTCGACGTACTCGAGGCGGTCGTCGCCCTCCACGACGACGACGCCGTAGATCATCTCGAGCAGGCCGACGCCGTTGCGAACCGCTCGATGCGTGCGCTGTGGTCGGCCGAAGTGCTCGACGACGGTGCGGCCGCCCCGCTCGCCGAACGTGGCACCGTGATCCTCGTGAATCGACTCGATGACGCTCATAGCTACGTTCTGGGGCCTGATACGGATTGCTGTAACGGTTTATCGGCGCAACCGCAACCCGATTCGCGGTTTCGCCGGGAAGTCGTTCCAGTAGGTCGTGTCAAAAGGGCAGCCGATCCCGCAGCCAGTCACCGATCGACTCCTCGGGTTCTTCCTCGGTGACGTCTGGGACCACTCGCTCGTCGGGTTTGATCAGGGTCTGGTCGCCGTCTGCCTCGACGACGATCAGATCGTCCTCCTTGAGGGTCGCGAGGGCGTCTTCCAGGTCGTCGATTTCGGCTTCCGCGGCCGCGCGGAGTTCGAAGACAGTCATCCCCTCGTCGGCCTGATCGACGAGGGCGTCGAGTACCGCTACCTCCGTCCGGCCGCGATCCCGGTACTCCCGCTTTGCTCTCATCCGTCTACGTATTCGACGACCCGGGATTTGACGTTTGTCGTTCTCGCTCCAGAGTCGTCTCGAGCGACGCCGACAGTGCAACTGACAGCAAGCGATCACCTAGAATTCGGGGTCAGGCGGTACGTTTTTTATGGCCCGGGTGGGAACGGTGGGACAATGGTCCTGCGATGTTCGCTGCTCGGTCACGACTTCGGTGATCCGGAGGTCGAACGCGAGCGCGAAGAACGGGGCAGTGAGGTCGTCGTCACCGTCCAGGAGTTCGAGGAGTGTACCCGCTGTGGCGAGCGCACCGTCATCAGCGAAAACACCGAAGTAACGAGCCTTCCGGACGGAGCCGACGTCGGCGCGCTGCCCGACGATCACGAGTTCAAATCCAAACCTGAGGTCAACTCGGAGCCGGATTTCGAGCCTGCCGAACCGACCGACGTGGAGACCGAGCCCGTCGAAACCGACGACACCGAGCCCGAACCCGTCGAGGCCGAAGACGTCGAAATAATCGACGCCGAAGAGCCCGACACCGGCGGCCCTATCGACGCCGAATCCGTCGACCCGATCGACACCGAACCGGAGTCCACGACGGCGAGTACGGACGCCACCACAGACGAGACGGAACCCGCGAGCGAAAGCGACGGGACCGAGTTCCCCGACGACGACGGCGAAATCCTGGACGACGACTCGAGTAGCCCGACCCGGGACGGCAATCGCGACCACGGCGAGTGGCCCGACTCGCCGGACGTCGGTGGGGCGGCCGATACCGGCGACGAACTGACCGAGTGGCCGGACGCCGGAACGGAACACGAGTCTGCCGACGACAGCGTCGTCCTCGAGCACGACGCGGAGTACGTCACCGACACGCCGAGTGAAGTCCAGGTCGGAGCGGAAGAGACCGTCACCGCCGACTCGAGTGCAGACGCCGAGGACGAATCGGCCACGGAACTCGACAGCGGTTCCGGGATCGAGCGGGGAGACTCGGCTCCAGACCCCACCGAGAGCACGGTCACGACCATCGACGACGGCCCCTCGGAGTTTTACTGTCCTCGCTGTGAGTACGTCGTGACCGACGACCGTGGCTCGCTGCGTGCCGGCGACATCTGTCCGGACTGTCGGAAAGGCTACCTGGACGAGCGGCCACAGCACTGACGCTCGTCTCTCTCGTTCTTACACCGCTACTTCGGCCGATTGTCGCCAGAGCGAAACGTCGGGTATGAAAAGAGGTAAACACCCCGCCGTGTATCTCCAGACCATGAAGGAGTACAAGATGCGTCGCGGTGAATATCTCGAGGAGCGAATCCCAGACATGGAGTCGACAGTCGAGGACTACTTCGGTTCCATCACTGGCACCCAGGAGTACAAGGGAAGCGACCTCTACCTCATCGAGGAACCCGCCAACCCCGTCTTCGAGAAAATCGTCGTCGGCGCCGTCGAATACTCCGGCAAGAAGGACAAACTCGGCGTCGAGTTCCACGAACGCGACCCCACCGAACTCGGCCCCGACGAACTCGAGGCTGCCGAAGAAGCCGTCGACGCGAAAAACGACTTCCTGCTCGAGGCAACCGGCCGGGACGCCAAGGCCCGTCGGGACTCGATGAAGCGATCGGTCGAGGACGATCCGGACCACGACGTCGAGACGTAATCGCCGTTCTCTCCCTCGTTCGGGGCATTGCAGTACGTGACGCCGTAGCCGAGCGTCCGTCACTCGCTACGGCCGAACCGGGGGCCACTGTCGCTTCGAAACCGCTATTATCGCGACGTGAGATCGTCCGATTATGGATCTCGCTGCGTTCTTCCTCGCGACGCTGGTAGCGCACGTCGGGTTCGCCATCTTCGTCACCGCTCACGCGTTCCTGACGGACGAAGACGCCGGCAACTGGCCCTACATCACGCTCGCACTCGGACTCGCGGGCGTTGCGGGGTACTTCTTCTACGACGAACTGTCGGAGTCCGGCAGAATCTGACTCGAGAAAATAGATCGGCTGTTCAGGCCAGGAAGACGTGTCGTGGCCGGTCGGCGAGGATGTCGCGGCCGTAGTCGACCGTCTCGGAGAACTCGTCGCTGCGGAAGAACTGCATGGCGTCTTCGCGGGAGTCCCAGCGGCTGGCGATGAACATGTCGTTCTCGTCTTCGCGGTTGGCCAGCAGGTCGGTCTTGCGGTGGCCGTCCATATCGGCGAGAATCCCGGCGACGTCGCCGAACGTCCCGACGAAGTCTTCGCGGTGTTCGGGTTCGACGGTGTAGAACATCCCCATCGTCCCCCAGGAGTCGTCCTCGTCATCGCCTGCCTGCCGCACGACTTCGGGGAGGTCCGCGAGGAAGCCGGCGGCCGTGTCCGCGGCGCTTTCGGTCTCCCAGAGGCTGACGACGGCCGACTCGGCGTCCTCGTCACCGGATTCGGATTCGTACACCGCCGTCTTCACGTGGGTGTCGTAGTGGTCGAAGTTCGTCCGGAGGCCGTCGACCTCCTCGAACAGTTCGTCGGCGTCGGCTTCGGAGTAGAGCACGACCGCGTAGACGTCCTCGCCGTGGGGCTGGCCGGCGTAGACGCCGATTTCCTCGAGTTCGTCGCGGACGTCGTCCTCGTCGCTACCCGGCGGGCTGCCGGCGTCGCCGCCGTGTGGGTGGCCACCTTCGCTTCCGGAGTGAGCCTCGCCGTGTGGGTGACCGCTCGCGTCGTCTTCCGCCGGGACGGTCTCGCCGGCCATGTAGGCGTCCAGGTCGTGGGGTTCGAACCGGCGGCCGACGTAGAACCGGCCGAACTCGGCGTACTTCGACGTCGAGGGGTCGAAGCGCATCTCGGCGAGCAGGTTCTTGATGTTCGCGGGGTCGTCGGCGAACAGCGAGACGCTCCACTCGGAGTCGTCGAACCCGATGCTGCCGGCGGTGATCTGGCTGACCTTGCCGCCGTAGCTGCGGCCGATGTCGCCGTGAGAGCTCATGTGCTCCGATCGGTCCTCGAACGGCAGGTCGTACCAGTTGTACTCCGGATCGCGCCGTTTCTCCATCGGGTAGAAGTTGACGTACTCGGCGTCCGGAATCTGCGGGTAGAGTTTCTGCTCGAGATAGCGCGAGAGACCCGTGCTCTCGACCTCCTCGTCTTCCTCGAAGTAGGCGTCGGTCACGTAGTCCGACACCTCGGCGACCGAGACGTACGAGTCGGCGCGTTCGGTGAACTCGGCGAACGCCGTCTGATCGAACTGGCGGCCGAGCTGTTCGACGTCGGCCATCGTCGGTCGAATGTGCATGAAGAGCAGATCCGTCTCGTGACCGAGCATGGCGAACGTCGCGGAGTCACCCTCCTCGGCGTCGGCGACGTGCTCGCAGTCGGCGAGGAACTCTTTGCCCTCCTCGAGTGCGCGCTCGCGGACGTGATCGGGAGCGTCTCGCCACGCGTCCCAGTCGACGGTCCGGAAGTCGTGCAGGATGTACCAGCCCTCCTTGGTACGCGGTGGTGTCCGTCGTTCCATAGCGGGAGTTGGGAAGCGACCGATAAGAAGGGACTGCTTCGTTCCCAGTTTCGATCAACTGGACGGGTTGCTGGTGACCGAAACCCTTTACGTACGTCCGTTTGAATCACGGGTTATATGCGGAAAAGTGGGCCGCCGAAAGGACTCATCGCCTACCTCGTGCTCGAGTTACTCGAGGAGAAACCCAGGTACGGGTACGAGATACTCAAGGAGATCAAGGAGATCAGCGGCGGTCACTGGGAACCGTCCTACGGTTCGGTGTACCCGATCCTCTACAAGTTCGAGGAGAAAGGGTGGGCCGAACGGATCGAGCGGGAGGACGAACCCGATCGGAAGTACTTCGAACTCACCGACGACGGCCGCGAAGAACTCGAGGAGCGCAGGGAAGAGAGCGCGGAGAAAGGACGGGACTTCGCCGACGTCATCCTTGGATTCTTCCACGTGTACGCGGCGTTCTCGACCGACGAGCGGTTCGAGATTCCCGAACTCGAGGGCGAGTGGCGGTTCGACGAGGAGTTCAGTAGCTGGGTCGTCGAACAGGTCGTCCGTCACCACGAACACTACTTCGATACGGAGTTCGAACGGATCGAGGACAGACCCGAGGAGTTCTACGAGCGACACGGGATCGACCGCGAGGACTAATCGGATTGCTGTACCGATGTCTCGGCGCAACCGTCGCTCGAGTCGCGGCTGTGCCGAATGACTTACAGTAAACCGGGTGACCCGATACGCCGACGTCAGTCCCCGGACTCGACCGTCTTCTCCCGCTCTATCTGTCCGTCGGGACTGACTCGCTCGTCGGTCGCCTCCTGGCGCTCGAGTCGCTTCCGGACACGCCCCGTGAGATTTTTCGAGAGGACTCGCGCCGCGAACGGCACCGATCGACGCTGGTCCCGGTAGTAGAAGTCACCGAGTCGTTCGTCGGGGACGGACTCGGGTTCGAACGTCGGATCCCCCAGTCTGGTGACTCCCTCGGTCAGGAGCCGAATCTGTACCGTTGCGAGCCGATCGAACACGTCCCAGAGCGTGTAACACCCCTCGAGTGACACCTCGTCGTAAGTAACGATTTCGCCGCCATCGATCGATTCGTCTAACCGCTGGAGCGTCGAGCCAGCCCGATCCTGCCCGTCGTGGAAGATCGCCGGCGGCCCCATCCCTCGATACTTGCGGATGTCCGCGGGATGGAAGCTAATGACGCCGTGTTTCGGTGCCGTCAGGACGTCACCGCGAACGAGACCGAAGCCGAATCGGACGACGACGTCACAGCGGTCGGCGAGTTCGTCGACGACGTCGTCGGGAAGTTCGTTCCAGCCGTCTTCCGTCCGTGGTTCACACTCGAGGTGGTCGACGTTGGCCAGCGCATCGACGTTCTCGGTCGAGTGACGGTGCCAGAGCGGTTGTTCGTCTCCGAGCAGTCTACCGATGGTTCGTTCGGCGAGAACGAACGTCCAGGCTCGTTCCTGCCGGAACACGTCGAAAAACTCGAGGACGTCCTCGAGTGTAATTCGGTCCTTCGAGTTCCACGACTCGGCTTCGTGGTCTTCGTTCCCGGCGTTCTGGACGACGAGCGAGAGTTCGACCCCCGGTTCGTCACGCAATCGTTCTATCGCACGGACTTGCCACTCGTAGAGAAACGACTCCGTCAGGATCCCGACCGTCGTTGGATTGGCAGCGGACATCCGGTCGTCTAGCTACGTATCTCTCGTTCCTTAGTTAGCCAGCCACCTTCGTTTCCACAGCCCCGGTATCGAGCAGTTACAGTCGTCCGCCCGACCGGGGTCCCGTTGGAGCGTCGTGGATCACGATTCGTTCGGTGGCGACGAGAAACCACCGGTAATAATCCCGTACAGATTTCGTTCGGACCGATTTCGAACGAGCGGAGTCCTACCCAGCGAGCAGTCCCGGTGCGAACAGCATCACGAGGAAGCTAAACAGCATGGTCAGCCCGACGGAAGTCGTCACCATTCGGACCATCCGACGAGTGCTCTCGATTGGCAGTCGGGAGACGACCGCTTCCGTACTGGTCCGGAGAATGTGTCCACCGTCGAGTGGGAACGCCGGGATGCAGTTGAAGAAGCCGAGCTGGACGTTGATCCAGCCGGTCCAGAACAGCAGGTTCGCCAGGATAAACACCGTCGAGTCGCCGACGGAAGCGAGTGCTCCCTGGACCTGATAGAAGTTCTCGATACCACCCGTGAAGCCGGCGAAGTTGAACGGAAGCTGGCCGATGACGCCGATGATCGGTAACAGAATCGCGATACCGATTTTGCCGAGGAAGCTGTCGGCGAACGCACCGAAGCTACTCTCGCCGTCCCCGCCGAGGACTGCCAGGTACTCTTCGGCCGGATAGAGCTGGACGCCGAGCGGTTCGGCCGAGAAGCCGGAGACGCCCTGTAGGGCGTGGAAGCCGACGGTTCCGCCGCCGGTCACCTGGCTCCGATCGCCGAGGGTCACCTCGTACTCGACGCGGTCGCCGTCGAGATATCCCGCGACGGTGGCCTCGTCGCCGGGATGGGTCGTTGCGAGTCGCTCGTTCAGGATCTCCTGTGAGTGGACTCGCTCCCCGTCGAACTCGGTGATGATGAACTGCTCGCCGCCCGGCGCACCGGCGTTGGCGAGCGGTCCGTCGTCGGCGATTCCGACGAGCACACCGATCGGTATCTCGCGTTCGTCGGTCTCGCCGTCGTTGCCTGTATCGACCTCGAGCGTTGCGATTTCCTCGTCGCCGACCGCTTCGATCAACTCGCCTTCGGTCGCGACCTCTTGCCCTTCGACGGCGGCGATCGCATCGCCGGCCTCGAGGTCGATCGCGTCGGTCTCGATGGCTGTGCTGACGAGCAAGGATCGTTCGGCGTCGACCGTTCGTTCGCCGTTTAACTCGACCGAGACGCGGTCACTATCGGTCGCCTCGATCCGTTCGGCGAGTTCCTCGTTGTTCTCGACGGCGACTCCTTCGACCGCGGTGATGCGGTCGCCGGGTTCGATGCCCGCCTCCGCTGCAGGTGTCCCTGGCTCGACGCCGCCGACGGCGGCACCGGGTGCGACGGCGATCGAACCCGCAATCGGGCCGAAGAGCAGGGCGAAGGCCACGAGCGTGATCGCGAAGTTGTTCGTGACGCCAGCGGCGAACATCCGCGTTTGTCCGCCTCTCGAGGCGTCCTTGCTGCTTTTCTGGTCGGGTTCGACGAACGCGCCGAACGGGATGATCGCGAGCATCGCGATCCCCATCGACTCGATGTTGATATCTTCGACCCGACAGAGCAGGCCGTGGCCACCTTCGTGGACGACCAGTCCGACGAGGAGGCCGAAGACGATGCCGGGCGTGGCCGACAGCGGCAGGAAGTCGTTGACGCCGGGAATGACGAGGACGTTTCGCGGTTGCTGGACTGACGTCGGCTGTGGTGCAGAGAGTGCGCTGATGGCCGCAAGTAGGAGGAAGCCGAACATCGCGACCATCACGACCAGCGAGATGCCGATGCCGATATTGGCCCAGGCTCGCCAGAATCGTTTCGGCCCAGAGAGCCAGTCGAGAAACTCGCGGCCGCGCGTGGTGTGGAAGGTCAGAATGGGCCCTTGCGTGCCGACGAAGTCGGGGAGCAGATCGGCCTGCTTGAGCGCGATGATCGCGCCCCAGTAGAGAGCCAGGCCGACGACGACCCACGTCAGGAGTTCCGAACCGAAGAGTTCGGGCGGTGAGATGGCAGCAACGAGACCGTAATCCATTATGCTACCTGAAGGGGGGCGTTCTCAAATGGCTTTTGTTGGGCTACCGTTCGCGGCGCAGTCGGGCGACGACGAACTCCCGGTCGACCTTCGCGAGGAACGGACCGAGTTTCGGCCCCTGGTCCTCGTCGAAGAACAGGCGGTAGCCCGCCGAGAAGAACTCGCCGACGTCGACGTCGTGGCGCTTTGCCGTCTCGTAGATCTCGCCCTGGATCTCCTCGGGGCCGTGGCCCGCCTCGACGAAGTCAGCCAGTTCCTCGAGTGCGTCCTCCGTCGCTGTGTCGAACTCGTGGTCGGGAATCTCGCTGCGCTTGAGTTCGTAGTCGAACTCGTTGCCCGTGCGTCGCGCCCAGTTGCGTGCGCGTTCGACGCGGGCAAGCGCGCCCTCGACGGCCCACTCGGGCGCATCGTCGGGGATGTGACCTTCCTTGCGAGCGACGTCCTCGCGCAGGTCGGGGTCGTCGAACATTCCGAGTACCGCAGCGAAGGTGTAGGGGAGGCGAACGCGCTCCTCTCGCGGTTCCTCCACTACGAGCGGGATGACGCGTTCGGCAAACGCCTGCTCGTCCTCGTCGGCTTCGACCTCGCCGAAGTAGATCCGCTCGAGGCGGTCGAACTCGTCGACTAGCTGGTCGAGGCGTTCGATGCTGAAGTCACGAGCCTTCGAGGGGTCTTTCGCGAAGAAGTACCGCAGGACCTCGGGCTCGAGCAACTCGAGGACGTCCGAGACGAGGATGACGTTGCCCTTCGAAGAGGAGAACGGCTCGCCCTCGAGCGTGAACCACTCGTAGACCATCGGGACGGGTGGCTCAGTCTCGAAGACGTTGCGCGAGACGTCCTCGCCGCTGGGCCACGATCCTTCGGCGTGGTCCTTCCCGAACGGCTCGAAGTCGACGCCGAGTTCTTTCCACTGGGCGGGCCACTCGAACCGCCAGGGCATCTTGCCCTCGCGGAGCGTGGCGGTCCCCTCGTGGCCGCAGCCGTCGATCGTCTGATCGCCGGCGTCCATGTCGGTGCACTCGTAGTCGACTGTGGGCTCGTCGCCCTTGAGGTCCACGCTCGTGACCGTCTCCGTAACCTTCCCACACTCCTCGCAGATCGGGTTGAAGGGGACGTAGTCCCCGTTCGCGTCCACCTTGTCCTGGTACTTCGAGAGGACCTCGCGTGCTCGATCCCGGTGCTCGAGGACGAACCGGGTAACGTCCTCCAGGTCGCCGTTTTCGTACAGTTCGGTGTTCGAGAGCAGGTCGATCGGGACGTCGACGGCGTCGGCGCTGTCGGCGATGATCTGCGAGAAGTGGTCGCCGTAGGAGTTACAGCAGCCGAAGGGATCCGGAATGTCGGTGTACGGCGCGCCGAGATTCCGGCCGAGCGCACCAGCGTCGACTTCGCCCAGGTCGACGAGGTTCCCTTCGAGGTCACAGAGGGTCCGTGGAAGCCCGCGAAGCGGGTCGCGGTCGTCTGCGGTGAACACCTGGCGGACCTCGTGGCCGCGTTCTCGAAGGACCTCGGCGACGAAGTAACCGCGCATGATTTCGTTGACGTTGCCGAGGTGGGGAACGCCGGAGGGAGAGATGCCGCCCTTGATGACGATCGGCTCCTCGGGGTCGCGGGATTCGATGTGGTCTGCGACCGTATCCGCCCAGAACGCGTGTCGTGTCTCGAGGTCGTCGCGCTGGAGAGTGTACGGGCTGATCGCCGCGTCCGTGGCGTGGTCGTCGTCGGTCATTCCTCGAGATCGTCTTCGTCTCCGGCCCAGTAAGTCGGCTCCTCGCCGACGCCGTCCGGAATCACGTCGGTTCCCTCGTGATCGCCGTGGCGAACTGCGCGGGCGATCCGGTCGGGGTCGGTACCGTCGAGGACGATCGTTCGCATCCCCGAGCGCTCGATGATCTTCGCGGCGAGCAGGTCGACGGGTGCGGACGCGCCAGCGTTCATCTCGAGGCCGGCGATGGCGTCGACGAGGTCGCTCGCCGAGAGTTCTTCGTACTTCGTGGCGTCGTCGGACTCGTTGGGGTCGTCGCTGTAGACGCCGGGGACGCTCGTCGCGTAGACGAGCAGGTCGGCGTCGATGTACTCCGCGAGCGCGGCGCCGACGGCGTCGGTCGTCTGGGCCGGTGCGACCCCACCCATGACCGAGACGTCGCCGCGGCGAAGCGACTCGCCGGCCTCGTCGTAGTCCTCCGCGGGCGCGGTGACGGCGTCCTCGCCTAGTGCCGCGATGAGCAGGCGAGCGTTGAGCCGCGTGACGTCGATCCCCAACTGATCGAGTTCGATCTCGTTTGCCCCGAGATCACGGGCTGCTCCGATGTACTCGCGTGCGACGCCACCCCCGCCGACGACGGCGCCGACCCGACAGCCGTCCTCTACGAGGTCCTCGATGACGGCAGCGTGTTCGGCCACCCGATCCGCGCCCGGTTCGGGCACGAGTACGCTCCCGCCGATAGAAACGACCACTTTCATACTATCCCGGTGTAGCCGGGTTGCAATCTTAAGGGTTGCCAACTGACGGGCGAGCGTGTCGGATCCACACGATGTTACGCTCGCTCGAGCGACAGCACCAGCGTCTCTTTTTCACGGTTGAACTCGGTTCCGAACGGTTCGGATAGCTCTCGCATCCGCTCGCGGGACCACTCGGCGGCGTCGGAACCTGCCTCGTGGACGACACAGTTCTCGATTTCGGTCGGGTGGAGTCGTAGCTCTCGAGGCGTTCCGTCCGGCGAGACCGTCAGGACGAACAGGAAACTCCGGTCGTTTCGTAGCTCCGGATCGACCCGGTAGTCGTCGACGAAGTCGCCCGCGTCGTAGAGTATCGAACGCCCCTCGTGGACTTCGATCCCCTGGAAGACGTGGGCGCTGTGGCCGTGAACGACGTCGACCCCCTCCTCGACCAGCCAGCGACCGAACTCGCGGAACGAGTCGGGCGGCTCCTCGACCATGTTCGGCCCCCAGTGTAACGAAGCGACGAGCAGGTCGGGATCGGTCGCCTGGGCGCGCTCGAGGGCCTCGCGCGTTCGTTCGATCGTCCGGTCATCCTCTACGTCTATCTTGATCCAGGCGGTCCCCGGCGACTCCTCGTCGGCCGCGTACTCCCGCGTATTGTCCGTCAGCGAGACGACCGCAACCTCGAGCCCGTCGACCGAACGAACCGCTGGCTCGAGCGCCTCGTCGACCGTCTCGCCAGCACCCGTGTGTTCGATCCCCGCCCCGTCGAGATGCTCGAGCGTGTCCCGCAGCGCGACCTCCTCGTAGTCCAGCACGTGGTTGTTCGCCAGCGCGCAGACGTCGACGCCGGCCTCCTCGAGCGCCGGAATCGCCCAGTCGGGGTCGGCACGGAAGTGGAAGGGACGATTCGTCCGTCGCCACTTCCGTCCGCGCGTCGAGAGACAGCACTCGAGGTTGATCACGAGCGCGTCGAGGTCCTGAAGGCGCTCGAGGACGGTTCCCCACACCGCGTCGGGCGATCGACCCTGGTGTCGCTCGTCGACCAGCCGACCGAGCATGACGTCACCGGTGAAACCGATCCGGAACTCGCGTGCCATATGTGAACGTCCGACGACGAACGACAAAACGGTCGAGGATCGTTTCGGAAAGGTTGCTGTACGATTCGTCGGCACGGTCGAGACGATCGACGGCCGTGCCGACAGCGGCTTGCAGTAGGCCGTCTCGTCCCGGCGGCGATAGCTACAAACCCCGTCCTCACCATTGTTCAGGCAGCATGCACGTACTCGGTGTTACCGACCACGACGCGAGCGACGACGCCGTCGAGCGGGTCGTCGATCGGGTCGTCGACCGCCTCTCTCGAGCGGGACGCGTCGGGGTCGTCAGATACGACGCGACGATCGCCGACGGAACTCACGCTCCCTATCCTCGCGAGTCGATCGCACTCGGCGGCGACGTCACCTACGACCTCGGGGCCGACGGCGACTGGACGGCGACGGGGACGGGGATGAACGTCGGGGACGCGCTCGACCGGCTCGCGGTCACCTGTGAGTACGCCGTCGTCGTCGGCGTCTCGGAACTGCGCTATCCCTCGATCGCCGTCGGCTCGAAGGCTGCAGACCTCCCAGACGACGACTCGCTGCTCGCGGCCGTCGAATCGCCCGGCGAACTCGCCGTCGACGAGACCGAACGAGATCTCGTCGACACCCTCGAGGCGACCGAACCCTACGAAACGCTCGAGTCGCTCGTCGACCGCGTCAAACGCTCGCCGAAGGCCGACCGGTCGGGCGCGATTGCGACCTTTACCGGCCGCGTCCGGGCGAAAGACGGCGAGGACGACGCCCGCACGGAGTACCTCGAGTTCGAAAAGTACGAGGGCGTCGCCGACGAGCGGATGGCGACCATCGAGACAGAACTCGAGGACCGTGAGGGTGTTCTCGAGGTCGAACTCTACCACCGCACGGGCGTCGTCGAGGACGGTGAGGACATCGTCTTCGTCGTCGTCCTCGCTGGACACCGAGAAGAGGCGTTTCGGACGGTCGAAGACGGTATCAACCGGCTAAAAGACGAGGTGCCGCTGTTCAAGAAGGAAGTGACGGTCGAAGACGAGTTCTGGGTCCACGACCGGCCCTGACCGAGTTTCGTCCGAGAGCTTTCTCATAGAATTATCTTATAGTAGTGAGAATAGAACAATTAATTAGTCGTGGCTATTTCTCCCGAGATAATGATTTAGATCTGGTTTTAAAACGTCTCGAAGGATCTAAAGGGCGAATAAAACATTTCGTAAACCCGAATAAAAGCTCCATTATCGCCGAAATCGCTGAACACGGGCGAAATGCTACTAATCGTCCTGCCTTTATAACATATCCCCACCACAAGCCGCTGATGTCGATGAGCACGACATCACAACCCTCCACGGAAACCAAGGAACGCCGCCTGAAACGCTACCTTCGCGAACGCGCCGAGGACGGAGAGATGTACTTCAAAGGGAAGTTTATCGCCGACGACGTCGATCTCTCCCCCAAGGAGATCGGTGCGCTGATGGTCAAACTCTCCGACTCGGCGACCGACCTCGAGATCGAGAAGTGGTCGTACACGAGCGCCACGACGTGGCGCGTCGAACCCGCCTGATAGCGTCCGTCCCCGAACGCCCTGAACGACCCACACAGTCCCCAACTGCCGCCCGAACTCCGACAGGGGCTTCCTACCGGTGTATGCTGACGCTACCGGTACGAAATTCCTGCTCACTCGTGCCTTTTTGCAGCCAGCAACACCGACAGCAGTCGATTTATACCCGGCCGTCGGTAATCACGGACGATGGACGACGTCGACCGGCCCGGGTTCGAAACGTCTTCTATAACGGATTCCGATCTCGAAGCAGGGCCATCCCTCGAGCGGATCGAGTCGGTGTTTGCCGTCTACGAGCGCCAGGTCGAAGGTGAGACGCTCGTCTACTACGGCGATCCGCTCGTCCAGCCCGAACAGATACTCCGGGAACTGTGGCCCGTCTTCCGCGAGGACGGGTACGACCTCGAGGTCGGGACGCGCCACGGGGAGTACGTCCTCGTCGCCGAACCCACGAGCGTCGGCATCGACGGAATCCCGTGGACGAACATCCTGTTGCTCGGGCTGACGGTCGTTTCGACGCTGTTTGCCGGATCGATGTGGTACTACATCGACCCGTTTTCGAATCCGGAAGAGATCTGGCGTGCCTGGCCGTTCACGGTGGCTATCCTGGGCGTTCTCGGCGTCCACGAGATGGGACACTACGTCATGAGTCGGTACCACCAGGTCGACGCCTCACTCCCGTACTTCATTCCGATCCCGACGCTGATCGGGACGATGGGTGCGGTGATCAAGATGAAAGGCCACATGCCCAACCGCAAGGCGCTCTTCGACATCGGCGTCGCCGGCCCGCTCGCGGGCCTCGCCGCCACGGTCGTCGTTACGGTCGTCGGCCTCCACCTCCCACCGGTCACTGCACCGGAAACGATCGTCCAGAACGCCGAAGCCCAGATTCAACTGGGGTATCCGCCGCTGCTCGAGATGCTCGCGTCGGCGTTCGATCAGCCGCTGTACCGTGACGATCCGGCAACTGCGGTGAACCCGGTAGTCATCGGCGGCTGGGTCGGCATGTTCGTCACCTTCCTCAACCTGATTCCGGTCGGCCAGCTCGACGGTGGTCACATCCTGCGGGCGATGGCCGGCAACACCCAGGAGACGATCGCCGCGCTCGTCCCCGGTGCCCTGTTCGGTCTCGCCGCCTACCTCTACTACGTGGCCGGTTACGGGATCAACTCCGTGCTCATCTGGGGTATCTGGGGACTGTTCACCGCGGTACTCGCATCCGTCGGCCCGGCACGGCCGATCGAGGACGAGTCGCTCGACTGGGGTCGATTCGTCCTCGGAATCGTCACCTTCGGACTCGGGATGCTCTGTTTCATGCAGGTCCCGATCGTGGTCATCCAGTAGTCAGCCGTGGGTGTAGCCGCTATCGGCGAGCGACTCGCCATCGAGCGTAATTCCGTCGTCGCGCTCGAGAACGGTACCGATCACCGAAATCGAGACGTTCGTCGCGTCGCGAACGGCCTCGATCGATTCCTCGGGGACGGTCGCGACGAGTTCGAAGTCCTCGCCGAACGTCGTCGCGAGTTCGAGCGCCTCCGCGTCGTCGGCTGCGACCTCGAGGACGGCGTCGTCGATCGGAACCCGCTCGGAGTCGAGCGCGAACCCGCAGTCGCTCGATTCTGCAAGCTGGTGGAGCGACCGGGCGAGCCCGTCACTCGAGTCCATCATCGCGGTCGCGTGGGGAGCGAGCGCACGGCCGGCCGCGACGCGTGGAGAAAACTGGAAGAGGTCGTTGGCGCGTTCTTGGAGTTGGGTCGCCTCCTGTCCGTCCGCCGAAGCAGCGCGTTCGAACAACTCGAGTGCCGCCGCAGTTCGACCGAGGGTCCCCGTCACGCAAACCCGATCACCGGGGCGTGCGCCGCTGCGCGGGACCGGAGCGTCCGTACGACCGATCGCCGTCGTCGCGACGGTAAACTCCTGGTGTTCGTCCAGATCGCCGCCGACGTACTGAGCATCGACGGCCGCACAGACATCGCTCGCGCCACGAACGAACGCGAGCAGTTCCGCCTCGTCGAACGCAGGAGCGGCGTAGGCGGCGACCGCGGCCGTCGCCTCGGCACCCATCGCCGCGACGTCCGACAGCGACGCCCCGACCGATCGCCAGCCCGCCGTGTACCGGGTCGTCCCGTCGGGAAAGTCCGTCCGGTCGTGGAGCATGTCGGTCGTCACGACGAGGCCGTCTATTACGGCGGCGTCGTCACCGACGGCCTCGAGTTCGCTATCCAGAAGCGCCAGTGCCCCGCGTTCGTCCATACCCCTCGTTTCGACTCGAGCGCGAAAAACGGTCCGGGACGTGCCGAGACGCGGATCGGATACGATGGTCTTAAATGCCGCCGAAGGGAACCCAACGCCAATGGCTACGATGTACGACGTTCCGGCGGACGACCTCATCGAGGCGCTCGCCGAGGACCTCGAGGAACGGCTCGACGAACCCGACTGGGCGCAGTTCGCCAAGACCGGCCCCGACCGCGAACTCCCACCCGAACAGGAGGACTTCTGGGCAGTCCGTGCCGCGAGTCTCCTGCGCAAGGTCGCCGACCGCGGTCCCATCGGCGTCGAACGACTGTCGACCGAGTACGGCGGCGCAAAGGGCGGCTCCACCCGCTACCGTGTCGCGCCCGCCCACCGGACGGACGGCTCCAAGAACATGATCCGGACCATCCTCCAGCAGCTCGAGGAAGAAGACCTCGTCGAGACCGCAGAAGGTGAAGGACGACGCATCACCGCCGACGGTCAGAGTCTGCTGGACGACACCGCCGGGAACGTGCTCGAGGAACTCGACCGACCGGAACTCGAACGCTACGCGTAGAGAGCGGGTTTTGCTTCCGGCAGTCTCCCGTGACCCCGAGAGCGTGGCGTCTGTCGGCCGTCTCCGTAATCATTTTCCCGGCTGCAAAAGTATACACGAGTACTCATGAGTGAACGCCCGGACGAGGAGAAACTCGAGGAGTTGCGACAGAAGAAAATGGAACAGTTGCAGGAACGCGCCGACGGCCAGGATGCGGAGGCTCAGGAAGCCGCCCAGCAACAGGCCGAAGCCCAGAAGAAGGCTGTCCTCCGACAGCACCTGACCGACGACGCCCGCAAGCGACTCAACACGGTCAAGATGAGCAAGCCCCAGTTCGGCGAACAGGTCGAACGGCAGGTCATCTCGCTGGCCCGCAGCGGGCGCATCCAGGGCAAGATCGACGACGACAAGATGAAACAGCTCCTCAAGGAGCTGAAGCCGGATTCGAAGAGCTTCGACATCCAGCGACGGTAAATGGAACTGGGACTACTCTACAGCGGCGGGAAAGATTCGACGCTCGCGGCGCTTCTCCTCGACGAGTTCTACGACGTGACGCTGACCACCGCACACTTCGGACTCAGCGACGACTGGAAGCACGCCCGCGAGACGGCCGGCGACCTCGGGTTCGAGTTCGAGCGCCTGGAACTCGACCCTGACGTCGCCTACGAAGCAGCCGACCGCATCCGGGAGGACGGCTTCCCGAGAAACGGCATCCAGCACGTCCACCAGCACGCCCTCGAGGAACTCGCGGCCGCCGGTTTCGACGCCATCGCGGATGGCACCCGACGCGACGACCGCGTCCCGACGGTCTCGAGGGCACAGGCCCAGAGCCTCGAGGACCGACACGGGGTCGACTACATCGCTCCGCTCTCTGGATTCGGCCGGAACGCGGTCGATCGGCTGGTCGACGCCAACCTCGAGGTGACTGTCGGTCCCAGCGAGGAGATCGAGCGGGCCGACTACGAGGCCGAACTGCGCGCAATTATCGTCGAAGAGGAGGGCCGCGAGGCAGTTCGGGACTTCTTCCCCGATCACGAGCAGACGTACGTGACCGGGATTCGATAACGAGTCCGTTGTACTGAGGTCACTTCGCGAGCCTCCCGGAAACTCGGGACGAGGCCAATATTGGAGTTATGCCCGGTTTCCAGCCGGTTCATGTTCCGGCTACACGTCGTGAATCGAAACGATCGTCCCGTCTTCGAGGTCGACTCGGACGGCGTACACGGGAGTCCCTTCGTCGGCGTCACGGATTTCGACGATTGCTCTGTCGGTCCGATACGAACCGTCTCGAGTGACGACGATCGAATCGTTGGATTCTGTCACCTCGAAATCGATCCTCTCGGCGTCGCCGGTCTCGTTCAGGGAGAGCTGTACCCGTTCGACCGGTGAGACGGAAATCTCGTAGTCGTCGCGTTCGTGAAGATACTGTTGGACAGTATCGTTGCTCGTTGCGGTTTCGATTGCTCGGTCGCGGTCGTCGTCGCGTATCGGTTCTCGCTTTTCGGTCGTGATCGTATACTCGCCATCGGTCTCGGCGATTTCTACGGTCGTTACGTTCGACAAATCGTCACTGACGGTGTACGATTCTCCGTCCTGGGACAGCGACACGTTCTCATTCGTGACCGAAATCTCGGTGCTATCCCCACTCGAACTGGCGATTGTAAGTGCCGTCCCCGTCCCGACGAGTGTCACTACTAGAATCGCCACTCCGAGGACGGTAGCGCGAGTGGGCTCGATCATACCGACGTGTCGACCGGAAAAGTCAATGAACGTTTCGAGAAACGAGTATGGAACTAGTTGGAAACTAGTTGTAGAATCGTTTCACGAAGACTATTAGAGGGACTTGATCGATACGAAAGTCTATGAGGAATATCTCTGGTCGGCAACTACTTGCTGCTGTCATATTTCTAGCGGCGACGCTCGTTCTCACGGTGCAACTCATCAATCCGACACCCGTCGTCGTCTCGGTCGGCGACAACGGATCTGACGTCGTCGAAGCAGGTGAGCAGTTTCGCTACACCGAAGTCGGAATCATCACGGTCGCTGCATGGGTGATGGGAGCGAGTATGCTGTATCTCGTCGTCAGTGTGGAACGCGGATCGGTACTGACGGAACCGTCGACCACCACCTCATCGGCGGAGTCGTCCGTACAGACCGACGGCACAGAGCGCCCCGTCCACCTCGAGTTTACGGACGACGTGAACTCGCTAGTCGAGAGACATCGAACCCAGTTCGACGAAACGACCGATCGACTCGACGATACTGAACGGGAGATTTATTCCATGGTTCTCGATGCCGACGGCAAAATCCAACAGCGAGAGATCGTCGCTGACACCGATTTCTCGAAAGCGACGGTCACGCGGACGCTCGACTCGCTCGAGACGAAGGGGTTGCTCGAACGGAAACGACAGGGTGTCGGGAACGTCGTCGTCCTCCAGGAGTCCGCCTCGCCGTAAGCGTCGTCGTACATCTGGATCGGAGCGTCCTCTCACCGAGACCATCACATTTCTACCGTATACCGATCCAAAACGTCGTATATACGGGCGTGAAACTGTTTTCTAACTAGTTCGTTCTTGTTACCAATCAATACTTATCATATCTTTCAGTCAACAACCTCTCGAGAGCGATTCGGTAGAGTCCCCGCACAGTGACTTCGGCTGATACGGTCTGCTGGCGTTACGTACCGCCGGTCGGCGATCCCATCGGACGATCGGGGTAAACGGTGACAGCAAACCGGGTGACGACACAGTAGGCCCTCCACGGATCGCTCTCGCGACACACTAGAGATAATATGAGAAACGCAACGACGCTCACATTGGCGCTTATGACGCTGCTCGCAGTCGCTGTGGGCGGTGTAATGGCAGCAGAACAGGCAGACGAATCACAGACAACCGATTTCGATGACATCGAAATCGAGATCGTGGAACCGGACGTAGACTCGAGCGAGACGGAGTCGGGCGAGACGACGACGATCGATCTGGACGAGTGGAACGTCGATAGTGACGACGCGCACTCGTCCGATGCAAGCACGAACGAGTCACAGACGGTCTCGATCGGCGAGTTCGACCTCGATCTGGTCGAGGCAGACGAAGACTCCTCCGAGCCGGCCGAACCCACGACGATCGACCTGGACGAGTGGGATACTGCGGAGAAACCGATCGAGGCGATCGGTCCCGACTCGTTCAGCTTCTCGGACGAAGCCGAACCGGACGAAGCAAACCTTCACGGTTCGTTCACGTGGAGTGAAGGGGAAAGCGTCGAAATCCCAATCCAGTGGACGCCAGCTGACCAAGACATCGTCGTCGGAATTGTCGACCTCGATCGAGGCGAAGGCCCCGGTGAAGTCGTCAGCAATGGAGCCGACACGGCCGAATTGACGGTCCCCGAAGACAGCGACGAGTGGACAGTTATGATCGGTAACCCCGCCGAGAACACCGATACGGTGTTCTACAGCGGCAGCGTCGAGGCATAACGAGGTCCCGTCCCCGTTGACGCGCTTCGAGACGGCAGGGCCATACCGGCCACTGTCGGTTGAGTTCCGATTCCTCGGCCTTTCCGAAGGCTCGCCTCTATAGTAACAACTGAACTGTTTTCACTGGGCACACGGCTGTCGTGCGATCAGGTGCGCATCGACTTACAGTGAGGGAGCCATAGAACAGTTCGCATACTCACCCACCGGTTGCTCGCCGAACGGGGGATACAGGGGAAGAGATACCAACCACGAAATCATATATTGGAAATATGACTTCTACAAGAGCGATATTTTTTGATCTGGACGGAACACTGCTTGAGCTTCGTCATGAGTATCAAAATATCATAGCTGAGACGTTCAACGCAATAGAAGGTGAGGTGCAGGATAATTGGATAACGCAGTATAATGAGGAATTTTTTAAATTATTCAAGACTTGTGAACCAGATCCAGCTAAACAAGCGTTTGCCAGTATAGAACCCTGTTCAGAGCCAGAGTCGCTCGCTGAAGAGCTCCGAAAGCGAGAGACAGCTTCATGTCGGCCTCAGAACGGAGTTCATGACGACCTTGAGCGGTTAACAGAGAACTATGCACTCGGTGTTCTCACAAACGGCTTTCCAGAGTGGCAAAGAGGGAAACTCCGCAAATATAATCTCGATCAGTACTTCGATACAATTGTCACCTCCTACGAGGCGGGGGCTCACAAGCCAGACGAGGCTCCGTACAGAATCGCCGAAAAACGGCTTCCAGCGGAGACTTATGCGATGATAGGAGATTCAGACGCGGATATTCTTGGAGCTAAAAACGCTGGGTGGACTGCATATCGGCATTCTGGATCTGGGTTTAGTGAGATTCCTGCTGAACTTGATTGGGGATAATTGGTCGTTATTACGCAGGTATAGTGAACGGATAGTGCAGTCTAAATGGAACGGAAGAAACGCCATGAGGTGCGTTCTGTGACATCCTCTTGCAGTAGCTACTATAGATCTCGTCCGTTTCGTATCGGCCGGTCCAGAGGAAAGGATAGAAGTCCGCGGTCGGCCAACCCATTCCCATGTACGACCGAATCAAGGGCTTCCGTGACTTCTATCCCGGGGAGATGACCGCCCGGCGGGAGACCATCGATACCATCGAGGATACCGCCCGCCGGTACGGATTCCGCGAGATCGGAACGCCCGCCCTGGAGCGCGCGGAGATGTGGACAGACAAGAGCGGCGACGAGATCGTCGAGGAACTCTACTCGTTCGAGGACCAGGGTGGTCGCCACGTCACGCTGACCCCCGAACTCACGCCGACCGTCGCGCGGATGGTCGTCGCGAAACAGCAAGAACTCTCGAAGCCGATCAAGTGGTTCTCGACGCGACCGTTCTGGCGCTACGAACAGGTCCAGCAGGGTCGCCAGCGCGAGTTCTACCAGACTAACGTCGACATCTTCGGCTCTTCGGAGCCAGAAGCCGACGCCGAGATTCTGGCGTGGGCCGCCGACGCGCTGACCGACCTCGGACTCACCGGCGAACAGTTCGAGTTCCGGGTCTCCCACCGCGACATCCTCGGTGGCGTCCTCGAGACCTACGAGGAAGCTGTCGACGTCGACGACGCCATCCGCGCGGTCGACAAGTCCGACAAGATATCGACCGCGGAGTACCACGACCTGCTGGTCGACGCCGGTCTCGACTACGACCAGGCCGCCGAGTTCGACGACCTGATCGCCGGCGGTGACCTCGAGGCGGTCGAGGAGTTCGCCGACACCGAGCGCGTCACCGACGCCGTCTCCAACCTCCAGAACGTACTCGAGGCCGCCGAGGACTTCGGCGCTCGAGAGTACTGTACGATCTCGCTCGAGACGGCTCGCGGCCTCGATTACTATACGGGCGTCGTCTTCGAGTGTTTCGACTCGACGGGCGAGGTCTCGCGGTCGATCTTCGGCGGCGGCCGGTACGACGGCCTCATCGAGAGTTTCGGCGGTCAGCCGACGCCAGCGGTCGGCGTCGCACCCGGGCACGCCACCCTCTCCCTGCTCTGCCAGCGCGCTGGCGTCTGGCCCGAAGAGGAAGTGACCACCGACTACTACGTGCTCCAGGTCGGCGACACTCGCACGGAGGCCGCCCGCATCTCCCGCGAACTTCGCGAGCGCGGTCACATCGTCGAGACCGACGTCGCCGGGCGTTCCTTCGGCGCGCAACTGGACTACGCCGACTCGATCAACGCCGAGACGGTCGTCATCGTCGGCGAACAGGACCTCGAAAACGACGAAGTGACGATCAAGGACATGGAATCGGGCGACCAGACACAGGTTCCGGTTGCGGAGTTCCCCGGTGATCTCGAGCGGCCGACGTACGACGACCTGGCCTGAAACCGGCAGTCGAAGGCCGTCCTCGAGTCGGACCGCGAACGACGTTCCGGATAGTTGTCTGTCCCGGGCCAGTGTCGAGGCTGTGGCGAACTGGAATCCGCTCTCCGAGAGCAGGTCACTGCCAGAGCGTCTGCAGGCCTACTGTACTGGAAGAGATAGCCGACAGTCAGCGTAAGTACACCATTTACCTGCCGAATTCGTCCGAAGGCTTACTCCCTCCCTTCCCATACGGTGTGGGCATGGGTCCGCCACACATCGTCCTCGTCCACTGCCACGACCTGGGGAAGTACGTCGGTTGTTACGGTGCAGCCGTCGACACGCCTCGGATCGACGCCCTCGCGGACGAAGGGATGCGCTTCGACCGCCACTTCGTGACGGCACCCCAGTGTTCGCCCAGTCGTGCGAGCCTGATGACTGGACGACACCCCCACCAGAACGGCATGCTCGGACTCGCTCACGGGAACTGGGAACTCGGACCGGACGAACGAGTGCTCCCCGAGTTGCTGGCCGACGCCGGCTACGAGACCCACCTCTTCGGGTTGCAACACGTCACCGAGCGCCCCGACCGTCTCGGGTACGATCGAATCCACAGCGACGAGAGCCTGACGACGGACGTGCCGCCGGCGGTCCACGAGACCGCCCGCGCTCGAGACGTCGCCGACGACTTCGCGACCATGCTCGAGGACGGCGATCACGACTCTCCGTTCTTCGCCTCCGTCGGCTTCTTCGAACTCCACCGCGTCGAGGAAGACGACCGCTTCGGCTTCGAGGCCGACCGGTACGGCGCACCCGACCCCGACGACGTCGAACCGCTCGAGTTCCTCCCCGACCGTCCCGGAATCCGGTCGGATATCGCGGAGATGCACGGGATGCTCGACGCGATCGACGACGGCGTCGGGACGATCCTCGATTCCATAGAGGAGGCCGGCCTCACCGAGGAGACCCTCGTCGTGTTCACCACCGAACACGGGCTGGCGATGCCGCGGGCGAAAGGCACCTGTTTCGACCCCGGGATAGAGGCCACCCTGCTGATGCGCCAGCCCGGTACCCTCGAGGCGGGCCGTGTCGTCGACGACCTCGTGAGCAACGTCGACGTCTTCGCGACGCTACTCGAGATAGCGGGGACGTCGGTCTCGGACGTCGAGACGGACTCCATTGCCGGGCAGAGCTTCGCTCCACTGCTGGACGGCGATACCGACTCGTACGACTCGCGCGACCGCGTCTTCTCCGGGATGACCTGGCACGATCGGTACAATCCGATCCGGGCGATTCGAACGGAACGCTGGAAGTACATCCGGAACTTCTGGCACCTGCCGGCGGTCTACATGACGACCGATATCTACTGCACCCGGGCCGGACGCGAAGTCAGCGAGGAGTACTACGGCGAGCAACGTCCCTACGAAGAACTGTACGACCTCGAGGCCGACCCGCGCGAGCAAGAGAACCTCGCGGCGTCGGACCAGCCGGACGATCCGGCGACCGTGGCCGTTCGAGACCGCCTTCGCGAGGAGTTGCTCGAGTGGATGGAGACGACGATCGATCCGCTGCTCGAGGGGCCGGTCCTGCCGAACGACTGGGAGACGGTCCACCCGAGACTGGAAGACAGCCGCGACGACATCTGGAGCTGACTCGCACGCCTCGTTCGAATCGCAGGCTAAAGCTACTTCCAGCCATCCCTGCTCGGCTACGACAGATACCGTGCCACCAAATACCAATCAAGGAGCGTACGTCTTCGATGCACCGGGCGAATCGGACGGGAAACGGCGAGTCGAGGCGGGAGAGAAACGGCACTTCGAGTATCCGGTCGGCGAGAGCTATCTGGACCAGCCCATCGAACTGCCGGTAACGATCGTCAACGGCGACCACCCCGGACCTCGTCTGTTCCTGACTGCCGCGGTCCACGGCGACGAGATAAACGGGGTGAAGGTACTCCAGCGGGTGGCAAACGAGTACGAGCCGACCGACCTCCACGGAACGCTCGTCTGTGTCCACGTGGTCAACGTACCGGGGTACCGGGCCGAACAGCGGTACCTGCCGATCTACGATCGAGACCTGAACCGCTCGTTTCCGGGTCTGGCCGACGGTTCGGAGGCGTCACGGATGGCGAAGACGATTTACGACCAGTTCGTCGGCCAGTGCGACGTCGGCCTCGACTTTCACACGTCGACGCGGAACAAGCTGACGCTCATGCACGCACGGGCCGACACGGACGACGACGACGTGGCTCGTCTCGCCGAGGCGTTCGGCGCCGAACTGGTACTTTCCGGTGACGGGAGCGAGGGCTCGTTACGGCGGGAAGCCACCGAGGACGGCGTTCCGACCGCGACGATCGAGATGGGGGAAGCCGATCGGTTCCAGCCCGTGCTGATCGAGCGGGGAGTGACCGGCGTCGAGAACGTTATGGCGGCCTACGACCTGTTGCCGGAGACCGATCCGCAGCCACCGACGTTCGGGAAAGTCCTCGAGAGCGAGAGCGAGAAGACGTGGCTGCGTGCGGAGACGGGTGGACTGGTGGAGATGGCGTGGGGGCCACATCCGGTCGTCGACGAGGGCGAACGGGTGTGCGTGATCTCGGATTACTTCGGAGCGGAGAACCACGTCGTGGAAGCGCCGTTCACGGGCCTTCTGATCGGCATTTCGGCGAACCCTCGGGTCCTTCCCGGTCGGCCGCTGATCCACCTGATCGAACTGTCCGACGACGAACGCGACGCGGCCGAGTCGGCGTTCGAAGAGGTCGGCTTTCGAGCCCAGCGAACGTTCCACTGGATGGGTGAGTTGAGCGACGATATCGTCGAATCGACGCTCGATACCGACGACGATTCCGAAGACGGCGGGGAAGCGAAGCGGGAGTGACGGCCGGGAGACGAAGCAGCGTCGTGAGACCGCAAGAGCAGTCCTCCCCCATCACCCACCTACAGGGCCGACCATTAACTGCCGGCCCGGTGTACGCTCCCCGATGGCCGACGCCGACACCCGCCCGAACGTTCTGCTCGTACTCACCGATCAGGAACGGTACGACTGTACTGCGCCCGACGGCCCGCCAGTCGAGACACCGACGATGGATCGGCTCTCGAGCGAGGGACTGCGCTTTTCCCGCGCGTTCACGCCGATCAGTATCTGCTCGAGTGCGCGCGCGTCGCTTTTGACCGGGCAGTTTCCCCACGGGCACGGCATGCTGAACAACTGCCACGAGGACGACGCGATCCAGCCGAATCTGCCGACCGGGATTCCGACCTTCTCGGAGATTCTCGACGCGAACGGCTACGACTGCACCTACACCGGGAAGTGGCACGTCGGCCGCGACCAGACGCCGGAGACGTTCGGCTTCGCCTATCTCGGCGGCAGCGACAAGCACCACGACGACATCGACGACGCGTTCCGCGAGTACCGCGAGGAACGCGGCGTTCCCCTCGGAGAGGTCGACCTCGAGGAGGAACTGTACACGGGCGACGACCCCCGCGATTCGAGCGAGGGGACGTTCGTCTCGGCGACGACATCGATCGACGTCGAGGAGACCCGCGCCTGGTTCCTGGCCGAACGGACGATCGAGGCCATCGACCGTCACGCCGACGGCGATGGCAGCCCGTTCTTCCACCGGGCCGACTTCTACGGTCCCCACCATCCCTACGTCGTCCCCGAACCGTACGCCTCGATGTACGATCCCGACGAGATCGAACCGCCGGACAGCTACGCCGAGACCTACGACGGGAAACCGCAGGTCCACGAGAACTACCTTCACTACCGCGGCGTCGACGGCTTCGACTGGGACCTGTGGGCCGAGGCGATCGCGAAGTACTGGGGGTTCGTGACGCTGATCGACGACCAGTTCGAGCGCGTACTCGAGGCCCTCGAGGAACACGGTTTCGACGACGAGACGGCCGTCGTTCACGCCTCCGATCACGGCGACTTCGTCGGTGCTCACCGCCAGTTCAACAAGGGACCACTAGCGTACGACGACACCTACCACATTCCCATGCAGGTTCGCTGGCCCGGCGTGACCGAACCGGGATCGGTCTGCGAACAGCCCGTCCACCTGCACGACCTCGCACCGACGTTCCTCGAGATGGCAGACGCCGAGATTCCCGAAACGTTCGACGCGCGCAGTCTCGTTCCCGTTATCGAGAACGGTGGCGACGTTCCCGACGGCCTCGAGTGGCCCGACTCGATCTTCGCCCAGTACCACGGCGACGAGTTCGGTCTCTACAGCCAGCGGATGGTCCGGACGGATCGGTACAAGTACGTCTACAACAGCCCCGGTATCGACGAACTGTACGACCTCGCGGCCGATCCCGCGGAGCTACAGAACCTGATCGACCACCCCGACTACGCGGGCGTTCGCAGGGAGATGCGGGAGCGACTCGTCGACTGGATGGACCGAACTGACGATCCTAACCGCGAGTGGGTGCCCGACGTCCTCGCCGATTCGTGAGTCGAGGAAGAACTGTACCCTTACAGTGTCCCGGCGGGTACTCTCATTCATGACCGTCGACGCTATCGAACCGGAGGGTGACCGATGACAGATATTGCAGGCGACGACCTCGATCCAGACGAACTTCGGGCGATAGCCGAAGAGTCCGAGGAGATCGCCGTCGCGCTCGAGGACCTCGTCGTGGAACTGCGGGACGAACCGGTCAGAGAGACGCGACTCGAGGGGCTGTTCGACGAGGCGACGACGAGCAACCCCGGGATCTGGAACATCGTGACGGCCTTTATCGACGTCGAGGACGGTGAGGCGATCGTCACTGACGAGTCGAAACTCGCACAGGGAAAGTGGGCACCGGAGATCGTCGAGGACTGCGACGCGATGGTCACGATCGACGTCCAGCGCGGACTGATGCCCGACGACTTCGCGTACCTCGTCGGGACGAAACTCGAGGACGAGATCGACGAACACCGCGAGCGGGCGGCGAAGGCTCGACAGAAAGCCCACGAGCGAGAGGAAGGAGACGAGTAGACCGAGTCAGTCCGCTCGCGAATCGGCCGGCGGCCGGACCCGCGAGCCCTGGGTTTCGAGCGCGTCGAACGGAACCGCGACCTCTGCCGGCGGGCCGACGTCGCTCGGTCCCGGCTGGACGATCGGCGCGAGTGCCTCTAACGTGTCCACGAGCCGTGGCCCCGGTCGGTTGAGGTAGTGGTCGCCGTCCATCGCCCAGACGCGACCGTCCTGGACGGCAGTCAACTCCTCCCACCCCTCGCGGTCGGTGAGGTCGGACCGGTTTTCGGCCGTCTGCGCAAGGTCGAACCCGCAGGGGGCGACAACGATCAGTTCGGGATCGTACGCCCGAATCTCCTCCCACTCGCGCGGCCGGGATCGTTCTCCGGTATCGGCCAGTCCGTACTCCCCGCCGGCCCACTCGACGAGTTCGGCCGTCCAGTGACCCGCGATCATCGCGGGATCGGTCCAGTCGAAGACGGCGACGCGGGGACGATCCTCTTCCTCGAGGCCGAGTTCCGACGTCCGGTTCTGGACGGCATCGATCCGCTCCTCGAGTTCCGTTCGGACCGCACGGGCGCGTTCCTCGCGTCCCGTCGCTTCTCCGATCCGGGAGACGTCGGCGAGAACGTCCGCGACGCTGTGTGGGTCCGTCGTCAGCACCTGGGGATCGGCGTCGATTTCGTCGACGGCGTCGGCGACGACCGCCTCGTCGACCGCACAGACGTCGCACATTCCCTGGGTGACGATCAGATCGGGTTCGAGAGCCTCGAGCGTCTCGCAGTCGACCTCGTAGACGCCGTCGTCGTCGGTCGTCGACTCGAGGACCTGGCGGTCGATCTCCTCGCTGGTGGTGTTCGTCTCGATTCGTGACTCCGTGACCGGCGGGAGCGACTCGACCTCCGGCGGGAAGTCACACTCGTGGGAGACGCCGACGGGTTCGATCCCGAGCGCGGCGACGATTTCGGTCGCCGACGGAAGCGTGGTAACGACGCGCATATTCGGCGCTTCCACGTCGAGGGGTAAATGTATTCCCATACTGAAATAAATCCAGTTGTCAGTTACCGTTCGCCGCCGGTATCGAACTGGTCGGGGTCCGGATCTGAGTTGGGGTGTGCGTCCGCCTGTTCGTCGACGTCGAACGCGTCGGTCTCGAGTTCTTCCCCGTCGACGCTGACGCTTCCGTCGTCGATTTCGATCACGACGCCGTCGTGCTCCGGCGACCGGCCGAGAAACTGGTTCGCCGAGGACTCGACCTCGCGGTTGACCGCCCAGGCGAACCGCAGTACCGACTCGAGTTCGGTACCGGCCTGTCGCACCCCGCGTTCGGGCGAGAGCGTGCCGAGGCTGCGGGCACCCTCGGGGTGGAGATACTGTACCGGGTGGTCGTTGGGGACCTCCCGTAGATCGACCTCGAACGACCAGAGATACGGCAGGGCCTGAAGTGCGTACCCCTTCGGTTTCGGTGCTCGACGGCCTGCCAGGGAGAAGACGGTCGCGACCGCCGTCGTCCCCGCATCGGTGTCGTAGTAGACGCCGGGTACTCCCGGGATTGAAACTCGCATATCCGGTCAGAGTCACTGGCCACGGGTGAATACACACCTGGCACTGCCACGGTCCTTTTACGTCCCAGTCTGTGGTTTTTCGCTCGAGGACGTGTTCGGTCGTTGTCTCGTGTCGTTTTCTCGAGTCAGATCGGAGTGACAGGCGTCCGTCGCTGCGAATACCTCGAAAGCCCTCGCTGCTGTCGCGGTCGCTCAGCGGCATATCCGCTCAATCGCGGATAGGGGTCGCTGAGGCGACTCACTAAACGCGACAGCGGCTCGCCCTTTCAGTCCACCAGGTAGAGGCCTGCCTTTCCCCGAGTCGCTCGAGCCCGCGCGTGGTGCGCGGCCTCGAACTCTCGGCCGTGGCGCGCTGGTGAGCCGTTCGAGCGGATGCGAGGACGGCTCACTGATCCGCGAGGGGCGAGCGAACGGAGTGAGCGAGCCGGCTGGGGAGGGTGAGGGCCTGTGGGTGGGACTGAAAGGGGTCGGGCCGGTCGATCCATCCCCGACGACGCAAGCACCGCAACGAGCGGTGCGAGTGAGGCGCGCAGCGAGCATGCGGTTCGAACGCAGTGAGAACCGCGGGAAAGCGAACGGCGAACGGGGTGAGCCGTAAGCGAGTCGCGGATGGTCGAGCGGTCCGAAGGCTTTCTACCTAGTCTTCTCTCTCAAAGCGGTATTCACGGCACCAACCAGTCAGCATCCTAACGTTCTTTAGGATAGATTCCGTAACATACAGACGCGCACGAAAGTGCGCCGAGCCGGAGTGCAAGGTTGGAGCCATACGCTCCGGCTCACACACAGCCCCCGCGTAGCGGGAGCAATCCACCATTGACGTTGGCGAAATAAAGACCTGCCGACGTCCTGCGACCCAGCCACAACGTGTCTGGCGCACTCGAGGGATTGTTTTCCGCCGTGTCAGGGCATGAACACGGAGATAGACATGGTCTCGAGAATCACCATCCACTGCGACTGTGGTACAGCCGTTCGAATCGCGAGGACGACTGACTCAACGAGCTGTCCCGACTGCGAAACAGCATTCGAACTCTCGCTCGTCGAACACCCCGAAGATCATGCATCCAGCACTCGCCACGGCACTCGAGCGTATCGCGGACTGTGAGGACTGCGACCCGGCGGCCCTGCCGCCGCTGTACGAAGCCATCGACCCCGAGGCGCTGGCGACGTTGCTCGAGTCGCCCGCGGCCGTCACCGTCCGGTTCGAGTATGCGGGCTACGAGGTCGTGATCGGCTCCGAGCCGCTCGAGGTTACGGTACTCGAGGTGGATCGATGACGGGGACAGTCGGGAGTGCCGACTAGAAGGTGTCCGCGAACTTGTCCCGGCGGTAGAGATCGAGTTCGGTCACGCTCGAGCCCTCTCGAGTTGCGGCGAAGGCGATTGCGTCGGCGACCTCCTCGGGTTCGGTTACCTCGCCTTCGTCGAAGGTTTCGGCGAAGGTCGTCCCGTCGGTCGTCTCGAACTCCGAACGGACTTCGGAGGGGTTGACGATCGTGACGCCGACGCCGTCGTCGCCGACCTGTGCCGCGACGCTCTTGGCGAAGCCGCGGACCCACCACTTGGAGCCGGCGTAGACGGGGTTGAACGGCCGCGGGAACTGGCCGGCGAAACTCCCGACGAAGATCAGGTGTCCGTCACGGTCGCGAACGTGGGGGATCGCCGCCCGCGTCGCGTAGAAGACGCCGTCGACGTTGGTCTCCTGGATCGTCTCGTACTCCTCCGTCGTCATCTCGTCGACGTCGCTTCCCCTCGCGAGGCCGGCGTTGTTCACCAGCACGTCGATCCCGCCGAAGGCGTCGACGGTCTCGTCGATCAGTGCGTCGACGTCGTCCTCCTCGCGGACGTTCGTCGGCACGACGAGCGTCTCGACGCCGTGGTCGGCCTCGAGTTCGTCCGCCAGATCCGCCAGTCGGTCCTCGCTGCGGGACGCGAGGACGACGGTCGCTCCCGCGGCCGCGAATCGGCGACAGGTCGCCGCCCCGATGCCCGTACTCGCGCCGGTGACGATCGCAACCTGGCTCTCGAGTGCGTTCTCGTCGGTGACAGTCATCGGATACGTGCGACTACTGCGCGGTCCTAATCGGTTTCGGCGACGGCAATGGAAACGCGTCGAAATGGACGCGTCGGCCGCTTACTCGTCGTCGCTAGCAGGAAGGGCAATGACGGGACGTTCCGATCGAGTGACGAGTTTCAGCGAGAGGTCGCCGGAGAGGAACTGCAGGAGACGGTTGCCGCCGCGGGACTGGTAGGCGATTGCGCTGGCGTCGACGTCGTCTGCGACCTCGAAGATCGCGTCGACGACGTTTCTGGCGTAGGCCGTATGTTCGTCGGCGTCCGGGAAGACCTCGCGAACGGCCGCGTACGATTCCGCAGCCATCTCTTCGGACTGCTCGACGGGCGTCTTGTCGGGGACACCGCCGCCCTTCTCGACGACGTGTACCGCCGCAACGTGCTCCGGATCGTAGGAAGCAAGCGCGCGGGCCGTTTTTCGGGCGTCGTCCGGGTGTGCAACCGGAACGAGAACGTGCTCGAGTATGTCGCGGTCCTGAGTCTGGGCCATATCGGTACAAGACGAATCTGCGACATAAGGGTTTGCGCTCGAGCGTGGACCGCCTGCGTCAGTAGTCGTCGAGGTCGTACAGTTCGCCGTACTTCGACTCGACGTATTCGAGGAAGTAGTCGGCGGTGAGCGGCTCGCCGGTCGCGACCTCGATCAGTTCTTCTGTGGGGTACCGTTGCCCGTATCGGTGGACGTGCTCGGTTAGCCACTCCCAGATCGGTTCGAACTCGCCCTCGCGGACGAGGCCGTCGACGTCCAGGTCCTCCCGGATCGTAGCGTCGATCTGTGCGGCAAGTACGCTACCGATGGTGTAGCCGTGGAAAGCCGCGAACCGTGCGGACCAGTGGGTGTCCTGCAGGCAGCCTTCGGCGTCGGTCTCGGGGCGAACGCCGAGGTACTCGTCCATCTTCTCGTTCCAGACCTCGGGAATCTCCGAGACCTCGAGGTCGCCCTCGACGAACGCCCGACCGATCTCACATCGGAGGATGATGTGGAGGTGGTAGGTGAGTTCGTCCGCCTCGACGCGGATGACGTTCTCGGGGTAGATCCGGTTGACCGCAGCGTAGGCCTCGTCGACGGTGACGTCCTCCAGGTGCGGGAACTGCTCTTTCACCCGCGGCAGGAACAGCTCCCAGAAGGGCTTCGTGCGGCCGACGTGGTTCTCCCAGAACCGTGACTGGGACTCGTGGACGCCCGAGGAGCGGGATTCACCGAGGGGGTTTCCGTACTCCTCCTTTGGCAGCCCGAGCTGGTAGCTCGCGTGGCCGAACTCGTGGATCGTCGCCGTCAGCGCGTCGATCGGATCGTCCTCCTTGAACCGGGTGGTGATCCGGGCGTCGAACTGGTTGCCCGACATGAACGGGTGTGGCGCAGTGTCGAGTCGACCGTGTTCCTCGGGGTAGCCGAGCAGGTCGACGACCTCCTGGGAGAGTGCCATCTGGTCGTCCTCGTCGTAGGTGTACTCCGGATCACGGAACACCGACGGCAGTTCCCGGCCGTCCTCCTCGATCGCCTCGATCAGCGGCACGAGTCCGTCGCGAAGCTCGTCGAAGATGTCCTCGACGGTCTCGAGCGGCAGGTACGGCTGTGCGTCCTGGTAGAGCACCCGATAGGGGTTCGTGTCGGGGTCGATAGCCCGCGCCCGCTGTCGGTGCAGGTCCGCCAGTTCCTCGAGTGCAGGCGCGAAGTGCCCGAAGTCGTCGTCGGCTTTCGCCTCCTGCCAGACCTGCTGGGATTCGGCCTGGTGTGCCGCAAGCCGCTCGATCAGGTCCGCGGGCACGTCCGCCGATCGCTCGTACTCGCGTCGGATCTCCCGGACGACGGCGGCTTGTTCGTCGGACAGCTCGGCTGAACTCAGTTCCGCGAGCCACTCTCCGACCTCGTCGTCGACGAGGAGGTCGTGGCTCACACCCGAAATCGTCGAGAGCTGGCCCGCTCGAGCGGGCGTCCCACCCTCGGGCATCATCACGCGCTGGTCCCACCCCAGCGACATCGACGCCATCCGGAGGTTCGTCAGTTTCTCGGATCGCTCGAGGAGGTCGCGGTACGCGTCGGGCGCACTCTCCGCATCGTGAGCCTCGTCAGCAGTTGCCATATTTCGTCCCGAAACACCAGGCAATCGATACTAAATCCTCGGGAAGGGGCGAACGACGAAAAACGGGCCGCGTTCGAGCGAGACTACTCGAGGTCGTACAGTTCGCCGTACTTCTCGTCGACGTACTCGAGGAAGTAGTCGGCGGTGAACGCCTCGCCGGTAGCCCGCTCGATCAGTTCGGGCGTGGTGTACTGCTTGCCGTGCTGGTGGACGTTCTCGCGGAGCCAGCCGTTGAGTTCGTCGAACTCGCCCTCGCGGACGTCCTCCGAGAGGTCGCCTCGCGGCTCGTCGCCGCTCGGCTCTTCCGAGGCGCGTGGCGCCTCGCTCCCCAGTTCCTCTTCGGCAGCGGCGTACAGCTGGGCCGCGAGCACCGATCCCAGCGAGTACGTCGGGAAGTAGCCAAAGGAGCCGTGCGACCAGTGGATGTCCTGCAGACAGCCCTCCGCGTCGGTCTCGGGGCGGACGCCCAGATACTCCTCGTACTTGTCGTTCCAGACCTCCGGTACGTCGGAGACTTCGAGGTCACCCGAGATGAGTTCGCGTTCGATCTCGAACCGGATGACGATGTGGAGGTGGTAGGTGAGTTCGTCCGCCTCGACGCGGATGAGGTTGTCGTCGTAGACCTGGTTCGCCGCCTCGTACGCTTCTTCGGGACTGACGTCCTCGAGTTCGGGGAAGCGTTCCCGGGCGATCGGCAGGAAGTGCTCCCAGAACGGCCGGGAGCGACCGACGTGGTTCTCCCAGAGCCGCGACTGGGACTCGTGGACCGAGAGGTCGCGGGATTCACCCAGCGGCGTCCCGTAGCCGTCGTCGGGTAGGCCGAGCGTGTAGTTGGCGTGGCCGAACTCGTGGATCGTCGAGGTGATCGACCCGAGCAGGTCGTCCTCTTCGAACCGGGTCGTCACGCGCGCGTCGAACTGCGTCCCCGAGGAGAACGGGTGTGGCGCAGTGTCGAGGCGGCCGCGAGACCAGTCGTAGCCCAGCGAGTCGAGCACGTCGCGGGCCAGCGCCTCCTGATCGTCGTCGTCGAACTGGCCGCTGAAGGCGTCGGTCTCGAGGTCGGCGTCGCTCGCGTCGATCTCCTCGATCAGTGGTACGAGTTCGTCGCGCAGTCGCTCGAGGACGCGCTCTGCAGTCTCGAGGTCGAGATACGGTTCGTACTCCGCGAAGAGGACGGCGTAAGGATCCGCGTCGGGATCGACGTGGTGGGCGTACTCGCGTTTGAGTTCGACGAGTTTCTCGAGGGTCGGTGCGAACGTCTCGAAGTCATCGTTCTCCTTCGCTTCCTTCCACGTCGGATGGGCGTTGGCCGTCGTCTCCGAGATCTCCTCGACGAGTTCCTGCGGGACGCTGGTCTCGCGGTCGTACCGTCTGCGGACCTCGCGGACGACCGCCTCTTGCTCGTCGGTGAGATCGGCGTCCTCGAGTTCCTCGAGCAACTCGCCGGTTTCGTCGGCGGTCAGCAGTTCGTGGCTGATCGAGGACAGCGTCGAGAGCTGCTGTGCCCGGGCGGGCGTCCCCTCCTCGGGCATCACCACTTCCTGGTCCCAGCGCAGGATGCCGGCAGCGTTGCCGACGTTGGAGATGCGCTCGATTCGCGACTCGAACTCGGCGTACGTATCGTCAGCCCGTTCGCTCTGGGCCGGATCGGTTGCCATACCCGGGTGGTATGGGAGGGGCTGTCATCAACGTCTTGGTTTCGGAACTCTTCGAGAGAAACCTCGTAGCCGCAGCGACGTCGTCGTGAAACTGTGCGGAATCTGCAAGCCGTGACCTGTTCGTACTGGCCGACCGTTATTCGCTATGGTCCTTGCGTCAGCCATCGTCTTCGTCGCCAGCCTGCTGATCGGCGCGCTCGGGATTTACGTCGGCGCTCGCGTCATCGTCGGCGCGGGCGACTACGACCACGCCATCGTCACGGCGTTGATCGGCGCGATCGTCTGGGCAGTCGTCGGCTTCTTCGTCGGCTGGATCCCGCTACTGGGTCCGCTGCTGGCACTGCTCGCGTACGTCGCGGTGATCCAGGTCCGGTATCCCGGTGGCTGGACCGCCGCAGCGATGGTCGGTCTGCTCGCGTGGGTGACGGTTCTGATCGTCCTGTACGCCCTCGCCGCGGTCGGAATTACGGGGTTCAACGCGGTCGGTGTCCCCGGGCTCTAATCGCTTCGACAGTCACCGCGGCCACGTCTCCGCAATCGACCGATAGCTCTCCCGACACCGCTCGAGGACATTGATCGAAACGCTCTCGGTATCCGTGTGGGCCTCTCCGGGTTCGGCGGGCCCACAGACGACACACTCCGTGCCGGCGGCGGCGAGCCAGCCAGCATCGGTCGCGTGGGGTTTCGTGACGAGTTCCGGCGTTGCCGATTGAGCGCCGTCTGCGGCCTCGAGCACCGCCGCAGCGAAGTCCTCGTCGTCACACCGCATCGGCGGCAGATCCTGGTCGACCGTCCACTCGACGCCCTCGAGGTCCTCGACGCGGTCGAGCGGCGCTCGCTTTCCGGGAACCGTCCGTTCGTCGACCGTGATCTCACAGCGATCGGGAACGACGTTCATCGCCGTCCCACCGTCGATTTCGGTGACGACGACGCTGCCCTCGAGCGTCTCGCCTGTCACCTCGACTGCGGGTGGCTCGAGGTTCCGGACGAGCGAAACGGCCTCGGTCGCCCGGTAGATCGCGTTCTCGCCCGCGTCGGCTTCGCTGGCGTGGGCGGCCTCCCCGTGAGCAGTGATCGTACTCCCCCGTCGTCCCTTGTGAGCCACGGCGACGTCGGTGACGCCGGGACTCGAGTAGCCCGTCGACCCCTCGCCGACGACGGCGTACTCGGGAGCGAATCCCTCGTCGATGGCGTGACGAGCGCCAACGCCGCCGACCTCCTCGCCGACGAAACTCGCGAAGACGAGTTCGCCGGCGGGGTCGCTGTCCCGGAAGGCGAGCATGGCCGCCGCGACCGCACCCTTCATGTCGGCGGTACCGCGACCGTAGAGACGGCCGTCGCGTTCTTCGGCGACGTACTCCTCACCTGCCACCTGAGACGATGCTGGTTCGACGACGTCGTGGTGGCCGACCAGTGCAAGCGAGTCGGCCGTCGAATCACCCTTGCGAGCGATCACGTTACCGACCTCGTCGCGCGTGACGTCGGCGTCGGTCTCCCGGCGCAGCCACTCCGCTATGAAGTCACCCGCAGCCGTCTCGTCCTCGAAACTCGGGATCGAAACGAGGTCGCGGGTCAGTTCGACGACGCTCATGCAGCGAGGTTCGGTCGCCGGCGTGTTGATTGCATCGCCGCCAGTCGTTTACCGCGTCGGTTCGGGCACCAGCGACGTCTCGACCGGATCGGAGTCGGTCAGGTTCGACACGGCGTCGCTCACCGTCCGAAGACTCGCGGTCTGTTGTTCGCTCGCCGCCGCGACCGACTCGGCTGCCGCCGCAACCCGGTCGGCACTCTCCGCGAGTCGGTCGACCGACTCCGCGGTCGCCTCGATGCTGTGGGCCTGCTGGTCGGCTGCCACAGCGAGGTCGTCCATTCCCGCGGCCGTCGACCGGGCGGCCTCGTGGATTTCCTCGAACGACTCGACGGTCTCCCTGACGCGCTCCGCACCGGCGTCGACCCGCTCGTCCGTCTCCGCGACCCGCTCGACCGCCTTCTCGGTGCCCTCCGTGACCCCTTCGAGCGACTCCTCGATGGCCTCCAGATCGGCCTTCGTCTGCTCCGAGAACGACCGTACCTCGTCGGCGATGATCGCGAGCGCGTCGTCGTCCGCACTCGAGCGCGAGGACTCGATCTTCGCGGTCGAGGCCAGCATCGCCGTTCGCTGGGCGAGCGTGTCGAGACGCTCGAGCGTCTCGTCGATCTCGTCGGTCCGGGACTCGAGATCCTCGACGGCTTCCGTCACGCGATCGGTCGCCTCCTCGATCGCGTCCAGTTCCACGAGCGCGCCGGTCGCCGAGTCGACGCCGTCGGCTGCGAGCCGTTCCGTCCGTTCGCTCTCCTCGCGGGTTCGGGCGGCGACGGTCGCGACCTCCTCGGCGGCCGCGCTGATCTCGTCGATTTCGGTCGCGGCGTCCTCGACGCTGTCCGCCTGGCGCTCCGTGTGCTGGCTGATAGCCTCTGCACGTCGGGCGATCCCTTCGCTCGCCTCCTCGAGTTCCGCGAGCGGTCGTTCGACGTCCGCCTCGACGTCCCTTGCGAGCCGTTCGTGGCGATCGACCGCTGCCTCGAGGTCTCGATCGTAGGAGTCGGCGTAGGCCTCGGTCGCGGCCTGTACGTCCAGGGTAACGACCCGCAGCAGTGAGCGAACGTCGTTCAGTCCCTCGTCGACGGCCTCGCGGACGGCCGTCTCGAGTCCGTCCGCGTCGGTGCCGTCGTCGCCGAGTCCGACCGCGCCGGCGAGTCGTCCCAGTCCGCCGTCGGTGCGGCGGTCGAACCACGACTCGATCTCGGCGACGACCTGCCGTTTGACGCGTTCGCCGATTCGATTCACGACGCGATCGCAGTAGACGCCGTACTGACCGACGTATCGCGGCAGCGAGACGTCGTGGACGGCATGCAGTTTACCGACCCGGGCGCGTTTCTCGAAGTACTCGCGGCCGTACCCACCCGTCGCAGTCGAGAACGGAGCGATTCGCTGGCTTCGTTTCAGCGTCGAGCGGGTCGCCGACGACTGCTCGAGGTCCTCGCAGGATCGTTCGTCTTCCGGCGAGCCGTAGAACTCCTCGACGACCGCCTCGTGAGTCTCTTCCAGCAGTGACTCGAGGTCGGCCAGCCGTCGCTCGTCGACTGCGTCGAAGCCGAGAAGCCGCTTTCGTCGCTCGATGTCGTCCTCGTCGAGACCGACGGCGAGATCTAGTCCGTCGCTCCCGAGCGACTGTTCCGAACTCATGACCGAAATTTCCGCTCTCGAAGGTTAAGTTTTGTCGTGATCGAGGTGAGGGATAGTGCCCACTGAACGTCAGTTCACGTCAGATCGCACGACAGCGGTCGATCGGTGTGCGAACAGTTTCGGTCAGTACTGGACCGCTCGACGAGTCGTCAGCGATCCGTTCACACACTCCGAGCGAGCAGGGCGAACCACTCCACTCGGGTGGAACACCCTTATAGGCGTACGTGAACCAGTTATCGTATGAACGTCGTGCCGGATACGAGCGTGGTCATCGACGGCCGCGTTTCGGCGACGATTGAAGACGGGCAGTTCGAGGGAGCGACGATTTCGGTACCCGAAGCCGTCGTCGCAGAACTCGAGGCGCAGGCCAACGACGGCATCGAGACCGGCTGGGACGGTCTCGAAGAGCTCCAGCAACTCGCCGACCTCGCCGACGACGGCGTGATCGACCTCGAGTACGTCGGCGAGCGACCGAACGCAATCGAGCGCGGTCACGCCTCCGAGGGCGAGATCGACGCGCTCATTCGCGACCTCGCGGAGGAACTCGAGGCGACCTTCCTCACGAGCGACGTCGTCCAGGCCGAGGTCGCCGAGGCGAAAGGGCTCGACGTCGAGCACGTCGCCCCGGAGACCCGCGAGGTCGACGTCGGCACGCTCACCGTCGAGAGCTACTTCGACGACGCGACGATGAGCGTCCACCTCAAGACGGGGATGGTCCCGATGGCCAAGCGCGGCGAACTCGGCGACATGCACTACCAGGAGATCGCCGACGAACCACTCGACGAGGAGACGATGGACGAGTACGCCCGCGAGGTCGTCGACGCCGCCAAGGAGTCCCCCGAGGGCTTCCTCGAGCTCTCCGAACCTGGAATGAAGATCGTCCAGTTCCGGGACTACCGGATCGCGATCGGTCGACCCCCGTTCTCGGACGGCATCGAGATCACGGCCGTCCGGCCGATCGCCCAGACCGACATCGAGGACTACGAGAACGCCGACGAACTGAAAGAACGGCTGCTCGAGCGTCAGCGCGGCGTCCTCATCTCGGGTGCGCCCGGCGCAGGGAAGTCGACCTTCGCACAGGCTGTCGCCCGGTTCATCTCGGATCACGACTACGCGGTCAAGACGATGGAGAAACCGCGTGACCTGCAGGTCGGCCCCGAGATCACCCAGTACACCGAACTCGGCGGCGAGATGGCAAAGACGGCGGACGCCCTGCTAATGGTCCGTCCCGACTACACCATCTACGACGAGGTCCGCAAGACCGACGACTTCGAGGTCTTCGCGGACATGCGACTGGCGGGCGTCGGCATGATCGGCGTCGTCCACGCGACCCGACCGATCGACGCCCTCCAGCGACTCGTCGGCCGCGTCGAACTCGGGATGATCCCGCAGGTCGTCGACACCGTCGTCTACATCGAGGCCGGCCGCGTCGAGACCGTCTACGACGTCCGGACCGAGGTCAAGGTCCCCGCCGGGCTCACCGAAGAGGACCTCGCTCGCCCGGTCATTCAGGTCACCAACTTCGAGACCGGCGAACCCGAGTACGAGATCTACACCTTCAACCGCCAGGTCGTCACCGTCCCCCTCAAAGAAGAGGAAGGCGGCCCCGGCAACGAGTCCGGCGTCGACCGCATCGCCAAACAGGAGATCGAACGCGAGATCCGCTCGGTCGCCCGCGGCTACGTCGACGTCCAGCTCAAGAGCCAAGACAAGGCCATCGTCTACGTCGAGGAAAGCGACATCTCGAGCGTCATCGGCAAAGGTGGCGGTCGGATCACCGACATCGAGAACCGGCTTGGCATCAACATCGACGTTCGCACGCACGACGAGAACCCCGACTACGGGTCGGCTGCCGGCGGCAGCGGTGGTGCCACCAGCGACGGCGGCGCGAGCGGACAGGGCGGCCAGATGGTTGCCCCCGAAGTCACCTCGAGACACATCGTCATCCCCGTCGACGGCAACCACGGCGAAACCGTCGAAGTGCAGGCCGGCGGCGACTACCTCTTCACCGCCACCGTGAGTCGTGGCGGGGAAATCCAGGTGTCACGCGGGAGCGCGATCGCGGACGAACTCGAGCAAGCAGTCGACAGGAAAGATCCGATCACGGTCGTGCCGTCCTCGTAGGACAGCAAGCGGCACGGTTCGAAGATCACAGGAAGTGAGAGGCGCGAACGCGAACGGCTTTTTGGTATCTTCTCGAGCGAACCGACCGAAGAACCAGCGAGACAACGCTCTCGAGAAGAGGTTACTGCCGGGCCGTACTCCAGCCCGAAATTTCTCGAGTGAGAAGCACGTGTGCGGCCAGATACAGGATCACGGCGAGCAATCCACCGACGGCAGCGTCCCCGACGAGTGTGCTCGGGATCGCCTCGAGGCGATACGCGAGAAGCGTCGAGGCGAGAAATGTCAGGAGGACGATCGCGCGACCGACGACGCCGATACGCCGGAACCACTCTTCGATGCGTCGTCCAGCTGTCGTCGTGGCTGCCGGACCGAGTGCGACGGCAAACGCCAGAAAGCCGACGAGCAGCGCGGGGGCTGACGGCGAATCGACGTATATGCGGGGAGCGATCGCGACGAGGACGAGTACGCCAAGCACGACTTCCGTCCACGTCGGCGGCCGATCCGGGAAGTACGCAGCGACTCCGGTACGGACGTCCATACCGAGACAATTGGTCGCCAGCCACTGAGTAGTACCGGTTCCACGGTTTATCCGTCCTCGAGCGACCGAACCGATCGACGCTCAGCGGAACCGCTACGTCCCCTCGAGCGGCGTCTCACAGAATCGGCAGACGTCCCTGTCGGCCTCTTCCATGGCGTGGCAGTTGGGACACTCGAGCAGTTCGGGCGGCTGGACGGAAGCCGCGCTAGCGTCGCCGACTCGATCGCGGCCGAGATTGACGTAGAGGAGCAGACCAACGATTCCGCCGAAAAAGACCGTCAATCCCCACAGCAGGGCGTTATGGGAACTGTTCGTCTTCGCATCGTAGCCGGCCCAGATGCCGACACACAGCCACAGGAAGGTAACGACGATCAGGAGGGCAACGATCATGCGTCGAATAGCTAACTAGACGAACAAATAGCTTGAGGATAGGAATCGAACCGCCATTCGCCGATTTATTGCTCGTCCCGCCGGTCCTGGAACCGTCGTGCGAGCAGCACGAACAGTCCCGAGAGCACGAGATGGAACTGCCAGCCGCTGTCGGCGACCGGGAAGAGTCGTTCGACTGGTTCGTCCGGATCACCCTCGACCGCCGCGGTGGGTTCGACGGGGTTGTCGACGTGCGTATCCGCGGTCGTCCCCGTCGCGCCGACGTCCATGGCTGTCCCCTCGACGTCGTCGGTCGGGAACTCGACGAACGTCTGGACGAACCCCTCGGTCGTCGAGTAGTAGAGTTCGCCCTCGAGTCGGACGAACTGATCGACGACGGGGTAGAAGACGTTGATCCCCTCGAGATGGGCGTAATCCAGCAGCATGTGCGCGAAGACGTGGACGAACAGGCCGACCCAGGCGACCTGGACGCCCCACCCGCCCCAGCGATCGCGAAGCCACGATCGTTCGCGGTGGCAGGTATCCCAGTACAGGAGCAGACCGGCGACGATGGGGATGGTCAGGTTGTGCAACAGGGCTCGATGTGCGCCGTCCATCCACAGGCCTGCGATCGTATCCGCTTCGGGGACGACGACGATCACGAGCAAGACGGCGAGCGCGCGCCGGTCGAGCGTTCCCTTCCACAGCCCCGCGGCGAGCAACAGGGCGAACCCGGCGTGGACGATCGTCGACGGCATCAGTTCTCACCCTCCAGGCGGAACCGTGCCGCGAGCGCTGCGATCGACGCGGCGACGACGACCAGTTGCCACCCCGACTCGACGAGCGTGAATCGGCGTTCGACGCCGGTCTCGAGGCCCGTCCCCGGCGTCGGATTGATCCAGGATTCGACGTGATGGTCGGCTGTCGTGCCGGGCGACGTAAACCACAGGAGATGGTCGCCGCGGTCGACGAACGTCAGGATCAGTCCCTCGTGGGTCGACAACCGGAATCGGCCGACGACGGCGTAGAACCGATCGTGGAAGGGATAGAGGAGGTTTACGCCCTCGGGTCGGAAGAGGTCGACCCCGATTCCGGCGACGACGTAGACCGCGAGCGCGACCCAGGCGACACGAACCCCGTACCATCCCCAGCGGTCGCGGAGCCACGACGACTCACGACGGCAGGTGTCCCAGTACAGCGCCGCGAACGCGACGCCGGGGAGCAACAGCGTGTGGAAGACGGCGTTTGTCGCCCCGTGGACGACCAGACTCACGACCGCGTCGAGGTCCGGAATCGCAGCCACGAGCGCGACGAGGAGGATAGAGCGCCGATCGAACGCGACACCTAGCAGGGCAAGCCCGACGAGCACGCCGACGGCCACGTTCACGAGCGTCGGTGCCATAGCTGTGACTCCGATCGGGACGAAATAAACGTATCGCCGATCGCATCAGTCAGCGGGGCGTGTGAAAAGACGGACGAGAGACAACCTCTTTGGGGACCAGGCCAGTAGAACACGCGACCGAATAATGCTCGAGGAAGACGCGAACGCGGGCTACCGGCGACTGTTCGACGACGACGGACTCACGTTCGGTGCTGGCTTTCCGCTCACGGGGACGAATCGGTCGACGCCCCCCATCGAGGAAGAGTTACGGCTGGCGAGCCACGCCGAATCGGTCGGCTTCGACGGCCTCTGGGCTCGAGACGTCCCCACCTACTGGCCGAAGTTCGGCGACGCGGGCCAGACGTTCGACCCCTGGGTATGGCTCTCGCAGGTCGCTGCCCACACCGACGAGGTCGCGCTCGGCACCGCGAGCATCGTCCTCACGCTACGTCATCCAATCCACGTCGCGAAGTCGGCCGCCTCGATCGACCGGCTCTCGGACGGACGACTCGTCCTCGGCGTCGCCTCCGGCGACCGGGACCCCGAGTTTCCGGCCTTCGACGTCGACCGCAACGAGCGCGGCCAGCAGTTCCGCGAGCGATTCGAGGCCATCCAAGCCCTCTGGCGCGAGGAGTACCCCGAACTCGAGGGCGAGTGGGGACGACTCGAGGGGGACCTCGACATCGTCCCGAAACCGACCGCGGAGACGATTCCCATGCTACCGACGGGGCAGGCCCGCCAGTCCAGAGAGTGGATCGCCGAGCACGGCGACGGCTGGCTCTTCTATCACCTCCCGGAGCGCACGCTCGAGGATTACGTGGCCGACTGGCGCGACGACGCGGGCGAAAAGCCGTACGCGATGGCGATCCGGGTCGACCTGGCCGACGACCCCACCGCTGAACCGGAACCGATGCACCTGGGGTATCGGGCCGGCGTCGAGTGGTATCGGGACTACTTCCGGCGACTCGAGGAGTACGGCGTCGACCACGTGATCGTCGGCCTCGAGAGCGAGGATCCAGAAGAGGCGCTCTCGAGGTTCGGAGACGAGATTATCGAAGTGTGAACTCGGAGGTCGCGTCGACGCAGGTGAACGTTGACCGGCAGTCAAACGCTTCGATACACGATCCGTTCCTTCCCCGGCAGTGATTGACCAGGAGTCAATCGGACTCGGGGGAGTCGCTACCGACGATTGGGTTCATTTTGACTGGGGTCAATGTCTACTGAACTCCCCACCAGTATAGACAGCAGGTAGTTGACCGAATACAACCGAAACCCGACTTCAGTTCCACAGACGTATTACAATAACTCTCCTGGATGACCGATTTCTTGCGATCCCTACAGGGGGTCGGACGAGTGGGGCGGTCGACAGGCGGCTACTCATCCGCAATGGGGGATCCAGCCATCAACGGATATCGACCAGAGCGGTGTGAGCCCTGATCGTCCCCTCGGGAAGCAAAAGATCACTTTCGATAATGAACCGACGCAAGTTCATCGCAGGCGCGGGAGGTATCGGGGCAGCAACTATCGGACTCGCGGCCTTCACTGGCAGCGCAGCCGCCCAAGTCAAAGCGGACGGCACGTTCGCCATCGACGACGAATCGTTCGACACCCATAACGGCGAGTTCGAGGAACTGGCCGTCTCGAACGTCACCCTCGCCGCCGCGTGGGAAGGCTTCGACAACGACGCCGAACACATCGAGTGGAACGTCGAAGTCGAACACGACGGCGAGACGAAGCAGGCGTACGACCCTGGTGAGATCGAGGAGGAACTCGACTCTGACCAGCAGACCTCGCACCGTCCTGGCGACGATCCTGTGACAACGGAGGCTTCGGACATCGACCTCCTCGACCTGTTCGGCGAGGACGCCTTCGATGTACCGTGGGAAGTCAGCAACGTCGGGCTTGACGACACCGTGACCGGTTACGACCACAACATGGAGAACGAGAGTAACGACAGGCCATACTTCGAGGTCTCCGAGGGCGACGGCGGCTACGGTATCGACATCACGTTCTACAACCCGACTAACCACTACTTCTCGTTCGACATCATTGCCGACGACGCCGAAGGCGAACCAGACGAGTGGACTGGTGAGGACCTTCTGGAGCACGGCGAGCGGTACGACGACGACGGACTCGGAACCGAGTTCGGGAAGCGGTACCACGAGGTCTCCCTTGACGGCCGCGACGCCGACGGCACCATCGAAGAGACGGAGACGGTATTCCCGACCGAGTCGCTCGCGGTGAAACTCGAACGCGGGGCCGAACAAGACTGGTATATCGGCAAGACGCCAGTCGAGTTCGACCTCGACCACACGGACTCGTTCGACTTCGACTTCACCGTCCACGCCACCGTCACCGACACCGAAGGCGTCGAGCACACGGACAATGACGCCGACGGCGACGGGTCGCTCACCATCGAAAACATCGGCCCCGGAACTACCGCGGGCGGTGATGGCGAGTTCACCGCCGAGGACGGCGAGTAACCGATGTCGCGCACCCGCCGTCAGGTCATCGTCGTCGGCGGGGCCGCTGTACTCGCCGGCTGTTCGTCGCTCGCCCCCGACTCCGACGAAGACGAGGAGGAACCCGACCCGGAACCATACTCGGACGAAGACGACGAAGAAATGCCGCCGGACGAGGAGGAACCTGACGGCCCACCGGATGATGACCCCAAAGACGACAAAGAAAAAGAGGACGACGAAAACGATGATGACGAGGACGACGATGAGGTGACGCCATCGCCGACGCCGGGACCGTCTCCCGGTCCGTCGCCCGATCCGGACCCTGATCCGTCAGTAACAGCGGGTGGAACGGGGTCGTTCAATGCGACGGACGCCGATGACGGGTAGACGTCGGCGAAAACACGACAGTAAGGACTGTCACTGACGACGATTGACTCTCTTCCTTTTAATACCAGAATCGGTGTCCCTTCAGTCTCACCCTCCAGAACAGCTGCTCTGGCGTTTGCAACTAGTTACCATCAGGATGAGAAACTACTCCTCGAGTTCTGAAAACCGAACCTCGACCGATTCCACCGGCCGTGACTCCACGTCCTCGAGCGAGGTATCCGGATCGACTTCGAGGACAGGAACGCCCGACTCGTCGTTCGCAGTCAGTTCGCTCTCGTCGTCCGCTGTCGACTCTCGTTCGAGTTCGGCGTCGACGCTGTCCGCCGTCGTGAGAGCGGACTCGAACGTCTGTTCGGAGTTCGTTTGCGACGGATCGTCACTGGAACCGGAATCGGCCTGCGAACTCGAGTGGCGAGAGAAGAGATGATCTTCCTCCGGAAACGACAGTCGAAGTTCGGGAACCAGCCCACTCGAGACGTCGATTTCGTCGACCGACGTACGACTGTCGCCGGAACAGTCGACGATCTCGAGGTGGAGCGAAAGATCCCCGTCTTCGGTTCGTCGCTTCCGGAGGACGAGCGTGCCGTCCCACCCCGGGAACGAACACAGGTCCACGACGAGTAATACTCCCGGAAGGAGCGTGAGCGTTCGTTCGGCGTCGACGTGTGTCCGTTCTCCGTCGGCTTCGATCTCGAGTGCAGTCGTGATCGTCTCCTCGTCGACCGGAAGCGAGGAGCGACTATCGAGGTCGATCGTGACGCCGACTTTCTCTCCACTACCGAGATCAGGCTCGGTGAGGTGTCGCTCGTCGCCGGTCTCGATCGACGTGAACCGGACACGTTCGTCCTCGAGGGCGAGCGAGACGTCGATCGGTTCGGTGAGCTGGTTGACGACGTCGAACGTCGCGAGCGGGTACCGCGCGCCATCCTCGAAGAGGAGGCCACCTGTTTCGACGTCGTCGTCGACTAACCCGAGATACGCGTTCGCGTCGCTCACTACGTCGACCGATACGTCTCGCTCGAGTTCCGCACTCGAGTGGCCGAGCGTGTCGACGGCGAGCAATCCGCTCGAGCCCGCGATCATCACGAGCGTCGCGCGTCTCGTTCGGTCCATATCAGTGTCGGCGGTCGGGAACGGCGTTTCGGCGCGCTACGAGGGGTGGATCGAACAGGGCGACCCACGGTTATCGGTCGCTGTCCGACGAGTACTCGAGTTCGACACCGGGTGGATCCTCCGTGATCCCCAGGCGATTCCGGCGAGCGTAGTATCGGTGTGCGATCGCCGAAACGCCGAACGAGACGACGACGAAGACGCCCCAGGCGTACGGAGAGAGTGCCGCGAACGGTCCGAGGCTGGCCGCGGACACCGCGAGCAACAGGGCGGACACCGCCGTCAGGCCGATGTAGTAGTCGCTCCAGGGGATCTCGCGTCCGTGAACGATGTCCATGTATATCTCGACGTCCTCGAGTGCGGGCATCGGTTCGACGAACCCACGGTCCTTGTTGAACGCGAGGACGCCCGCCTCGTCCATCTTCGGCAGGTGAGACTGGTGAAGCGCCGTATAGACGCGCTTTCGGTCGGTACTCGAGACTTCGTGGATATCGATGCCGTCCTCGGAAGCGGCGATTTCTTCGGAGAGCGTTCCGACGTCGATTCGGTCACCCTCTCGCATGAGCTGGTGGAGGATGTGGCGTCGACGCCGGTTCGACAGCATTTCGAAGAGTTCGTCTTCGGTGAGAGTGGCGTCCGTCGGTTCGGTATCGGGCGAACCCCCGTCGGCGTCGGTCCCCGGTACGTCTGCATCGGCAGATTGTGCTGCGTGAGTTGTCCCCATCGGGTAGCCGGTATCACACCTCTTGCAAAAAAGGTTGTGTGCTCAATAAGTAATTGAATCCAACTAATTCAAGGTTTAACAAATCAGGAATATCGTTGACCGCCCGGGAGAGTGATTGGGAGCCAGGTCCTGTACGAAAGGACTGCGAGGGCCGTTCGATCGGCTATAGGGAGATTCAGACCAACGTTGAGGAAGGTAAACGTCACTGATACCCTTCCAGAAGAGGATCTGAAAGAGGAAATTTGGGAACACTACATCCCGGACGGCGTTCCAAGTTGAAGTTCGCGTTCGTTCCAGGGAGGTGGCAGTTCACCGAGGATTTCGACGACGGAGTCAGCAGGCGGTTGACTATCCATCATTGCATTCTGAAATTAACTCCACAGGTGTATTACAATATCCCTTGTTGGAGACGCTCGACCTGTAATCCCTGAAGCGGGGATTGGGCGACGACAGCCATCGCAGAGGGGGCGTGTTGTCGCCTGCGATCACGATGGAGAGATCAACCATGCAACGACGAAAATTCGTCATCGGACTGGGAGCACTGGCATCGGGAACAGCCGCGGCCGTGGGAACGGGCGCGTTCACGTCGGTCGAAGCCGACCGTGACGCGAGCATCGAAGTCACGAGTGACTCGAGCGCGTACCTCCAGATCAGCGCCGCTGATACCGACAACGGCGACGAGTACGCCGGCGAAGCGGACGACGGTACGTTCGAAATTACGATCGACGAACTGAATCCCGAAGCAGAGACGGTGATCGACGACGTCTTCGTCGTCGAAAACCAGGGTAGCCAGTCCGTCGGTGTCCAGGCCGACGTACAGGGCGACAACGCCGACGCGGTCACCCTGGATCCCGATCTCGAAGACGGCTGGGAGACGCTCGGTGTCGGCGAGTCAACCACCGTCGGACTGACGATCGACACTAGCGGTCTCAGTGACGGTGACGAAGTCGCCGACACGATCGCGTTCGAAGCCGACGCAAGCGAGGCGTAACGGGGTGGCTGAATAATGGATCGTCGTAGCGTCCTCGTCGGACTGGGTGCATTCGCCACTGGTAGCGTGGTTATCGGTACCGGTGCGTTCACCCAGGTAAGCGGCGAGCGAAACGCTGATATCGCCGTCAAGCGTGAGGATGAAGCCCTGCTCCAACTCGAGGCGCTCGATTCCGTCGACTACCCGAATGCGGACATCGCCGATAATACGGGGGGTGGCGCGACCCTCGAACTCGACTTCAACCAGGTGCTGGAAGGCGAGGGACACGGCCCGAATGTCGATGCAGTAGTGACGTTCGACGACGTATTCGCCGTCAAGAACACCGGGTCACAGGACGTGTTCTTCTGGGCGGAGTTCCCGGAAGCACCGGTGTACGACGAGATGGGGTTCTACGTCGACAACCCGGAACCGCTCCTCGACGGTGATGCTGGAGCAGCGACACTCCCGGTCGGAGAGCAAGTTCTCGTCGGCGTTAAAATCGACAGCGACCGCATAGCCGAAGAGCGGGACGACGAATTGATCGACGTAACGATAAAAGCAACCGCGACCGATCCGACAGCGGATCACAGCTGATCCATCAGCTGTTTTCGAGAACACTTACAATTATGAATAGACGAACATTTGTACTCGGAACTGGAGCACTGGTAAGCGGAGGTATCGCTGCAGTTGGGACAGGCGCGTTCACATCGCTGACCGCAGACCGCGACGCTGACGTACGCGTTACGAATGATTCGGAAGCGTACCTCCGTTTGGAGGCGACGGACGATTACTTCGATCAGGACTGGATGCCGTACGCCACGACGGATACGTCGTCGGGAGCCATCGAATTCTCGTTCGATGATGCAGTCGAGGGCGTCGACGGCGACGGCGTCGCGATCGAGAGCACGTACGAGTTCCTCGGCCGTCCAGCCGGATCGGATGCGGAGGGGAACTACACCTCGATGTTTGTCGCCCAGAATCAGGGAACGAGTGACGTCCTCATTCAGCAGCCCGACGACGTCGATTCGGACGCGGAAGTACGGGTTATCGTCGAAGAATTAGATCCCGATACATTCGAACCAACTGGTGAAATCAACGATCTAGTCGAGGACCAGTCGGTCTTCGTTCCCAAAGGCGAAGCAGTCGGGCTCGGCATCCGCATCGATACGACCGACGTCGACGAACCGTTCGGAGAAACAGTCGAAATCCCGGTTCGGGCCGAAGAGACCGATTTCGACGGGTTTTCTACCGAATCAGATAGTGCTGACTCGGTTCGCGGGCCGAAACCGATCGAGCCAGAATAATCACTCGTTCTTTGTTCGTCGTAGTTTTCTCACAGTTTAACGCTCTCTGAACAGGTTGGCGAGTTTATGAACTCTTCTTCCCGCCACCTGCTCGTTCCTCAAACTCTTATCTAGCCAGTGCCGAATCCGTCGTTGACTCCCGTCGAAGTCCGGTCAACAGCCGTATTACAATGGGCTCCGCTTGCCTGCGTCCAGACGGGGAACGTGACGTCGCCTGACGAACTCGCACGCCTCGTCGTCGGGGGACGGCGTGGTCGTGCGAGAGACGGTACGTCGCGACGGGAACGTCGCGGCTGCCGGATCTGCCCCACACCACACCCGATCACCCGCCTTCGGTGACGTCCCGTTGTCCCCCGTCGCTGTCTCAGTGTCGACCGCAAGATTCGGGCGACGACCACCAACTGGGGAGGGGGTGGAGAGACGAGGCGGCGACAGCGCGAAAGTGAGGGAGTGCACTCGCATCGGCTCCGGTTCCACTCCCCTGATTCGGCGCTGGAACTGGACGCCACAGCTATCGATCTGACTCGTCGGGGAACTATCGGCGAGACGACGGCGAACCGCGGCCAAATCACGGAGAGAGACAGTCATGGAACCCACACAGGACCGAGATCGTGAATCGGACGAACGGAAATGGACGCACAAACGAGCTTTCGAACAGCAAGACAGCCGGCTCGAGCCGGCTATCGAACCGACGAGCGACCGCATTTCGCTGTATATTTTCGAGTCGGGATCGGAGGAACTCCTCGATGCGGTCTACGACGCTGATGGACTCGCGCTTCCTGCCGTCGGTGATCGGCTCTCGATCACGCGAGCCAGTGCCGACGGCGACCTCGAGACGGACACGATCAGCTACCGCGAGCAAGACGAGTCCCGGACCTACGTCGTCGAGCGTCGGGATCTCACCTACCTCTACGTCGACTACGACGTCGACGGCCTGGACCAGGAACGCGATCTCGTCTCCGAACTGCGGGTGTGGGTGACGGCTGTCGACGGGGAGGACCACGCCGAGTAAGGCGATCTGGGGCCGAACGTGGATTCGAGCGGCCGACCACGGTAACGCGTCGAGGATAGCGAACGTGGCCGGTATCCCAACTCGAGGGAGTGGTTCGTTCGGGTGGTTCACTCCGGACGATCCTGCGTTCCCGCGACCAGTACAGAGTCGGCTTTCCGTGGTCTCGTTACGATGACCGATCGGGACGTTTGGCGAACACGTTCGATCGATTCTCGGACTGATCACTCTCCACAACTTACAAATAATGGAACATGGTTGGGCCACGTGGTAACGAATGATCCGGCAGGGGGTGGGGAAGGGGGTCCAGGGACTCCTCCTCGTCGTGCTCGTCGCGCTGGTCGCCGGCCAGCTTCTGGGACAGCCGATTCTGCTCGGGTTCGTCGAGACGGGCAGCATGGAGCCGACGATCGAGACGGGTGACGGGTTCGTGGCAATCCCCAGTGAACTGACTGGACCGCCCGAGAGCGGCGACGTCGTCGTCTTCGAGGCCGAAGAGATCGAGGGTGGCGGGTTGACTACCCACCGGATCGTCGACGAGACGGGACAGGGGTACGTGACCCGGGGTGACGCGAACCCGTTCACGGACCAGGACGGGGACGAGCCACCTGTCCAGGACGGTCAGATCGTCGCGACTGCCCTGCAGGTAAACAACGAGGTCGTCACGATTCCGAGTCTCGGAACCGCGGTGATGACCGTCGGCGAGACACTCGAGGGCGTCCAGCGCTGGCTCGCGGCCACGCTCGGTTTCCGTGTGTTTCTCGGGACGTCGGGAGTCGCCTACCTGCTCCTTGCAGTGTCGCTTCTCCTCTATGGTCTCGAGACGGTTCGGGAGCGACGTCAGCCGTCCCGACGGTCGTCGATCGAAGACGACCGCGACGACGGTATCGATCCGCGCGTGCTCGCGGGAACGTTCGCCCTGGTCGTGGTCGTCGCTGCGTCGGCGGCGATGCTCGCGCCCGCCGGCACTCACTCCTACGATGTCGTCAGCGCGGAGTTCGACTCCGATCAGTCGCTGATAATCGAGCAGGGTACGACTGCCGAGACGCCCCATCCGATACCCAACGGTGGAGTCGTCCCGGTCGTCGCCTACGTCGAATCGGAAAGCGAGACCGTCGACGGGGGCGTCGGGCCGGTGACCGTCGGCCCACGGGAGACCGAAGACGTGACGCTCACCGTCACGGCACCCGAAGAAACCGGCTACTATCCGGCCTACGTCACCGAGTATCGATTCCTGTATCTCCTGCCGTTGCCGGTGCTGGATGCACTGTACGACCTCCACCCTTGGACGCCGTTCGTGGCCATCGTCTCGCTGCTCGGGGGCGGGTTCTACTGGCTCGGACGGCGACTGCTCGGACCGGCGGATCCGCGCACCCGAACGAAGAGGGTCCGAAATCGGCGGAAGAAGACGCGATCGAATCTTCGGAGGCGAAACTGACCATGGACTCGATCGACACGACCGATACGGGGCGAGGGGGATCGGCCGTAAAGCGACAGCTGCAACTCCGTGCGCTGCTCGCGGAGTACCGGACGGAACTGCTCGTCGGGTTCGTCCTTCTCGTCGTACTCGGTGGCTGGTTGAGTTACGGCGCCTACGCCGCACCTCCCGAGGAGACGGATCAGCGACTGGAGGACGCATGGACCGCGACAGGCACGCTGTCACACGAGGCGACGGTGACCGAACTGACGGCGGTCTACGCGAACGGCACCGTTCTCGAGGACGAACCGCTGTACTATACGTCGATCGCGCCGGAGCTAGACGGCGAGTTCACCGGCGGGTACGAGGCCGACAGCGCCCGGAACGTAGACGTGGACGTCTCCGTCGACCTCGCGTATCGAGCCGTCGAACCCGGTGACGGGGACGGGACCGTCTACTGGAGCCAGCGAGAGTCGCTCGCGTCGGTCAGCGAGGCGAACGTCGATCCGGACGAACGCGTCACCGCAGCCTTCACCGTCGACGTCACCGAGGTCGCGGCGGCGATCGACGAGATCGAAGCCGACCTCGGGGCCAGCCCCGGCGAGACCGAGATCGTCCTCGAGATCGAACGCGAGATCGAAGGAGAGATCGACGGGGACTACCGAACCGCGGCCGACCAGTACCGGGTGCCGATCGAGTACAGCGGAAGCACCTACGCGGTCGACGACGCGGGAGCAGGCGCATACGACGAAAGCCACGACGAGGAGTACGAAACGGTAACTTCGACCGCACCCGTCGGACCGGTTCGGTCCGTCGGTGGCCCGTTGCTCCTCGTGGTCGGACTGGGTGGTGTCATCGGCCTGGTCGTCGCCTCGAGACGACTCTCGGACCCGTCGCCGGCGGAACGCGAGTGGCTGACCTACCAGGAGGACCGCGAGCGGTTCGACGAGGTGATTACGACTGCCCGACTCCCCGTATCGGAACTCGAGTTCGGCGAAGGCGAGAGCGACGGGGAAAAGAGTGCGAACGAGGACGAAGCAGGCGAGGAAGACGGAAAACCGACCGCCGAGTACGCAACCGTCGACACGCTCGCCGATCTCGCAGGGTTCGGGATCGACGTCGGCACCGGGATCGTCTTCGATCGTCGGACCGAGCGATACGTCGTCCGCCACGAGGGAACGGCGTACGTCTACGACCCGCCGACGCTCGAGTCGGTGCTCGAGGACGACGGGGCCGACGACACCGAGTTCCGGTTCTTCCAGTCGGCCGGTGCCCTGCGATCCGGCGGTGAGACGGTGGATGAGGCGGATTTCGGCGACCGTTTGGACGAACTCCGGTCGGTGGTCGATTCGTGGCTCGAGCACGTCGGAGTCGGACCGGACAGCGAGCGAGGACCCGACGAAGATACACGGACAGCGGAATCCAGCGACCGGGAAGAGACGGACGACTCGAGTGTAGAGTCTTCCGACAGCGAACGGGACGAGGAAGTGGAACTCTTCTAGAACCGGTCCAGCGAGAACGGCTCGATCTCGTGGTCCGTTTCGCCGTCGACGGCCAGGTCGGCGATGATTTCGCCGACGACGCTGGCGAACGCGAAACCGCGACCCGAGAATCCGGCGCCGACCACGACCTGTGAGTCGTCCGGCAGCGTATCGAGGACGAACTGCTCGTCCGGTGTGTTCGTATACAGGCAGGTGTCCATGTGTAGTGTCGGTCCCGTCCCGGCGGGGAGGTACTCCTCGGCGAACTCGCGCAGGAACCGTTCGTCCGCCTGGGTGGGTTCTCGTTCGAACGCGTCGGGGTCGACGGTTTCCTCGCGGTGGTGGTGACGGCCGAACTCGAGGCCAGGGACGCGGTGAACGGGACCGCCGTAGAACCGGCCGTCAGGCGTCTCGAGGTTCCAGACGGGGAACTGATTCGGTTCGAACCGAGCGGGTTCGTCGGGCTGGAATCGGGCGACGACCTGCCGTTCCGGTACCGCGATTCCCTCGAGCGCGTCGACGAACCGGGCTGTCCACGCGCCCGCGGTGATCACGAGGTGATCGGACTCGTAGGCGTCGTAGTCGGTTTCGACGCGGACGCCGTCTCCCGTCGGCGACCAGTCGACGACTCGCTCGCGGGCACGAATCGTGGCTCCCTCGCGGTGTGCGCGCTCGACGTGAGCGACGAGACACGCTTCCGGGTCCAGAAAGCCGCCATCGGGCTGGTAGATCGCCTCGTACTCGGGCGGGAGGTCGTATTCCGGATACCGATCGGATAGTTCCGTACTCGAGAGACGTTCGTACTCGCGGCCGAGGTCCTCGCAGGCGGCTACCGCGTTCTCGAGAAGAGAGCCATCGGCTGGACCGGCGTCGATCGAACCGGTCCGGTAGAACAACTGCCGGGCGTGGTCGTCCTCGAGGGCCGTCCAGAGTTGTTCGGCTCGCTGGAGCAGCGGGACAGCAGCCGGGTCGTCGGCGTCGGTGAACGTGAAACGGCGCGTGTAGCCGTGTGACGAGCCGTGGTCGTGTGGGACGTCGTAGCGCTCGAGACCGAGCACGTCGACGCCACGGGCGGCGAGGTGGGCGACGGTCGCACTTCCCATGCCGCCGACGCCGAGGACGATGGCGTCGTACCGGTCGGTCATGTGCGGTGATACGTGAAGGGAAGCGAAAATACTTCTCACTCGGCTCAACGAGCGGATTACTCTTCGACGGGCGAGTCCGACGCCGCATCGCCGTCGGCGCGCTCGCGCAGTCGGCGTTTCTGCTGGCGTTCGGTTACGTGATCGAGGCCGTCCGCCAGTTCCTCCCGGACCGCGTCCTCGAATGCGACGACGTCGTCCATGAACTCCGTCGAGAACTCCTCGACGAGTTCGAACGTCCACTGATCGCTGATCGCCCCCGCCGGCAGGTGGTCGTTCTGGAGGCTGTCGGCCCACTCCTCGTGGCCGGCCGCCCGGAGTTCGTCCTCGGCGTCGCTCATCCGATCCATCGCGTGTCCGAGCTGGTGGTGGAACTCGAGCAACGAGCCGTACGCCCGGTGAACGTACTCGATTCCCAGTTGCATGTGGTGGAGCGCGTCGGCTTCCTCGTCGCTCAACTCGAGGTCGTCGGGATCGGTCGTCATAGCCGTCGGACCACGAACTGGTGAAAAGTCGTTGGCGGCGCGGCAATGGCTGCCGGTTTCGGGGCGAGTGGTCGGGTGACGATTGGAACGCACTACCGGCGACTCGCTTCGATATCGACGGACTCCCCCTCTGTTTCACCCCACCGTTGTGCACGCCGTTTGATCTCGCGGAGCATCTTCCGTTCCATGACGAAGTGTGCTGGCTCCCAGAACAGGTAGCCGACGACGGCCTCGAGTCGCGACGACGGCGCCGGTGAACTGATTCGAGCGACGAGTCGCGTCGTTCCGTCGTCGGTCTCCCGGCAGACGAACGCCCACACCCAGGTCTCTCCCTCGACCGGTGGGCGGAGGACGAGCGCGCGTTCCTCCTCGAGGCGAACGACCTCCGGTGCGGAATCGGGTCGTGAGACGGGGTAGTCCTCGGGAGCCAGCCTGACCACGTCGCCCTCCGACAGGTTCTGGTACTCGGGGACGATCCGGTCGACGGTGTGGATGTCCGCACCGACCAGGTTCTCGAGGACGTCGTAACTGTAGAAACCGCCACGGTTCTGGCCGATCTGGACGAGCCACTGCCACACGGCACCGGGCGTCGCGTCGATCTCGACCGCGTGTGTGACCCGATCCGCAGGCTCCGAGAGGAATTCGTCGCCGGGAAGCGTACCCACGGCTTCTCGAGGCGTCGTTCCCCAGCGGCGATGCCACGGCCGAAGGCGGGTGTGGTAGACGGCGAACAGCGAGAGGGTGAAAAGGAGCCACGGCCATCGCCGCAACGAATCGTCCTCCGACTCTCGTTCGGTTTCATCGGTCGTGTCGCTTGCCGATTCGGTACGGTCGCGTCGCGAGAAGTGATGAAGGAGCGGTCCCAGCATGGTCCACCGAACTACGACGGCGACGCCTATAGAGGAAGCAAGTGCTACGGAGCCACCCCACTCAGGCGTCCGTCCGAATCAACGTCGCGAACTGCCGTGCGAACGACTCGACTTCGTCCCAGTCGGTGTACTCGTAGTCCCGTGAGGTATCGGTATCGCCACTCGCCCTGCCACCGATCCAGCGCATCACGAACCGTTTGAAGAAGCCGTACTCGCTGTACTTGAGCGCGCCTGCGACCGCCAGCGTCCCGTCCGGGTTCCAGCCGGTCTCCTCGAGAAACTCCTCGAGCAGGTCGTCGGCGGTCGCCTGCGCCTCGGCGTCCTCGGAAGCCGCAGAGAGGCTGAGCGAGAAAAACGCCGACGGACATCGGTTCAGCGTCGAGCGGTGGTCGCGAACGAAGTCGGCGACGTACTGCTGGTGTGAGCCCGCGTGAATCGACGCGCCGACGACGATGCTGTCGACCGTTGCCGGTTCGAAGGCACCAGAGCGACGTTTCAGGTCGACGAGCGTCGCGTCGAGACCCTCCGTCTCGAGAACCTCGACGATCCGTTCGGCGACCGTCTCGGTCTGACCCTCGCTCGAGCCGTAGGCGACGAGGACCGTCGCCATCAGGGACCACCCCTGACGGGCGTCGATTCGAACGGCAACTGCCTGAAGCCAGCGGCTCGTAGGGTGGCGAGACCGATCCGGACTGGGTGCTCGAGCGACGACATACGAATCGTTCGCGGTCGAGCCCTATCAAAGCGACAGGGGGTCAGGTCCGTCGGCGGGCTAGCGCGATGCCGGCGAATGCGACGACTGCGAACTGGACGCCCGTACCGATGGACGAACCGATCAGGGCTACCGTGCCGAGGACCGGATCCGCGTAGTTCGGCTCGAGCGACCAGTCGATCAGGCCCGTGGTGACGAGCGAGACGACGGCCGCGACGGCGCCGGTCAGGAGTGATATCGTCACATCGTCGACAGTCGTCGTGGAACGGGTCCCGACCAGATACGCGAGGCCGAACAGCAGTCCGTAGACGGCCACGAACGCTGCGAACCGGCCGCCGAGGAGGACCTGGAAATCGGTGGACGGTCCCGTCGAGGTCAGTTCGAGGAGGAGGTTGGTCGATCGCCGCTGGACGCCGGCGACGAGTGCGACGAAGACGCTACAGAGTGGGAGGACGTACGGATTCATGCTATCGATCCGATCGATACACGACAGAAACTTAACCATTTGGGTCGTGCGGTGGCCGCTACACCTCGAGTCGCTCCCCCAGTTCCGGTGCGCTCGCGTCGAATCCGTCGGCCCGTAACTCCTCGGCGAACGCCTCGCATCGATCGCCGTGGTTGACCAGCACCTCGCTGTCGTGGTAGGCGTCGAGAAAGTCGAGCAGTCCTTCTCGGTCGGCGTGAGCGGAGAAGTCGTACTGTTCGACCTGGGCGCTGACGCGCATCGAGCGGTCGTCGATCACCGCGCTACCGGTCTCGAGCAGTTCGCGGCCGGGCGTGCCCTCGACCTGGTAGCCCGTCATGGCAATCTTGTTGGCTGGATGGGAGCGAATTGCGGGTACGTAAGTCATCGCAGGGCCGCCGTGGAGCATTCCGCTGGTCGTGACGATCACCGTATTCTGCTCGGCGATGCGTTTCCGCTGCCCGTCGCGACCGTCGACGAATCGGGCGTTGCCCTTCGCTCGCCGCAGGAGGTCGGGATCGCGGAGAAACTCGCGGTTGCCTTCCCGTAGGAAGATTTCGGTGACGCGTTTGCCCATCCCGTCGACGTAACACTCGAGGTCGTGTTCCTCGCAGAGACAGAGTACTTCCTGGGTGCGGCCGATCGCGAACGCGGGGACGACGACGGTACCGCCGCCCCAGATCGTCTCCTCGATGCTCTCGACGAACTCGGCCTCGATCTCCTCGCGTGGCGGCCGACTGACGTCGGAGTAGGTGCTCTCACAGATCACGACGTCGGCGTCGGGGCGGGCGGTCGTTCCGGAGAGCAGTCGCTGCTCTTCGGTGTGGAAGTCGCCGGTGTAGAGCAAGCGGGTGTCGCCGTCGTCGATCAGAACGTGTGCGCTACCCGGCACGTGCCCTGCGTCGAAGAAGGTGACCTCGTAGCCGGCAGCCTCGAAGGGGTCGCGGTAGCCGTGGGTTTCCGAGACCTGGGCGAGGCGGGCGACCTCGGTCTCGGTGAACGGACAGTCGTAGGTGCCGCCGTGGAGTCGAAGCGTATCGCGAGCGAGTACCCCCGTGAGTTCGTTCGTCGGTCGCGTCCAGTGAATCGTCGGTCGAGCGTCACCCGACAGCAGCGTCGGGATCGAGCCGACGTGATCGAGGTGGCCGTGGCTAACGACCACGGCCTCTGGGTCGACCTCGTCGATCGGAAACGACGGTGGATTCCCCGAATCCATCCCGAAATCCAGCAAGAGACTGTCGTCGACGAGGATCGCGCTTCGACCGATCTCGCGTGCACCCCCGAGAAACTCGACGTCCATAGCGGGCGTTACGACTCGAGGTGTTTGCCTCCGTTGATTCCGACTTCGCTATGTCCGGTCGGATCGAGAGAGGCGACGAACTCCTAGCGCTTCGTCCGATCGAGATCGCGCGAGCGGTCGATCCCGGATCGATCGGCGGTGTCGTCTCGCTCGAGCATTCGGTCCAGTTCGCGTTCGAACTCGGCTTCGGACAGCTCGCCTGCGACGTACTGGTCGCGCAATCGGGACTGCGGGTCCTTTCGGGATCGATCACTCGAGGGGACGTCGACGTCGGACGTTCGGCCGGCCGACGACTCACTCCGGAGCAACGACACCAGTCCGAGCACAGCCAGCGCGAACAGCCCCAGTACGACGACGGTGACGAGGATCGAGAAGATGGTTGCAACGATCGAGAACGCGATGCCCACGATCGTCGCGATGACACTCAGTACGATGAATGCGAGAACGAAGACGCCGATTCCCTTGAGGAGAAGCGTACCGAGACGGCCCATACGAGACGTTCGGCGGGCCACTACAAAAATAGCACGTTCTATCAACCAGTTGTCTTGTATCCGCTTTTCGAGGCGGTCACACGTCCGACTCAGACGGTCTGCTGGAAGTCAGTTCCGACGCGACCCAAGCAGCGATCCGTTCAGGAGCCGTTCGAATGGGGTTCTGCCCCCGCGGTCGCTCCGGTTCGTTTCGAGAGCCCGATGAGATAGACGTCGAGCAGACAGACGATCAGAACGGAAAGCGGGAGCGCGACGTCGGTAAAAGCGACCTGCTCGAACTGTAATGCGGTGACGACGAACGGCGCGTCTAGTTCGAACGCACCCGAAACCGTTCGGGCACTCAGGAACGCAAGCGAGAGCACGTACAGCAGGAACCAGATCACTCCGCGTTTCCAGTGACCCAGATAGCAGTGTCCCAGGCCGGCGACGAAGACCGACAGGGGGTAGGCAGGCCAGATCGGGCGCGTGAATCCAATCATAGTTCGATCGTCTGGAACGGAACCCGCGTCGCTCGCTCGAGTCGATCCAGCGGCGACGGGGACCGACCGGCCGTCAGTCCAGTTTCATCGCCGTCCGATCGCTCGAGACCGACGTCTGCTGCCGCCTCGAGCCGTTCGAGCGTCTCGCGTGCCTGCTCGAGATGTCGTTCGACCGGGGCTGGGACGATGGCTGACGAACTCGATCGACTCTCGATGCCGTCCTGGTGGACGGAGCGACCGTCAGTCTCGCTGGACGAGGTGTGTCCGGAGAGGATGCGGGCCGTTAGCCCGTGGACGTCGTCGATCGGGTCCGAAGACGACGATCGAATCGCAAGCGCCGACCCCAGTGATCGACCGTAGTTCTTCGTCGCCGACCGCGTCTCGTTCGTCGCACCGAGGGCTGTCGCCCCCAGTTCGGCCGCGACACCGGCGAGGATCGCCGTCGGTCGTGATCGCTGATGGTCGTCGTCAGTGTCCGCGTCGGTCCCGGTGTCTCCCCACTCGAGGAATCCACGGGAGAGCGCGGTCGATCCCCCGGTCAGGATCCGGTACAACTCGATCGAGCGACGGTCGGAGATCGGTGCGTCGTCGACCGCCGCGTACGCTGCGGCGTGGAGGTAGTCACTTGCAAGCAGTGCCGCGTCACGTTCGTCCGTTTCGGCGGCGTACCGGTTCGTCGCCACCAGATCGTGCCTGATACGGACGTACCCCTCGAGCGAAGTGACGGCGCTTACGACGGGGTCGACGATCTCGGCCGACGGATCGCTCGAGTCGGCCGTCGATCCAGCCGCGATTTCGGCCGCGACGGTACAGAGCGTTGCCGGGACGGAACGGGATTGCGGAGGAACCGAATCGGAAACGATCCGTCGGACCGGCGACGCCAGTTGTGGAGAGGCAGTACCAGTGTGTTCTGTCTCGGTCGAAAGGGTGTGTTCACTCATTGTCTACTCGCCTCGTCGGACGGGTCGTCGATAGCATCGGAAATGGAGGTGTTCGCCGAACGGTCCAGTTCGTCGACAGCGGGGGAGTCGGCCGGGAACGAGACGCCGTCGGCCAGTATATCCGCGAAGATTCGCGAGACGATCGCCGAGCGAACCTGCTCGACGTAGTCGTCGCGCTCGAGCGTGAGCTGGCGAATGCGTGCCCCATCGAGTGTGGCGATCAGGAGTGCCGCCGTCTCTTCGGGATCGTGATCCTCGAACTCGCCGGCCTCGATGCCGTCACGCAGGATCTCTTCGAGAATCTCTCGCAACAGATCGTCGCTCCGACGGAGCTGTTCGCGGTATTGTTCGTTGTGTGGCGCCTGCGTTCGGATCTCGAGCATCGCCGTGTGAATCGACTGTCGCTCGTCGGCGTCGGTCGAACCGTAGAGGAACCAGTCGACGAACGTTGCCAGCCGCTGGGTCGGCGGTAACTCCTCGGTTTCTTCGAATCGATCGCCGAACCACTCGACGAGGTAGTCGACGAAGTCGGCGACGAGATCCTCCTTCGAGTCATAGTGATAGAACAGCAGGGACTTGCTCTTGTCAGTCCGGTCGGCGATATCCTGGGCGGTCAGATCGGTGTACCCGTACTCACACACCGCCTCGTAGGTCGCTTTCATGATCGCGTCGCGAACGTCCGGATCGGTCACTAACTGAATAGTTGGTCAGGAACCTGTAAAATGCGTTTCGTTATTGTCTACGCCGGATATCGATCGATCCTGAACCGGGCGTAATCGCCGTAGGCAATCTCGAGTGAGCCGATCCACCAGTTCCACCGATCCGCGGGCGTCCCGTCCGGTGCATCACCGAGTTCCGAGACGACGACGTCGTTCGTCAGCGGACCGCCGGCGTCGTCCCGGTACTGACCCGAATCCGCGAGGTCGACGGCCTGGCGCACGACGACGCGTCGCTCCTCGGTCGTGCCGTCGAACTCCTCGCGCAGGCGCGTCTCGAGGCGGTCGGGATCGATGAACACGCCTAACTGTAGGACGGCAGCGTACTTGACTGTTCGAGTAGGAACAACAATAGAGGGCATCTCGATGGCCGGGAGCGACCTCGCCGAATCCGGCGAGGTCGCGACTCGGGGGAGGGCAGGCCCTCACCGATACTCACCGCGAGCGAGGCCGAAATCGCGGCGCTACGCGCCGCGCAACGACGAACGGCCGGAGGCCGTGAGTCAGGCCGAGCGAGCGGGCCGACGACCGATGTGACGGCCCGCAACGCGGGCCGGAACGGAGGGAGAAGGCTTTTCATCGAAGCTAAGCGGGAGCGAAGCTCCCGCGAGGTCCGAGAGAGCTTCGCTCTCTCGAGATTTTGCCGAGGGCGCGGCGGAGCCGCGCCCGTGGTTCGAAAGGCGCGAAGCGCCTTTCGTCATCACGGAAGACGCGTAGCGTCTTCCGAACGACAGAGCAAAAGTTCGTTGGGAAACGATGTTCTTTTGAGCCACGACCGCCTTCCGTCGTGCATGGCAAGTTTCACTGTCGTCGTCGGTGATCCCGACTCCGGGATGACCTACCAGCTCGAGGCCGAAGAACAGGATGCAAACCGGTTTATCGGCAAGTCGATCGGCGAAGAAGTCGAGGGCGACGCCGTCGGACTCGACGGCTACACCCTCGAGATCACCGGTGGCTCCGACGAAGCCGGCCGTCCCCTCAACGGAGACGTCCCCGGAGCGAACCTGAAGGAAGTGCTCATGAGCGAGCGCCAGACGGGATACCACCCGAGTCGCGACGGCGAGCGTCGCCGTATCACGGTGCGCGGTCGCGAACTTTCGGACGCCGTCGCACAGGTCAACGCCTCGATCGTCGAACGCGGAAGCACCGACGTCGACGAACTGCTCGGCGAAGACGACGAGTAACTGACCGAAGACGATTTCTCGAGAACGCATACATGGGAGACAGAGTCTCGAGCGACCATCCGTCGGTCCGGACGGTCCGTACGACGTGTACCGAAACGGCAACCGGTGTTCGACTATCGATTCCGGCGGACGACCGCGACGCGTTTCCGACCGACGAGGTCGTCCGGATCGTCCTGGACGGGGACGAGCTGTTCGCTCGAGTCGAGCGGGCGCTAACGGGCGAGGAACTGTCGATTCCGGCCGTCTACGAGACGCCGGATCTGGCACGGGACCCCTCGGGTGGCACCGATCGACTGACGGAGTGGATCGACGATCACGGAGTGTCGGCGGGTGGATCGGCACTCGTCGACGTCGTCGAACCCGACTTTCTCTACGGACTTCGCGAACCGGGGGCGACGGCCTACTACGACGCCCACGAACCGCCAAGCGAGAGCCTGAGCGATATCGCGAAGAGCCTCGAGGACGGCGACGGGACGTAGTCGGAGCCGTCGCTTGCGGGGTGACGACTCGAGAACGACGTTCGGGGACGAAAACGCCGGCTACAGTCGGGTGAGAAACGCGTAGAGCAACAGCCCGAACGAGAGGTGCTGGACCATCGTCTGTTCGACCGCCTGCTGGACGTAGGCCTCGTCTTCGATCGAGTACTCTTTGGTCTGGACTTTCGCCTGCATCGCCAGAATGTCCGCTTCGTTGAGTTCGTGGAGACGAGGATAGACGGTTCCCGGGCTGAGCGTCGCGTCGAAGAGATGCGACAGGTCCGAGAGCAGTTCCTTCCCGTGGGTCTCCTCGTGCAAGGCGATGAGCAACAGGAGTAGTTCGTCGAGGTTCTCCTTGACGAGGTCCTCGTCGAACGTGATGTCGTCGACCGGTACCACGCTGTCGACGTGTGCTATCAGCTCGTCGAGTTCGCGTTCGATTCCACCGTCTGATTCCGTCTCCCGACCAATCTCGAGAGTGTCTCTCGAGTTCGACTGGTCGGCTGTCGTTGCCATCCGTGACAGTTCGTCGAAGACGGACTCCGTACTGGTTGTGTCCTCACGCATTGACGATCACCGATTGGGGGTTACGTGGCTGGGTCCGCTCGTCCACCGTCGGCCACACCGGTCCGACGATCGTCCGAAACGCGGTACCACACACGACTACTCAATCACTGGAACTGATACATATTAAACGACAGGGAACCGAACGAATCAAATTGCGATATTTTAACTCCTCGTGATGGACATAATAACCATCTCCCGTGTGTCCCACGCCAGGATTCGTATTCTTGCAGCAGTAAAATTGAGAAGTGAAGATCGAGGTGGCGATTGGTTTACGAACGTTTATATCACTGACGAATTCAAAGAAGTATAATAAACTATTGGCCATCTTCGTCCATTTGTTTGACATGGGTTGTTTCTGATCGGTCTATAGATAGGTCGAGAAATCGAACTATCGGGCCGTTGCAGTTATCTTCGAATACAGGAGACGGTGCGTATGGAACGAATCGACGTCGACGACGGGTTCAGCATGCACGAGTACCGTGCGAAGCTCAAACTCCTGAAGGACAACGGCGACACGCGCATCCTCGAGCACCGCGACGACCTCGGTTGCCCGTCCTGTGGACAGGCGTTCGACCGACTGTTCGTCACCGAACACCGGACGACCTCGTTCGACACTCCTCCGGATCGGCCGTTCTGTCTCGCACGGACCGACGAGAAACTACTGCTGATCACCCACTAGATTAGTAGCGCCCGATCTGAGAGAAAAAATCTCGTTGTGGGTTTGATTCGACCCAGCAGTCGACGCCCGAAACGATACTAGCCGAACACTCGAGTCGAGCGCAATCGCCGTTATAGTTCTCGAATCGTGATCCCTTCCGGCCGAAGGATCACGCCGACCTGGTCCGTCTCCCCACCGAACGTTTCTTCGTGTGACGTGATGTCGTCGACGCCGGCACCGACCTCGAACCGGTCCGCGTCCGGCAGCGTGTTGAACGTCCGTCGCTCGCTTTCCCCGAGCTGGAAGTCCTCGAGGAACACGACGTCGTTTCCGGCCCTGACTCGGATGCGAACCAGCGATTCGCGTGGGAGGTCGTTCTGGACGATGACGGCTCCGGAGCCGATACCGGGAATTGCGCCAATGGCAGCGTTTTGTAACTGCCGAACACGGGCACGGACAGCCGCCGGATCGTTCCGGTACTTGATCACGCCCGCACCGGCCAGCAGCAGGCCGAGAAGCGACGCGACGAGCACGGCGACGGTCGCTCCGCCGGGAACGTTCGGAAGACCCAACGTGTCGCCCGTCGCTCCCGTCGTCGCGGTGCTAGCGGCGGAGTCGTCGTCGGTCGACGCACCATAGGAGTGAGTCACGCCGTCTTCCTCCGAAGCCGGTGCCTCCGAGGTGACGGTGGCTTCCTCGTCCGGCTCGAGAGTGACCTCCTCGGAGTGGATCGTCTCCCCGTCGAACTCGAGCGAGACTTCCTGGGTGCCCGTGACGCCACCCATGTTTCGCACCGTGGAAACGACGTCGACGCCGGATTCGGGATCCTCCGCTCCCTCGAGCGACGCGTCCGTGATATCGAACTGTGCCTCGTTGTCCCGGACCTCGACCGTCGTCGCCGTCGACGCCTCGCTCGTCGACGCACGCAACTCGAGTTGCGGGGGCGCGTTCCCGGTCAGATCGAACGTGACGTCTTCGCTCACCGATTCGCCGGGCTCGATCTGGATCTCTCGCGTTTCGGTTCCGTTCGATTCGACTGCAAAGGAGTTCTCGATCTCGATCGTGAGCGTATCCTGGCCGGGCGATTCGCCGTTGTCGGTGACGACGACGGTCGTGTCGAGCGGTTCGTGGCGAGCCGCAGGATCAGTCACGTCCGCGAACGCGATATCGGTGTCGCGGTCGAAGGTGACCGTCGCGTCTTCACCCGGCGTTTCGACCGTGACGTCGGTTATCGGTGGATCGGTCGCATCCCGGTCGTAGGAGAACGTCTCCTGGGTGTCCGTTCCGTCTTCCAGGGTGACGTACCGGTGGTCTTCGAACGTTCCGTCGACAGTGAGATTCGCAGGGAACGTCGTCTCTCCAGCGGGAAGCTCCCCGTCGTATCCGAAGGACGCGTCGACTTCGAGCGTCCCACTGGAGCCGAGTTCGTCGATGTTAGTGTCCGTAATCGACGCCTGGATGTTGTCTTCGTACTCCTCCCTGGAGATTACGTCGACCTGGTCAGTACTCGAGTCGGTGTCACTCGCGACTCGAACGTCGACTTCCGGCACGTCGTTATCGTCGGTTTCGTACGTGTACGTGAGTTCTCGCGTTTCGCCCGCCGACAGGCCGACGATTTCGGTTCCGACTTCCGAACCGTCGACGTAGAAACTGACCGGATACGACACTGCCCCTTCCGGGACGTCTCCGTACCGGTGAACCTGTGCCGTTACCTCGAGTTCGTCACCCTGGATCGTCGGTGACGTCGTCTCGGTAATCGAAACTGCTGCGCCGGCAGCTTCGATGTTGACGTCTTGCGATTCGACGGCTTCCCCGTCGGCAACGTCGATCTCGAACTCGTTTGCGATGTAGTGTGTCGCTCTCGTTTCGAGATCGAACGTGTGTGTGATCGACTCATCGCCATCGATGTCGATCGTCTCGTTCGAGGACGCGAGTTCCCCGTTGCGTTCGAGGAGTCGAATAACGGCCTCGGTGTCGTGGGCGTGACCCCAGTCGTGGTTCTCGATCTCCGTCTCGACAGTGAGCGTCTCTCCCTCGTCGGGATCGTTCGCCTCGAGGATTTCGAGCGTCAGATCGTACGAGTCGTAGCCCTCGTACTCGACGGGGGCGCCGTTGACATCGAGAGAGTGGTCGTTCTCTGTCCAAACGGTCCCGTCCTCGCGATTCACCTCGAGCGATTCGGTGCCGGTGATCGATCCGTGAGAGTCCCGCTCGAAAACGACGAGGTTGGGATCGTCACCGGAAGAGACGTGAATCGGCCTCCCGTCGTCGGTCGTCGCGACCTCGCCATCGTCCATCGTCTGGACGACCCGTCGGTCGTGTTCTTCGTGATTGTCGATCACGAGGTACTCACCGCCCGCAGTCACTTCCGGATCGGGAGGGAGGTCGTCGTCGTCGACGATTTCTCCACTTACGACGTAATCGTCCTCGAACCGAACAACGATACGCTTCTCGTCGTCCGGCTTATTTACGTTGGGCGGGTCGGACAGCACGGGAGCGTGGTTCGAGTCGTCGATACTCGAGGTTTCGAGGCTGGGAGTGGCGGTTTCGGGCACGTCGTCTACAGTCCCGGCGCTCCCGACGACGAACACCAGACTGCCGGCGACCATGAGAACGAGAAAGATAGAAAAAGCGACAGCGAGAACTAGTTTCGCTTTCTGGGTGGGAGAACAGGAAACGATACGGGCGGCCAGCGTGCGCAGAGAGGACAGTGGCTTGGTAAGCAGGTTTACGTTCATCCAGGCGACACCAGTACGTGTGTCTGCAACTGTTTGGGTGGGTCCGTAATATACTCTCTGGGCGAACTAAGTCGTCGACGGTGAAACGAAATCGAATCGGCCAACGCGTTTTTCACTCATTGGTGAGAGGATATCGTAACGATGAGCACGGGCCCCGGGTGTGGAAGCGAAGACACCGACGAATCCGGTCGCGAAGCCAGCAGTCGCTCAGTCGTGGAATCAACCGAACGATCGACGCTCGATCGCCGACAGGCGCTGTCCGCTATCGGAACTCTCTCACTTGCGACGACGGCAGGCTGTCTGGGATCGCTGGATCTCGGCGGCGGCCGAGAAGAAATCGTGCCGGAAGAGCCGGACGACGATCCCGACGCGACGCCTGGCGAGTTCTACCATCTACTCGAGGCAAACGGAATCGACGTCGACGTGATGCAACTCGATCCCGAGTATCGGATCGAAGACGAGGTCTCCAAGGCACTGTTTCTGTTCTACAACTCGAACGCGGACGATTTCGAGGAGTCCGACAGCGAGATCTGGACGATCTACGAGGCGTTCAAGGAACTCGTCGATCACGGTTCGGACATCGAGTACCTGATCACCGAAGTGCAGGACGGCTTCGACGAACAGGTCGACGGCTGGAGCATCAACGCGGCGTGGGTCGAACAGCACCTCAACGAGGACGAAATAACCGACGACGACATCTGGCACTCGATCGTCACCCACGGGAAAGTCTACGAAGGTGAAGATCGGTACGAAGACGGAGTCGGAGGCATCCAGATCGGCGGCGACGGTGATCAAGCAGGTGACGACAGTGAAAGCGACGGTGAGTAGCGACATCGGCCCCGACGATATCTCCGAGCGGCCGTCGAAACGACGATCGACCGTCCCTCGTCCGTCGGCTCTCAAAACCAACGTTGAATATCCAGCAACCGAACAGGTACACACGAACGCAAGATACCGACGTTTGCGTCCCGTCCCGAACAAGTGATCTAGAAATATGTCGCTATTCGAACTCGAGCGAAACGCGGAATTCGAAGAGCTCGTAACCCACCTCGAGGAGAGTTCAAACACGGACATTCGCCGCCGAGCGGCGGAGATCCTCGGGGGTCTGGCCTCCGAGGTAGAAAAGACCAGGTTTCCGCGGGAAGACGTCGTCGATCCGCTCGTAGAGGCGTCACAGGACGACGACGACGAGGAAGTCCGAGCAGCAGCGATCGACGCGCTCGACCAGTACGGACAGGACGCACTCGAGAAGTTCATCGGTGAGGTGTCCGGCCAGGACATCGACAACGTCGCAAAGTGGAAGAAAGCGAAGGTGCTGGCTCAGGGGTTAAACGCCGACCGGCCCGAACTGCGGATGGCCGCTGCGACCGGACTGGGACGAATCGGCGAAGATAACGTCGTAAAACACCTCGTCAATCAGCTGAACGACCCGGACCCACGGGTTCGAAAGCGAGTCGCACGCGCGTTAGGACGTATTGGGTCGCCCGAGTGCGTCCCGGCGCTGTCACAGCGACTCCACGAGGATCGGTACGCCATCCGAATCGAGGTCGCGTACGCGTTAGCAGATATTGGGACGAACAACGCCTTGCACGAACTCGTGGACGTGGCCGAAGCCGACGACGAACGACTCCGACGGATCGCCGTCGACGCGCTCGGTCGTCTCGGGAGCATCGAGGCAGTCGAGGTCCTCGCGGAGGGACTGCAAGACGAGGCCGAAGTCGTCCGGCGGACGGCGATGTTCTCGCTCGTACAGTTGCTATCGGAAGCGCCGTCGAACGCGAGCCACAAGATCCGAGAGAAGATCGTCGGCGAACTCGAGCAGGTCACCGACAGCCGGGTCGAACAGCCGTTGATCGACCTGCTCGAGAAGAGTACCGAGACCGCACAGCGCCGGAACGCGGCGTGGCTGCTGGGACGGGTCGCGAGCGACGAGTACCGCGACGAAGCCCAGGAAGCGCTGATCGATACGCTCGCCGACGAGGACGAGATGACCTCGAAGTTCGCCGCGACGAGCCTGTCGATGTTAGACGGCGACGGACTCGAGGAGCGGTTGCTGAACATCGTCGAAGACCGACATCGCGACGAAGAGGCTCGCGTGAAGGCGCTTTTCGTCCTCGGCAAGATCGGCGGCGAGGAGTCCCGGAATCGGATCTCCGGGTTCGTCGACCGAACCGAAAGCGATCGACTGCGCAAGCGCGGCTTCTCCGCGCTGTCCAAACTCGGCGGCGCTGGAGCACCGAGTGGTGACTTCGCATGAGCAAATCCGAGCAAAAACTCGCGGACGTTACCGGACAGTTCACCCAGGTGGTCCGGGACGGTCGAAAGCTCTCGGATACGGACTGGTCTAACGGTCGCATCATCCTGTCGAACAAACGGGTCGTGATCGCGACAAACAGCGGGAAGCGGACGATCGCGCTTCCACAGATCCAGTCGATCCGGGGCCGGTACGACGTCAACCAGACGGTCGCGAAAGTCTCGGACTACATCAGCATCAACGCCGGCAACAACGTCTATCTCGTCTCGATGGGCAACGTCGAGGAGTTCGAACTCCAGTTACAGAAGGCGATCCTCGACGGCGAGATTGTCCTGATCAAACACCCGGCCGTCAAGGGTGGCGTCGTCCAGGAGACGTCCTGGGAGAAAGCCCGCGTGAAGATCAACGAGGGCGTCGCGAACTTCGCCGTCGAGTCCGGTTCGCTCGTCCAGATCGAGGTCGACGACGTCGGTACCGTCGAGAGCGACGAACGCCAGATCCGCGGCCAGGAACGACCGGTGATCGAGGCCGAACACACCAAAGAGGGCTCGAGCGTCCAGACCTACCTCTCCGGTGGCGCCCAGAACTGTGCGATCCTGAAGTCGGTGCTGGACCGCGGTGCCGAGAAGAACTCCTCGCAGATCGACCTCTCCGGAAAAGAGGAGGAGGTGCTGATGGCGATCTACTCCGGCGTATCGCCGTTCGAGGTGCCCGAGTTTTTGGACATCGACACCGACGAGGTCGAAGAGATTTACGAGCGACTCGTCGAGCTCGACGTACTCGAGGAGGTCCGGATCCGCCGCGAGGTCGCGCTGAAACCCCGCGGCCGGAACATCGCGAGCGAAGCGATGAGCAGCAAATAAGGTCGTTTCTATTCGGTAGCTCGCGTCGAAGAGTGACAACTGTTTCGTGACGAGAAATAAAAGCTGATCTCGACCGTACCGTCGACCATCCCCCACGGCCGACCAGTCGGTGGTCGGTTCTCGACTGCCCGTTCGCTACTCGTGTTTGAGGTAACTGACGTCGCGCTCGAGTTCGTACCCCCGCGGGACGCCGACGTTCTGGAGACAGTCGTCACAGATCGGTTTGGCGTAGGTCCGGTTGTTTCGCTTCCCGAGGACGTTCGCGTCTTCCAGCATGACGACGTCCCCACAGCGACTACATTCGATCTTCTCGCCGTCGATGATGTCCATTCTACTATGGGTTCGGTGGACCGATGGAATAAGTCTCCCGGCCGTCAGCGAACAGCGGCGTTATTATCGATGGTGAGCGTCGGTGCCGATGGCTCGAGCGGTGGACTGGTGTTCGGCGTTTATCCCGTCTGACGCACGTCATGCGGGTGCTCGAGCGGGGACCGACCAGAAGCTGTCGTGGAATTCTAGAGAGAAGCGGCCTGTGACGTCAGTTCTTGTGAGATGATGATCGTGGGCGTGGACTCGAGAGACAACACTTAGACGAGAATTAGTTAGTAATCGTAGTTAAATAGGAACGTTGCATATCGGCAATAAGATTTAATAGAGGCTGTGTACGGCAATTAGGCTTAAGTAATGTAAGCATGGCGAGTAGATTTATGTCGGGAGGGTCAAATATGTCTGACACGTTCCGCAGCCACTGGTCCCTCTGTGGACCCACACTGGGGAGCAATTACCAACCATGTTCGAACGAGTAACAGACGAGGAAGAGCGCGGTCAGGTGGGTATCGGGACACTCATCGTGTTCATCGCGATGGTGCTTGTCGCAGCGATTGCGGCAGGCGTCCTGATCAACACCGCCGGCCTTCTGCAGTCACAGGCAGTTGCGACCGGTGAAGAGAGTACAGCACAGGTGTCGAACGTCGTCCAGATCAATACGGCGACGGGTCAGGTGACCGAAGATCCTGGCCAGACATACAACTTTGAGGAAGGACTCCTGTTCGTTCTCCCCGGTGACGAGAACGTGGGAGTAAATGACATTGATTCCGACTACGATGATCCGGATGTCTGGGGCCCAGATGAGGACGAGACTATCACTGAGGGAGACATCCACATAACTGTCGAAGATAACAACGACGAAGTCATCCAAGCTGGAGAAAATCAGGACGGTGATGCCCTCGAGGGAGTTCTTGGTACTGTCGACTTCACCCAAGAAGTCTACCTCACCGGTGAAACGACCATCACAGTCGAGTTCGAGGGAGAACCCGATGGTGTCGATGAGGAAGACGATGATACTATCGAGCTTCGTTTGAACAGCGACCTCGGTGAAGAGAACGACGAACTCGCGTTCCACATCGAACCGAACGGTGATGAAAACGATGAACTCGACATCCGCCTCGACGACGGCGACAGTGACGCCCTCGATGACGGCGTCTACGACGAAGTCCGCGAAGCCTCGATCATGGTCTCGCTCGGACCCGGCGCTAACGCCGTCGACCTTGGCGCAGCGACGTTCGAATTCGTCGGCGACACCACCGTCCGTGGCCAGGCCGAAGAACTCGACGACCTCGAAATCGAAAACCTCGAGGGAGATTCGACGGACAACCAGGTTCTCGAGGGTGACCGTAATCTGCAGATTGTAATCGACCTCTCTGCGGATAACGACGGCTTCAACACGATCGATTCCGGTGACTCCGCGGAGTTCCGCATCACCACTGCCGACGGCTCCCAGACCGTCGAAGTGCTGATGGCTCCGTCCGCGATCACCGACAGCGCAGTGAGCCTGTAGACTGGGCTAGTAGCATTTGACGAGAACGACCGCTGACGATTGCGGTCGGGTCGCCTTTGTGACGCTCGCCGTTTCGTGACCGTAGCCTTCGTGCTACGACACGACGGACGCCCCGTTTTGGGCGACTCGTTCCCGTCACGTTCGCACGACAGATATATACTCTATCTGCCTTTTCTGTAGTAAGCAGATAAATACATTCGTCAGTGGATATTGTATTTTATGTATTTGTAGATGTGGCATTCAGAGCTTAAGCACGGCATTATGGCCACAGTATCTAAATACCAGAATCGGCCAGTTTAAGTATCGAGAAGTATCGGCAAGTAGATTCAAGACATGTCGAGTTGGCGAGTAGCTTTATTACGAGATAGTCGAAACTGACGGCCACGTTCCGGCACTGCTACAGGCGATTGTAGCGCTGTCGGGGCAACGTAATACAACAATGTTCGAACGAGTAACAGACGAAGAAGAACGCGGTCAGGTCGGTATCGGGACACTCATCGTGTTCATCGCGATGGTGCTCGTCGCAGCGATTGCGGCAGGCGTCCTGATCAACACCGCCGGTCTTCTGCAGTCTCAGGCAGTTGCAACGGGTGAAGAAAGTACAGCACAGGTCTCCAACGTCGTCCAGGTCGACTCTGCGACGGGGCAGGTGACCGAAGATCCTGGCGAGACCTACGAGGATCTCGACCTCACCATCACGAACGATAACGGTGAGTGGGCATCAGAAGAGGATGGAACCATTGATGATGCGGACATCCTTCTAACCGTTACGGATAACGAGGGTAACTACCTCGATGGCGATGACGGCGCGGGCGGTACAGTAACGCTCGACGGATCCGACTCTGCCGATCTTGATGCGTACAATGGGCTGCACGAAGACTCACACCTTACGGGTGAAGTCACCATTGAAGCAGAAGTTGACGCAACGGAAGTTGGTACCGATGACGACGATATTAACGATGATGCAACCATCGAGCTTCGCCTGAATAGCGACATCGAAGACGACAATACTGACATCGAGGTTCAGATTGTCCCAGACGGTGAAGACAATATGCAGGTCAACCTTGAACTGGCCGACGAAGACAGTGACGCCCTCGCGGACGGCGTCCACGACGACGTCCGACAGGCGTCCATCATGGTCTCGCTGGGCCCCGGTGCTGACGCCGTCGACCTCGGCGCAGCGACCTTCGAGTTCGTCGGTGACCAGACCGTTCGCGGTCAGGCTAGCGAGCTCGACGACCTCTGGATTGAGGACCTCGAAGGCGACGACGTCGACAACGAAGTCCTCGAAGGCGACCGCAACCTGCAGGTCTACATCGACCTCGCTGCGGACAACGACGGCTTCAACACGATCGAAGCTGGTGACTCCGCGGAGTTCCGTATCACCACGGCTGACGGTGCACAGACCGTCGAAGTGCTGATGGCTCCGTCCACGCTGACCGACGACGCAATTAGCCTGTAAACGAGTTGATGTTGGTGACGGCCGCTGAGAACGACCGCGATCGTCGCGGTCAGGTGGGTGTGGGGACGCTCATCCTTTTTGTTGCGATGGTGCTCGTCGCTGCATTAGCCGCAGGCGTCCTCTTTCAGGCTGCCGAAGAATTGCGAACACAGGCCGAAGCCACGGGCGAAGACAGTACAGCTCTGGTTGCAAACGACCTTACCGTCTACTCGACCATCGGTACGGCCGACGACGACGGTGAGACTATCGAACGGATCGAGATGACGATCGGACTGGTTTCCGGCTCGGATTCGGTCAATCTCAGTGGTTCCGTCGTCGACTACAGTACGAGAAGCGGTCAGACGTATCTCGAGATCGAAGAGGTGACCGACGGTGGACCGGTGCTCGAGTCGGACGACGATCGACGGACAGTCGTGGTCGACGTCGAGGACCTCGAGGCAGGCGACGAGGCGTCGGTGACGCTGATTACGGGAGACAGAACGCGGACGACCGCCGATCTGGAAGTTCCGTACGAGCTCGAGGCCGGAGCGTCCGTTCCGCTGTAAGTCGATCCACTCTTCCGTCGACATCAATCGCGATAACCTAATCAATCTGATATTCATATAGTAATGGATATGCCATACTCCATCAGGTGCGAATATTAACTGACGACAGATTGGATACAAAACACATAGATCGCCCCTATCAGTGCTTAGAAGCAGACATAGCGATTACTATCAGGATAGATATGATGCCCATGCCTGTCAGTAAAGAAAAACCAGTACTGTCGGTTTGGCGAGTAGATTTAATACGAGACAGTCAGGACTGCTAACCACGTTCCGGCGGTGCCAATACGGACCTAAATGGTGTGTCGGCCTGCCGGAGCAAGACAATCCAACAATGTTCGAACGAGTAACAGACGAAGAAGAACGCGGTCAGGTAGGTATCGGGACACTCATCGTGTTCATCGCGATGGTGCTCGTCGCAGCGATTGCGGCAGGCGTCCTGATCAACACCGCCGGTCTTCTGCAGTCTCAGGCAGTTGCAACGGGTGAAGAAAGTACGGCTCAGGTCTCTAACGTCGTCGAGATCAACTCCGCCACTGGTCAGGTAGTCGATGCTGACTGGGAGGAAGACGAAGCGTTCAATGACGAGGATCTCCATTTCGAAAACGAGGATCTCGACCTTACTGGCGCTGCTGACGCTGACGTCCAAGTCACTGTGGAGGATTACGACGAAGAGGAGACAGGAGATTCCCCACACGATGTTGGTACAAGTCTAGAAGATAATGATGAAGCCACCGTTGCTGATGACCTCACTGGTGTAACCACTGTCACTGTTAGTGTAAATGACGTTAACGGCGTCGATGACGAAGAGAGCATTGAAATCCGAGTGAGCGACCGTATCGTAGAGGACTTCGAGGACGAAGGCGGCATCCCTATCACCATCAGCGACGATGGTGACGGCGAGATTGCACTCGAGGCCCCCGAGCACGTCGTCAACAACGGCGTCTACGACGAAGTCCGTGAAGCCACTCTCATGGTCTCGCTCGGCCCTGGCGCTGACGCCGTCGACCTCGGCTCGTCCACCTTCGAGTTCATCGGCGACCAGACTGTCCGTGGCCAGCCGCACGAACTCGACGACCTCGAGATTCAGGATCTCGACGGTGACAGTGTCGACAACCAGGTCCTCGAAAGTGACCAGAACCTGCAGGTCTACGTCGACCTCGCCGCGGACAACGACGGCTTCAATACAATCGAAGCTGGCGACTCCGCCGAGTTCCAGATCACAACGGCTGACGGTGCCCAGACCATCGAGGTCCTGATGGCTCCGTCCACGCTGACTGACGACGCAGTTAGCCTGTAGACCAACGGATAGCAGTTCCGCTGCTACAGACGACCGCGACGTCTCGCGGTCGTATTGGGGCGTTCGTCACGAACGTCCCTGCTTTCTCGACGCGTTCTGCTATAATCCACCGACAATTATCGATTCCAGTGAATCGACTGTTCCAAATATAACTAATCCGATACTATTTAGATGAAATTCCATGTGGAGAATGCACGATAGATCCCTTCGAGTACTAGAGAGAGGACAGAATCAGCACTTAAACCCAAGTGAATGGGCAATCAAATCTAAATACTATCGTGTATCACGGCAAGTAGTTTTAAGTGCAGAGAATATCGGCAAGGAGAGTTAAGTCATGTCGGTTTGGCGAGTAGACTTAATACGGGATAGTCAGGAGTGTGTACTCACGTTCCGGCATCGCTGACACGAATGAAGTGCAGGCGATCGCTGGAGCAAGATAATTCAACCATGTTCGAACGAGTAACAGACGAGGAAGAACGCGGTCAGGTGGGTATCGGAACACTCATCGTGTTCATCGCGATGGTGCTTGTCGCAGCAATTGCGGCCGGTGTTCTGATCAACACTGCCGGTCTTCTGCAGTCTCAGGCAGTTGCAACGGGTGAAGAAAGTACGGCACAGGTCTCCAACGTTGTTGAGGTCAACTCCGCTACCGGCCAGGTAGTCGATCCTGACTGGGAGGAAGGTGCAGAGTATGAGGCTGACCTCCTGTTTGATGGCGAGGACCTGGGCGTTGACGAAGATACTTGGGGGGATGTTGACGTTACTGTGACGAACGTTGATGATGATACAGAGAACCAGGAAATCTCCAGTAATCTAGCAGGCGACGAAGGAGAAGACGACGAAGCCATCGTCACTGTGGATCCCATCACCGGAGTAGCCGAAGTTGAAGTGTCTGTTGACGACGACGACGAGCTCGAGGACACTGCAACGCTCGACATCCGAGTGAGCGACAGAATCATAGAGGAATACGAGGATGGTATCCCTATCACTATCGAAGAGGATGACGGTGAAATCGATCTCACTGCTCCTGAACACGTAGTCGACAACGGTGTCTACGACGAAGTCCGTGAGGCGACCATCATGGTCTCGCTCGGCCCAGGTGCTGACGCTGTTAACCTCGGCTCGTCGACCTTCGAGTTCATCGGCGACCAGACCGTCCGCGGTCAGCCGGACGAACTCGACGACCTCGAGATTCAGGATCTCGACGGTGACAGTGTCGACAACCAGGTCCTCGAATCTGACCAGAACCTGCAGATTTACATCGACCTCGCCGGTGACGCCGACGGCTTCAACCCGATCGAAGCTGGCGACTCCGCCGAGTTCCAGATCACCACGGCTGACGGTGCCCAGACCATCGAGGTCCTGATGGCCCCATCCACGCTCACTGACGACGCAGTCAGCCTGTAAACGGTCAGCAGTTATCGCTACTAACGCACACCGCGAAATCTCGCGGCCACAATGGGACGCTCGTTACGACCGTCCCTGCTTTCTCGACGCGGTTTAGTATAATCAGTCGGCAATTATTGAGATAGCGTGGAACAATCAGTTTTGGTATAACTAGCTCGACACCATCTTGGTAAAATTTCATGCACTGAATCCAGAATCTGTTCTGGTAATGACTGGAGTCAAAACTGAATATGTATTTAAACCCAAGAGAGGGCGGCAGTTAGGCCTAAATAAGATCGTGTGATACGGCAAGTAGGTTTAAGTATAGAAAGAGTCGGCAAGGAGAGTTAAGTCATGTCGGTTTGGCGAGTAGACTTAATACGAGACAGTCAGGAGAGTGTACTCACGTTCCGGCATCGGCCAACACGAAACGGTGTGTAGGCAGTTGCTGGAGCAGACTAATCCAACAATGTTCGAACGAGTAACAGACGAGGAAGAACGCGGTCAGGTAGGTATCGGGACACTCATCGTGTTCATCGCGATGGTACTTGTCGCTGCAATCGCGGCAGGTGTCCTGATCAACACCGCCGGTCTTCTGCAGTCCCAGGCAGTCGCAACGGGTGAAGAAAGTACGGCACAGGTCTCTAACGTCGTCGAGGTTAATTCCGCAACTGGTCAAGTCGTCGATCCGGACTGGAACGAAGAGGATACGTTCGACGATGTAACGTTTGAATTCAACACCGACATCGACGTAGAGGGAGCAGACGTTGTCGAGGTTACTCTAGAAGACGTCGACGAAGAGGTCATCGACGGTGAAGACGGCACAGAGATTGCCCTTGATGGTGACGGTACAGATACAATTGACAATGTTAATGACGTCACCGGTGTAACCGAAGTTACCGTTGACTTCGATGCAGATGATGAGTCTATAGTGGATGAGGAAAGCATTGAACTCCGAGTAACCGAGAGCCACATTGACGAGCACGAAGATGGCCTCCCCATCACCATCGAAGATGATGGCGATGACGAGATTTCGCTCACTGCCCCTGACAACCTCGTCAACGACGGCGTTTACGACGAGGTCCGCTCGGCTTCCATCATGGTTTCGCTCGGCCCTGGCGCTGACGCCGTCGACCTGAGCTCGGCGACCTTCGAGTTCATCGGCGACCAGACCGTCCGCGGTCAGCCACACGAACTCAACGATCTCACGATCCAGGACCTTGACGGCGAGAGTGTCGACAACCAGGTCCTCGAAAGTGACGAGAACCTGCAGGTCCACATCGACCTCGCAAGCGATGACGACGGCTTCAATACGATCGAAGCCGGCGACTCCGCCGAGTTCCAGATCACCACGGCTGACGGTGCCCAGACCATCGAGGTCCTGATGGCTCCGTCCACGCTCACCGACGACGCAGTCAGCCTGTAACTGGGCGACTCGCCGTCTTCGGTAACTCGTAACTGAACCGTTTCGATCGGGACACAATCGCTGTCGGCCATCGTTCGTTTGCCGACGCCGACTCCCGGTTTGTACCGACGTTTCCGACACCACTACTTCTGAGCCGTGCGTCTATCGTATACCAAGACGTCACCACAGTTCGAGACCGAGCACAACGGCTACCCCTCTGATCTCGAGCGGACGAGTCATACTGATTGCTGTAACAGTTTACCGGCGTACCGAGGGACAGCCACGGTTGCGCCGGAGTAACAGGCAACGGTCCGTATCAGTGACGGCGACAGTTCGGATGGCCAGAGCGTTTTTGCCAGTGGCATCCCTTTCCCAGAGACGAATGGGGTTCAGTACCAGCGCCGCCGCCGCGATTATGCTTATCGCGTTTCTGGTAGCGGCCGGTGTAATCTTCCCTGCAATATTCACTGTGAGCGCCGACACGGGTGACGCCTTTGCCGCGCAAGCAGAGCAAAATCGCGACCAGGCGAATACCGATATCGACGTCTTGCCATACGAGACGGACGGCGGCGACCTCACCGTGACCGTCGAAAACGAGGGCACGACCTCGCTGACCGTCACCGACACGGATCTCCTGGTAAACGGACAGTTCGTCCAGCCCGACGAGACAGCCGTGGTCGACGAGAACGAAGACGAAGACGACGATGTGTATACGGAGACGGACATCTGGGTTCCGGGAACAACCCTCGAGTTGACGATCTACGAGGAAACGCTCTCCGAGAACGGGATCGACGATCCCGAACGCGTCAAGATCGTCACCGAGACGGGCATTGCAGACGCCACAATGGAGGAAACATAGATGGCGAGCGTTTCCGCCACTCACATCATCCTGTTCATTGCGAGCGTCGTCGTTGCGGCGGGCGTCGCCGGAACGATCGTCGTGGAGGTGAACCAGTTGAGCGACGCGGTCGAGACTCGTGGCTCGAGTGTCTCCGAAGAGATAGCGACGGACATCCAGGTCACGAGCGACGCGGCGTACGCCGAGTCGATCTACGACGAGACCGCCGACGAGGTGACCGTCCTCGTGAAGAACGTCGGCTCAGAGAGCGTGCAAGCGCATCCATCAGAGGTGGACGTGCTGGTGGACGGGCGGTTCATCCAGAGCGACGATATGACGGTCGAACGGGTGGACGTCGACGACGATACGTGGCGACCCGGCGGGGTCGTCGAGGTGACGATCGACGTCAGCAACGACGACAACGTCGACGTCAGCGGCGATACGCGTGTGACAGTGATCGTAAACGACAACGAGGACAGCATCGACTTCATCGTCGATTAACCTGACAAACTATGAGTAGCCTACTCGACGACGCCGACGACGAACCGGACGAGACCGAGGACGACCTGTTGGGCGGTGCAGACGACGGGTTGATGGGAGACGATTCGCTGTTCGAGGGCGACGAGGACGACGGCGGCAGCGACGAACAGGAGATGACCTATCGGCTCGACGAAGTCGAAAAGGAGGTCGACTCCCTCGAGGGACAGATCGAGACCGTTCGCAGCGAGAACGAGAAGATCAGTAACTCGATCGACACCGTCGAGAAGAACGTCGAGAAGCTCGTCGAGATGTACGAGATCGTCACTCAGGGTATCAACCCCTTCGTCGGCGACCAGGAGATCGGGAACGCCTTCGATTCGGCGACCGAGGGGATGTTCGACCCGGACGAGGGTGGTGAAGGGCTCGACGACGACCTCGCGGAGAGCGAGGCCGAGGAGTTCCTCGACGACGATCTCATGGAGGACGACGACGAGGAGGAGTTCGGTGACGAGTTCGCCGACGACCTCGATGACGGGCTCGACGACGAGGACGAATTCGGCATGGAGGATGACGACGAGTTCGCCGACGACCTCGAGGACGAACTGGAAGACGACGTCGAGGAAGACCCGTTCGAGGACGAGCCGGACGAGTTCGGCGACGAACCCGACAGTACCGACGATCTGGACGGCCTCGCCGACACCGAGCCGGAGCAGCTCCCCGAGAACGGCGAACTGGACGAGCCGCCGTACCTGGTCCGGCATCCGTCGCGCAACGACGCCGAACTGGTCACGCTCGAGTGGATACAGTATCTCATCGAGACGGCTGGAATCGAGGGTGCGGCACAGACGATCGCGTACTACGAGTCGATCGGCTGGATCTCGGGGCCGATCGAGACCTACCTCCTGTCGATGCTACAGGGGTTCGACGACAGGTCTATCGACGACGATCTCGACCCTCGGTCGGTGCTGAGTGCGGACGAGCACAAACGCAGCCTGCAGTACATCGCCTGGATCGCGAGACCGGAGCGGGCACCGGAGCTGGACCTCCTGGGCGGGGTCGACGAGCAGCCGGCGGATTCTGTGCCTGAGGAGTCCTGACGGAAAAAGGCCAGAAGTTTTGTATGACGTGCATAACTACGTAGTCCGTACGATCGGACGTTTCGCCGTGCTGATATCGCCCGGCGGCGCCGGGAAAACCGAAAATGAGTATTGCTGAAAACGCTTCGTTGGCAGCCAACCTGAGCAAATCCATCATTCAGTCGTACGACGAGATGGAACTGCCGACGAAGATATACGTCCCCTTCGTCCTCGGTCCTGCGTTTCTGATCCTTCTCGGGACGGTCGTCGCTGCGATCGTCCTCGACGCGTTTCTACTGGTCAGGCTGCTGATCCCCGTCTTTGGCCTGCTGATCTTCGCATCGGCGCTGGGCTATCCGCGCCTGGCCGTCGACAGTCGCCGGATCGAGATGGAGAATCGATTCCATCTGTTCGTGATCCACATGACGATCCTGTCGACGACGAACATCGACCGGATGGAGGTCCTCCGGAAACTCGCGGCCGAAGAGGAGTACGGCGAACTCGCACGGGAGTTCCAGCGAGTCGTCGACCTGGTCGACATCTGGCACATGAGCCTCGGCGAGGCCTGTCGGCGGCGAGCGTCGGAGGTACCGAGCGAATCCGTCTCCGACCTCCTCGAGCGGATGGCGTACACGCTCGGTGCCGGTCAGGGGCTCGACGACTTCCTGCTCCAGGAGCAGGAAGTGCTGATCGACAAGTACTCGACTGCCTACAGACAGTCGCTCAGCAACCTGGACGTCCTGAAAGACCTGTATCTCGCGATGATTATTTCGATGACGTTCGCGCTCGTGTTCGCGGTCGTGCTCCCCTTGCTGACGGGGAACGATCCGACCCTGACCGTCGCGCTCGTCATCGTCCTGTTCCTGTTCGTCCAGCTCGGGTTTACGTTCGTTATCAAGGCAATCGTTCCGGACGACCCGATCTGGTATCTCGAGGACGGGTACCGGACGTTCCGGAAGAAGCTGTTGCTCATTTCGACGGTCGTCGGAGTCGCACTGAGCATGATCTTCATCGTCGTCATGACGCTGATCTTCTTCGAACTGATTCCCGGCTCGGAGCACGTTCCGATCAGGGCGATTCCGCTGTTGATGTACATGCCGATCGCGACGTCACCACTCCTGATCCCCGGATTCGTGTTCTGGTATCACGAGCGGCAGGTGTTCAATCGGGACCGGGAGTTCCCCAACTTCATCCGTGCGCTGGGGGCAAGTGAGAGTGCAAAACAGTCGACGACGACCGAGGTGCTGTCGTCGCTCAGAAAGAAGGACTTCGGGCCGCTGACGGATTCGATCGACGATCTCTACCGGCGGCTCAACATGCGATTGAGCACGGAGGAGTCCTGGCGGTACTTCACCGGCGACGTGGGGTCGTTCCTGATCCAGAAGTTCAGCGAGATGTACCTGGTCGGGCGGGACATGGGTGGCAGCCCGAAGAAACTCGGCGAACTCATCAGTAAGAACATGAGCGAGATCGTCAACTTGCGCGAGGAGCGCAAGCAACAGACGACCACGCTCATCGGTGTCATTTACGGGATCACCGCCGCGTCGTCGTTCGCGTTCTTCATCGGCCTCGAGCTGGCGATTATGATGTCCGGGTTCGACATCGCGACCCAGGGCGCGGCAGAGGTGGGGCCGAACGTCGGTGCCCAGCTGATTCACACCGAGCAGTACGACATCCTCATGCTCCGGTATCTGATCATCCTCGTGTTGATCTTCAACGCGTTCATCTCGTCGATGGTGATTCGCGTGTCGGACGGCGGTCACTTCGGCAACTCCTACATCCACTTCACGGCGTTGCTCTGGCTGGGAGCGATCACCGGCGCGATCACGCAACGGCTGATCGACGCACTCATCGTGGTCGACCTGTAGACGGCCGAAAGATCATTTATCCCCCACTGTCGATTCACTAGCAACGATGACTCTCGACCTCGCCTCTCAGCGACTGGATCGTGGAATCGAATCCGTACACGCTGCCGTCCTCCTGTTCAGTTTCACGATCGTGTTGACGATGTTTATGGCCGGAGTTATCTTCCTCAACGGGACCGGTCACTGATCGTCCACGGCCGACGAAAAACGGTGAGTAGACGCTGACAGACGACTATTCGAGTTCCTCGAGGAGGTTGCCGATCGTGTCGGTTTCGTCGAGGTCGTGTTTTCTGAGGGCAGCCTGTAGCTGGGGAGTGGTCAGTTCCGTGTCGAAGTCGGACTTCGCGAACAGCAGCGACACCGCCCGGTCAGTTCGCGTGTTTCGAGCGACGTTCCGGGCGAACCAGAACACGAGGCTGTTGAACGTATCGAGGACGTCGTTCGACGTCATCCGGTGGCGGACGGTGTCGTCGCCGAATCGGGAGACGATGTCGAGCGCGTAGCGAGTGTCCGCTCGCTCGAGTTCGTCGGCCAGAAGCGACCGTGCAGCCTCGGGGCTCTGGACCGGCTGGCTCGAGTTAGCGGCGGGCTGGTCGGCTCTCCCCGGTCGTTCGGGTCGGGTGTCGCGGGCCTCCGACTGGCGTGCAGGAAGCGCGTCGTTTCCTTTTCCCGGGACGTTCGGCGGTGTGCGATCCGCCGATACCACGTATCGTCCCTCCGAAATTTCGTCGACGTACGGGCTTTCGGAGATGTCGAGGTCTTCCGGAGAGAGTACGCCCCCGGCGTCGGATGCCGTCTGCTGTTCGTTCGGAAGGACCGGCGGCACGTCCGCGTTCTCTTTCGGGGAGCCCCCTTCGTTAGTATCTGTCATGTCCACTCCGATGTACCCCCGTTCGAGCCCAACGGAAAAGAAACCTTTGCTCATCTGACTTACCCTCCGTTCGACAGAAGTTGAGTCCGGGACGGCGGTGCTACTCGGGTGGGGTGAAACAGCCATAATTACTTAATACATCGACACTCAAGAGGTTCACAGATGGCTACTCGTCGCAGTCCCGGTCGAACGAACGAGCATCTCGGGCGCACACGTAATCGCCGCGAGGGACTGCGAAGTGGATCGAGCTACCTAGGGTGATACGGCATGTTACTATCCATAATCGGGAACATACTCGGAGGCAACGACGGTGGCAGTTCCGGGAATAGCGGCGATGATCTAATGGGGGGAAACTCCTCCGGGGCCGGCAGCACGAGCGATCAGGGGCTGATGCCCAATGCTGGTTCGTCTGGCGGTTCCGGAGGAGGCATGGAAATGGACGGTGGTGACGACTTCCTCGACGACGACGGCGGATTCGGTGACGGCGGTGGCGGTGACGACTTCCTCGATGACGACGGCGGATTCGGCGACGGCGCCAGCGACGACGACATGTCCTTCGGCGGGATGGACGACGGCGGCGGCGGCGGCGCCTCGAGCGAACTCGAGAACCGCATCGATGAGATGGAAAACGACGTCGGCTCGCTGTCTTCGACGGTCAACACCGTCCAGAGCGAGAACGAGAAGATCAGCGACTCCCTCGAGGAGATCGAAGAGGACATCCGAAAGCTGCTCGAGGTCTACGAGATGGTGACCCAGGGGGTCAACCCGTTCGTCGAGGGCGACTCGATGAGCGAGATGATGGGCGGTGGCGGCCCCGGTGGTGGCGGCGGTGGCTTCGGCGGCGAGAGCCTCTTCGACAGCGGTGAGGGCGAAGAGGACGCCGACGAGATGGGCGACGACGTCGCGAACGCCGAAGCCGAGGAGTTCCTCGACGAGAGCGTCATCGACGACGAGGACGAGTTCGGGGATCTGGACAACGACTTCGGTGACGACGGCCTCGACGACGACGCCGAGTCGGGCGGAGCGGACGAAGACCTCTCGTTCGACGACCTGAAATCCGAGTACGACGAGGATGACGGCTTCGAGGACGGTGCCGACGACGGCCTCGGCGACGATCCGGTCGTCGACGATGGACTCGAGGACGATGGACTCGAGGACGAACTCGGCATGGCGGACGACGAGCCCGCCGACCTGGGTGCCGACGACGATCTAGGTGCCGAGATCGGCGACGCAGAACCCGCAGACTCGGCCAGTGCCGCCGAGGATGAAGACGTCCCGTGGGACGACGGCGGACGGCCGTATCTCGAGGAGATTCCCTCCGAGTACGATACGGAGTACGTCGTGATGGACTGGCTGGAGTACCTCGTCGAGAAAGCCGGTCTCGACGGTGCGGCACGGACGATCCGGTTTTACGAGACGATCGGCTGGATCGGCCAGCCGGTCGACGACTGTCTGCAGACGATGCTCAACGGGTTCGACGGCGGACCCAACATCGAGGATCCCGAGCCACGATCGTCGCTCGGGGTCGATCACAAGCGCAGCCTCTGGCGGATCAGCCAGATCTCGACGCCCGCCAGGAAGCGCCGCTCGTTCGACGAGTGGCTGGAAGAAGAGGGAATTTCGACCCGGAAAACGATCGAGATCCAGGGAACGGGCGAGTCCGACGAGTCCGAAACGGAGGACGCCGACGAAACGGCCGAATCGGACGACGCGCCGACGGCGGACGAGGCGTCCGCTTCGGACGACCTCGGGTCGGATACCGAACTGACCTTCACCGAAACGATCGCTGACGGGCCGGACGACGACCACGAGTCGGACGTCGACGACTCCTCGGGGTCCGACGACGACTCCGACAACGCCGTCAACGTCGCCGTCACGGGCGCCGAGACCGAAACTGAGACCGAAACCGAGGGCGGCGACTCCGGCTACGGGCAGATCGCCCACGAGGAGTGGATCGTCGACGACGACGTCGACTCCGACCGGGAGATGGTCTGGGTGGACTCGGACGTTATGGAGACCGAGTCCGGGACCAAACTCCACGAGGGTTACTACGGCTACGCCAATCACGACGACTACGCAAAGCCGATCCTCGTGCCGGACGAACAGACCGATCTGGAACCGTGGCAGATCGAATTTATCAACTCGGTCCTGATTTCCGACGAGGGAGACTATGAGTAGTCGAACCAATATCTTCTCGCTCGGACTGGACAACCGGGACCGCCTGAACAAGGAACTCGGTGGCGGCATCCCGACCGGGAGTATCGTCCTGATGGAAGGTGACTACGGTGCCGGAAAGAGTGCGATCTCACAGCGGTTCGCGTACGGACTGTGTGAGACCGACCGGTCCGTTACCTTCCTCTCGACCGAACTCGAGGTCAAAGGGTTCGTCGAACAGATGGACTCGCTCGACTACAACGTCGAGGAACACCTGCTGTTCGAGAACATGCTGTTCCTTCACGGCGACCTCGACAGCGGTGGCGTCTTCTCTTCCGACGAGGAAGAGCAGAACCGCCAGGACCTCCTGACGGATCTGATGGAGGAAGATACGATCTGGTCGGCGGACGTCATCATCATCGATACGTTCGACGCAATCTTGCGAAACGATCCGAAGTTCGAGGCGCTGGTCCGTGACAACGAAGAGCGGCAGGCGGCCCTCGAGATCATCTCGTTCTTCCGAGACATCATCTCGCAGGGGAAGGTCATCATCCTGACGGTCGACCCCTCGACGGTCGGCGAGGAAGCGATCGGTCCGTTCCGGTCGATCGCCGACGTCTTCATCAAACTGGAGATGATCGAGGTCGGTAACGACATCCGTCGCCAGCTGTTCATCAAGCGGTTTGCGGGTATGGGCGAACAAGTCGGCGACCGGATCGGTTTCTCCGTCCGGTCGGGTACAGGTACAGTTATCGAGAACCGGAGTGTTGCGTAACGCAGTGACCGCCATATGACGGAAATGGGGACGCCCAAGCCGTCGGACGAGCTTCAGGAGCACGCAGCACGGCGGCCACACCTCCGCGAACATCTAAAGAAGTTCAGACAGATTACGGGAGAGTTCCCGCTCCTGATCGACGAACCGACGGCCGAACACGAGGTAGACCATCCGAACGTCCTGTATCCTGTCGGTGGGCCGATCTACAGTCACGTCTACGGCGACGTCGGGACGAAGATGCAGTACTTCGCGATCGAACCGACGCTCTCGGAGGAAGAACAGGAAGTCTTCGAGAAGATCAAAGACTCGCTGTTACGCCGCAGTACGACGAAAGAGGCCCCCGAGAAGGACGTCGAGTACGACGACCGAATCGAGGAACTGCTCAACGAGACGACCCACATCAAAGACGAGGAACTCGATAACATCATCGAGGAGCTAAAGGTCAGGTTCCATCCGGGAATCCAGGAGATTCCCCAGGAGACCTACGAGAACATCCGGTACCGACTGAACCGGGACATCGTCGGTCTGGGTCCGCTCGAGCCGGTCATGCGCGACCCGGAGAACGAGGACATTCACGTGATCGGCCCCAACGAGTGTTACGTCGATCACGGCGTGTTCGGGATGGTCGAGACGTCGGTCGACTTCGGGACGCCTGAGAACTTCGATCGCTGGCTGAACAACATGGGTGAGCGGATCGGCAACCCGATGACCGACGCGAACCCGATCATCGACTCGACGCTGCCCGATGGCTCGCGTCTGAACGTGATCTACAGCGACGACGTGAGCGTGAAAGGGCCCAGCCTCACCATCCGTCAGGGCGACGAGGTGCCGCTGACGGTCACCCAGATTACCAACTGGGGGACGCTGTCGCCCGAACTCGCGGCCTACCTCTGGCTGTGTCTCGAGAACGAGCGAACGGTGTTCGTCGTCGGGGAGACGGCGTCCGGGAAGACGACGACGCTGAACTCCATCATGTCGTTCATCCCCCGCGACTCGAAGATTTACACCGCAGAGGACACTGCTGAGGTCCTGCCACCACACGACACCTGGCAGCAGTTGTTGACTCGAGAGAGTCGCGACGAGGACAGTACGGACGTGAGTATGTTCAATCTCGTCGAGGCAGCACTGCGTTCCCGTCCCGAGTACATCATCGTGGGTGAGGTTCGTGGTGAAGAGGGTCGGATGGCGTTCCAGGCAGCCCAGACTGGTCACCCGGTCATGCTGACCTTCCACGCGAGCGACATCGTCTCGATGATCCAGCGATTTACCGGGGACCCGATCAACGTCCCGGAGACGTTCATGGACAACGCCGACGTCGCACTGTTCCAGAACCGCGTCAAGCAGGGTGACAACGTCCTGCGACGGGTCACGAGCGTTCAGGAGATCGAAGGCTACTCCGAGGAGATGGACGGGGTCGTCACCCGGCAGGTGTTCTACTGGGACCCCGTCGAGGACGAGATCGTCTTCCAGGGGATGAACAACTCCTACGTGCTCGAGGAACAGATCGCGACACTGCTCGGGTACGCCGACACCCGCGACATCTACGACGACCTGCAGTTCCGGGCCGACATCATCGAGCGGATGATTCAGGAGAACATCCTCGAGTATCACGAGGTGAACTCGACGCTCGATGCGTTCCAGCGTGACGGCGTCGAGGGACTGCCGTTCCACGTCTCCCGGCCGGACTGACGGTACCGCGTCTTCCGTTCGTATATCGACGGTGATGGGTCAATAGAAACGAATATTATGGAGAAACGACTACGGTACGACATTCGGTTCGACTCATCATGAACGAGGACATCGTCGCCGACATCACCGGCCGTTTCTTTCTGAACCGGAGTGACGACGACCGGCCGGTCAAAGGCCGGATTATTCTGACGAAGCGACGGTTCGTCTTCGCGTCCTCGAACGAAAAGGAGACCATAGCGCTCTCGAAGATCATCGACATCAACGTCGGGAGCGTTCCGAACCACGTCAAGCAGTTTTTCGACGATACGGTGACGGTCGCGTACAAGGCCGACGGCAGTACGCAGACGGCGATCATCGAGAGCAAGGGTGAAACCGTCGAGAAACTCGTCGCGATCCTGTTTCGCTGTCTGCTCAACGGGAAGAAGGCGGCGATTCAGCATCCGAAACGGGTCGGCGGCCGCGTGAAGAACACGTCCATCGCCATCGGCGAACTGCGGCTCAAGAACCAGCAGGTCGCGGTCAGGACCAAGAGCCAGAGCGTCAGTTTCGACGTCGCGAACGTCATGCAGATCGATCGTGCGAACAAGATCGGCGACGACGACCGAATTACACTCGTCGTGAAACACGTCGACAGCGACACCGGACAGACGACGACGACCCTGATCGCACCCGCGAAAGGCCAGCACGTGAACCTGCTCGCCAGGTATCTCCGCCTCGAGTTCGACGAGTTACGCGAGGAGATCGAGGAGATTCAGCTGTCGAATCCCGAAAAGCGACTGCTGGTCAGCATTCACGCGACCGACGGCGACATCGACTTCACGAACATGCTCGACGGCGACGCGGCGTACGTGACGAACGTGTTGAACTCGGTCCAGCGAAAACAACTGGTCGTCGAGAACGGGACCGACCTATCGCTGACGCCGCGTGGTCGAATCGTCGTAAGCGAACAGATCGAAGACGTAAACGCCTGAGAATTAGCCGAACAGGTCGTCCGGATCGACCCGCGTGTTCTCCGTGTTCTCGACCAGCAGATCATCGAGTGCCGCCTCGAGTTCGTCGCGATGTGGCAACGCGAGCATCTGACAGGTGAACACCTGGTCGGTGTTGGTCTCGATGCTCGAGTCCAGCAGGAACGCGTGGTCGTCCGGTCGGCCGATCTGGTCGGTGACCGTCCGCATCACGGAGGTCCCGGTGTCGGCGACGAAGTCCGGCGGCTGGTGTTTGATCTCGGCGTTCAACACGTTCGCCCAGCCGTCGACGAACCCGCTCGTCATGATGTTCGACAGCTCCTTGAGCGCCTCCTGTTCCATCTCGCCCCACTGTTCGTCGGTCTCCATCGGGACGAGTGCGTCGACGACCGCGCGCCCGGAGGGATGATCGAACAGGATCACGAGATAGCCGCTGATCTTCCCTTCGTACTCCATGACCGTACCGACGTACCGCTTCGTACCGACCTCCTTGGGGATGTCCTCGATCGGAACGAGCGTCAGCCGACTGATGTTGACGTTCGTCTCGATGCTCGTCATCGAGGTGATGTTCGTGGCGGCTTTCTGGGCACCCTCCTTGCTCATATCGGTGAAGATCTCGAGTTTCTCGAAGGAGATGCCGTCCTCGGTCTGTGGCTCGAGCGTCCGCTCGAGGGAGTGTGAGTCGGGGATTAGCAGGATACGGAAGTCGACGGCTTCGTTGGCGTCGGTTCCTTCCTCGACCTCGACGCGGCTCCGGAACACGAACAGGTGGCTGTCGACTTCGGACACGGACGTCGGGAGCACGTCGGTCCCCTGCCCCTGGATGTACGTCGGTGGGGAGCTCTTGATCGTCGCGTTCAGGTAGTTCGCCCAGCCGTCGACGAACCCGCTGGTCATGATGTTGCCGACTTCTTTGATGCTGCTCTTTTTCTTCTCGGGGTCGTCTGCCGGGACGAGCTTGTCGGTGATCGCCTCTCGCCCCTCTTCGTCGAACGCGAGCGCGACCTGGCCGGAGATTTCGCCGGTCAGGTCGATGCTGACGCCGGCGAACTCTTTGGCGAAGAACTCGTTCTCGAGGTCCGACGGGGACATCAGCGAAACGTTCGTCACCTGGACGTTCGTGCCGATGCCAGTCAGCTGTGAGAGGGAGTCGGCCGCGGATCGTGCACCGTCGTGGGCGAGTTCCTGGTACGTCTCGAGCTCCCGAATGTCGATCTCCATGGCAGATTACCCGGTGATGCTGTTGAGCTCTTCGAGAACGCTCTCTTTCTGGAACGGTTTCGTGATGTACCCCTCGGCACCGGCCTCGATGGAGTCTTTCATCTGCTCGGCCTGCTCGACGCTGGTACACATGACGACCGTCGCGCTCGGATCCATGTCAGTGATCTCGTCGGTCGCCTCGATCCCGTCTTTGATCGGCATCACGATATCCATGAAGACGATGTCCGGCTCTTCCTGCTGGTAGAGTTCGACTGCTTCGACGCCGTTTTCGGCCTCGCCAACGACGTTGTGGTTCTCCTCGAGGATTTCGCGAAGAAGATCCCGCATGAAACCGGAATCGTCTGTGATCAACACGTCCATGGGCGAGTCAATACACCCAGATGACTTAATTATGTTGACCGAATTGGCGGTCGTTGCACGGGAAACGAAGGGACGGAACCGTGGTCACAGAATTCGAGGAAAAGAACCTATTCTGAAACTTCCAGAGCGTGGAAAAAATGGATCCGGCTCGACGGAACAGACTCAGAGCGTCTCGACGTCGAGGATCATCACGACCTCGCCTTCTCCGAGGACCGACGCGCCACTGATCCCTGGCGTTCCGCTGAGTACGCCCTCGAAGGGTTTGATGACGACTTCCTCCTGGCCGACGACGTCGGAACAGCGAAGACAGACCTGCCTGACGGAGTCTTTGATCCGAATGACCATGTCGTCGTCAGCGTGCTCGGTGTCGGGAACGTCCAGTCGGTCGCCAAGCGACAGCAGCGGGTAGACGCGGTCGTCGTGGGTCACCGTGGGCCGGCCCTCGACCGACTCGACGGTGACGTCGTCGAACTCGGAAATTTCGTCGATGTTCTTGATCGGGACGCCGTACTGTTCGTCGCCGACGGTGACGAACAGCACGCGGACGATGGCGACGCTGACGGGCAGCATGAGCGTGATCGAGGTGCCCTCGTCGGGTGCACTTTCGACGTTGATCGAGCCGTCGACGCCGCGGACGACCTGGTTGACGACGTCCATCCCGACGCCGCGGCCGCTGACCTCGGTGACTTCCTCGGTCGTCGAGAAGCCGGGGTGGAAGATGAGGTCGTACACCTCGGAGTCGTCGAGCACCGCCGCCTCCTCTTCGGTCTTGACCCCCTGATCGACCGCCTTCTGGCGGATCTCCTCGACGTCGAGGCCGCCGCCGTCGTCTTCGACGGTGATCGAGACGCGGTCGCGTTCGCGTTCGCCGATCAGTTTGATCGTCCCCTCGCGGGGTTTGCCTTTCTTCTCTCGCTCTTCGGGCGATTCGATACCGTGGTCGACCGCGTTCCGGATGAGGTGCATCAGCGGATCGCTCAGTTCGTTCAGGATCGAGCGATCCATCTCGATGTCGACCCCTTCCATCTGGAAGTCGATCTCCTTGCCCTGGTCACGGGAGATGTCGCGGACGACCCGCGGGAAGTTGCCGACGATCTTCTTCAGGGGGACGAGTCGAATCTCGAGGACGGTATCCTGGAGCCGCGAGGTAATCTTGCCGTGTTCCTCGAGTTCGTCTTCGGCCTCGACGAGGTCGTGTTCCTCGATGATCTTCCGGAGTTTGATCCGGCTGGTGACCATCTCCTCGACCTGGTTGTACAGCTGGTCGATCTGTTCGACGTCGACGCGGATCGACTCGACTTCCTGGGTGCTGTGGGACGAACCGGTATCGCCTCCCTCGTCGTCGTCCTCGGTGAGTTCGGCCGAGACTTCCTCGACGCTGACACCGCCGACGTACCGGTCGTCCTCGTAGAAGCCGCTGATGTCGGCGCTGCTGACGCTTCCGTCGCTCAGTAGGTAGGCGTCGAACTGGCCGTCGAACTCGTCGGACTCGATCGTCTCGTCGTCTGGGACGGTTCGGACGAGTTCGTACTCGTTTCGGGTCGAGTCGAGAACGAACATCGCATCGACGTGTGGTGCGTCCTCGTTGTCGATCGCGATAGAGGCCCGGTAGAGTTCCTGGTCGTCGTCCAGGTCGAGTTCCTCGGCCAGTTCGTCGACCGGCATCTCGCGGGAATCGACGCCACCGTCGTCGTCAGTTTCCAGAACCTCGGCGTCCTCACCTTCCTCGATCGACGACCGAATCTTCGTGATCGTCGCCTCCGGGTTAGTATGGGTCTCCCCGTCGTCGGAAATCTCGTTTACCATCTGCTCGAGCAGGTCGACCCCGCTGAAGATGAGGTCCATCCGCTCGCCGGTGACCGCGAGTTCGCCGCCCCGGATACAGTCGAGCAGGTCCTCGATCGCGTGTGCCAGGTTGCTCGCCTTCGTATAGCCCATCACCCCGAAGTTACCCTTGAGGTTGTGTGCGACCCGGAACACCGTCTCGATGGCGTCGGAGCTCTCGGGGTCGTCCTCGAGTTCGAGCAGGGCGTCGTTGAGCTTCCGGATGTCCTCCTTGCTCTCCTGGACGAAGGTGGAAGTCGCGTCACTCATGACGACCACCCCTGGAAGGCGTTGACGACGCCTTCGGCGATCCGGTCCTCCGGCAGGACCATGTCGACGTCGACCTGTTCGGCAGCGACTTTGGGCATGCCGTAGACTCGAGAGGTCTCCTCGTCCTGAACGATCGCCTTGCCGCCGGCGGCCTTGATCTCGGCGAGCCCGTCGGCGCCGTCGGCTCCCATTCCGGTCATGATGACACCCGCGAGGTTGCCGGTGACTTTCTTCGCTGCAGTCTCCATCGTCACGTCGATAGCCGGCTTGACGTTGTGTCGTTTGGGGCCATCGTCGTGTTTGACGGAGAGTTTACCGTCCGAGAAACTCGAGACGGCGAGGTGGTAGCCGCCTTTCGCGAGGACGCCCTCGCCGGCACCGATCGTGTCACGACCGGACGCCTCTCGAATGTCGTAGTCGGTTCGTTTGTCGAGCCGTTCCGCGAAACGTTCCGTGTAATGGTCAGCCATGTGTTGGACTATGAGGATTCGTAACCCTGCTCTCTCGGGTAGTTCGGACAGGACCCGCTCGACGACGCGCGGGCCGCCGGTCGATGCACCGATGATGAGCGTCGGCTGGCGTGGAAACGCCTCCGCCGCGTCGACGTCGACCGTCGACAGTTCGTCACGCGTCGGTCGGGCGTCGCCGGCATCGGTACTGCCGGAAACGTCGGCCTTTGCGACCGCACGAACCTGTTCGACGATCTCGTCCTGTTTCGACCAGATCGGCACCGAGTTGTCGCCGCTCGGCTTCGCGATGAAGTCGACTGCACCGGCCTCGAGCGCCTCGAAGGTCGCCTCCGCGTTTTTCGTCGTCTGCGAACTGATGACCAGCATCGGCGTCGGCCGCTCGGCCATCACCTGCTCGATCACCTCGTGGCCCGTGAGACCGGGCATCTGGATGTCGACCGTCGCGACGTCCGGTTCGAGGTCCGTGATCATCTCGACGGCCTCGGTGCCGTTTTTGGCGCGGCCGACGACGTCGAGTCCGCCGTCCTCGAGAATCTTCCCGAGGGTTTCCCGCATAACTGCGGAGTCGTCTGCGATAACGGCTCGGACCATCAGTGACAATCGAGGTACTCGTCGGTCGACTGCTGCACCGTACCGGTCTCGAAGCCGGGGTCGAAGCCGGATACGAGTACGGAAACGGGTGTGACGGTGGATGTCGGCTGGCCCTGCCGCGTCGAACGTGGAGAGAAGATAGTACTCATAGCTGGGTCCCGTCTACTGGCAGCTGAGTAGAGCCATCGACGCACCCCTCCGATAGGGTCGTGGAGCCGGCGTCGGCGCCGCTCCAGCCGGTTTTTGTGTCCAGATCACTGCAACCGTCGGCGTCGAAGAACCCGACCGCCGACGGAGTCGTCGCGTCGGCGTCGTCAACGGACGATACGTTCACTGCCATGGGACTGAATTGCGATGTTCGCTTGATAAAGAATTCGGCCGATTCGACTCCGTATCTGGAAATTAGCGGACAGTTGCAATCGTCGAATGGCGAGAAAAGTTACAGGTAGACGCTCTCGAGAGTGAGGTTGGCCGTGTGAGTTATGTGGGCAGAGTTGAAACGACCCAGGAGAATGGCGGAACCCGCTCGGCTATGTGTGACAAATCAGAAGGGAGGTGTCGGGAAGACGACCGTTGCGATCAACCTCGCCGGGGCCTTTAACGACCGCGGGAAGGACGTCCTCTTCGTCGACATCGACCCACAGGGAAATGCGACGGAAGGACTCGGGCTTCTCGAAGCCTACGACGCCGAGCCGCCGACGCTGCTCGACGCTCTCGTCGACCCCGAGAACGTCTCGAAGGAGGAAATCGTCTACGAACATCCCGAGATGGACGTCGTCGCGAGCAACGTCGACCTAAACGCCGCCTCGTCGACGCTTCCGTCGGAGGAAAACGCCGAGATGCGTCTCGATCGGCTCCTGACGCAGCTCGAAGACGAGTACGACGTCGTCGTCGTCGACTGTCCGCCACACCTCGGAGTCATCACCGACAACGGACTGTGTGCGGCAGGGAACCTCGTCATCCCGGCACTCGCCGAACCGACGAGCAAACGATCGCTCGAGTTGCTGTTCGACTACATGGGCGCACTCGAGATGGATCACGACGTGACGATCGAACCGCGTGCACTCGTCGCGAACCGGATCGAGAACACGAACGCGGCCGCAGAGATGCTCGCGTGGTTCGACGACGCACTGCCGGAGACGCCGATCTACCGGGTCCGCAAGCGGGTCGCCTTCCAGCGTGCGTTTACGGACGGACACTCGGTCTTCGAGGCCGAGGAGGAAATCGACATGAGTGAAGTATTTGCTTCGATGGCAGCGAAACTCGACGAACAGCTGCTGACCGAGGAGGTGTCGGCATGACCGACGACAGAGCACGGCGCATCCGAGAGATGCGAAATCGTGGGAAGAGTACTGGTGAGTCCGAAGACGAGGCCGACGATAGCCCGGACGAGCCCGAGTCGGCGACCGACTCGAACGAGGAGTCGGAGCCGGAGCGTTCGGAATCCGAATCGGAGCCGGAGGCCGACGACGCCGGGAGCGACGAGGAGGCGTCGGAGGAAACGGACGAAGAGCCGACGGAAAGTAACGAGCCAGAATCCGAGGGTGAGACGGTCTCCTACGACGAAACCGAAGACGTCGACGGCGTCGAAGACACGACCTCCGACGAGACGACGACGGAGACCGACTCGACGTCCGACGACACAGACGAGACCGCCGATTCAACGCCATCGACCGCGAGTACGGACGAGGATTCCGGACCGGAAACGGAGGCAGAGCCGGTCGCCGAAAGCGACGAGTTCGACGGACTCGATCCCGCGCTCCGGGGAGCGATCGCAGGGACCAGCGTCGAGGGATCGATCGGCGACGACGAAGTCACCGTCGACGCCTCGGTCATCGGCGAGGGCGGCGGAACGTACGGCGACGCAGCGATCGGCCGCGGGAAAGAAGTCCTCGAGCGAGGCGACTCGCTGATCGCGTCGACGCACAACGAGGAAGACACGATCCAGATGCTCGAGTTCTACCTCGAGGACAGCCGGTATGCGATCGAGATCGATCGGATCAGCGCGATCGTCGAGATGAAAGACATCACGCGGTTCCCGCGTGGCCCCGAGGCGATCGACGGCGTCACCGACCTTCGCGGGGAGATCACGGGCGTGCTCGATCCGACGGCGCTGCTGGACGTCGAACGAAACGAACTCTCGGACGATCACTACATCGTCGTCATCGAACGCGCCGACGACAAACAGAAACTGGGTGTCCGCGTGAGCGACGTCTCCCAGGCCGTCACGTACCGCGAGTCCCAGATCGACGAGACGGCAGCGGCGATGGACGACAGCGTCGAGACCCATCACGAGTTCGTCGAGGGGATCATCAAGAAGACCAAAGACGACGGGACGACGCTCGTCACGTGGCTCGACATCGACGGCATCATCGAAAGCGTCTCGGCGGAGCGAACGGTGGCAAGCGTCGACGCGTAGCGACTCTTTTCGGCGACGACTCGATCCGTTCGGTTCGGTTATGACCGGTTCGGCCGCTCGAACCCGTCCTGTGGAGCGAATCCGCCGCGAGATTTATCTACCCGCAGTATACCATTTAACATGGTACCAATGGGCAAACAAGCGACAGATGGTGGCTACGGGGCACGGCAACCAGCCAGCGGGTCGGGGCCCGATGGCGAGCCAGCCACCGACGCGGAAGGCGGCGGAGAGCGGACAGAAGACGCCGACTCGCTCGAGAGGGCGGACGGCTCCGACGAAGAGGGGGCACTTCGGCGGGCCGGCTATCAACAGCTTTTCGACGGGACGGGGATACCGACGTTCGTTCTGGACGCGGACGGGAAGATCGCCGAGTGGAACGCCGCGATCGTCGAACTGACCGGCGTCTCCCGCGAGGAAGCGATCGGCCACGACCACGTCTCGGAACTGTTCTATCCCGATGGACGGCGTGCCGACACGCTCGCGGACAAGGTGTTGCAGGAACCCGACCGCGCTCACGAGGAGTTCGGCGTCGAACGCCGCGATCCCGACCGGAACCGGTACGGCGATACGAGTACGATGGTCGACCGTCACGGCGACGAGAAACACATCGATTTCTCCGCGACGCCGCTGTACGACGGCGACGAACTGATCGGCGTCATCGAAGTGGTCGTCGATCGAACCGACGTCGTCACCGAACGGGACGCCACCGCCGATCTGGTCCGGGAGATCCAGTCGACGGCAAACGAGATCAGTCGCGGCGACCTCACCACACGCGCACAGCGCAGCGAGGAGTTCGAGACGCTCGATTCGGAACTGGTGGCGGTCATCGACGACGTCAACGAAATGGCCGACAGCCTCGAGACGCTGACCGGCCGTGTCACCGAACGGGCGGGCGAGATGGAGGCCGCCGTCGACGAAACGACCAATGCAGCCGACGAGATCGCCGAAAACGTCGGTGAGCAACACGAACTGCTCGAGGACTCGGTCAACGAGATGCAGTCGTTCGCGGCCGCCATGGAGGAACTGGCAGCACAGGCCGACGAGGTCGATTCGGCGGCCGAAGCCGCAAGCGGCGCGGTCGAACGGGGGCTCGAGGCCGGGGCCGACGCTCGCGAGGCGACGAAAGACGTCGTCGAGATCGGTGACGAACTGGTCGAGAGCGTCGACGCACTCTCGGCACAGATGGACGAAATCGTCGACGTCGTCGAGGTCATTTCGGACGTCGCCGACGAGACGAACCTGCTCGCACTGAACGCGAACATCGAGGCGGCGCGAGCGGGCGACAGCGGCGACGGCTTCGCGGTCGTAGCCGACCACGTCAAGACGCTTGCCGACGAGACGCGCGATCACACCGAAGAGATCACGGCGAGCCTCGAGGAACTACAGCACCAGTCCGACGAGACGACCGAGGCCGTCGAGCACTCCCACGAACGGATCGAACACGCCGACGATCAGATCGAGGACGTCCTCGGTGCGCTCGAGGAGATCACGGACTCGGTCGACGAGGCGACGAACGGCATCTCGGAGGTCGCTCGCGTGATCGACGATCAGACGGCCAGCGTCGAAGAACTCACGGCGACGATGGAAACTGTTCGCGACCGCTCCGACGAAAGTGAGGCAGCAGCCCAGCGGGTCGTCACGGCGACCACCCAGCAAGAACGGACGATCGACCGGCTCATGGCGGGCGTCGACGAGTTACAGACCGACGACACCTGATCCGGATCCGAACGAACGACAATACGGACACAGGAAGGGACGGACGACGCAAACGAGAGACCACCGAACTAGTCCCGTTCCAGACGTCGACTGCGGGGTCGAACCGAACCACAGCGCGGATTCGACCCTGCAGTTCAGACCACACTAGATACGGACGTCCGTCGGATCGACCCAGAGAACGAACTCGTCGTCGCGGCGAATAACGCCGGCGATCCCCTCGCCTTCGACGGACGTATCGACGTCTCGAGTGTGTACTTCCCGGACCTGGTGGACTTCGTCGGCGAGCCAGCCGATCCGTTCCTTGGAGTTTCGTTTGCGCTTGAAGACGATGATTCGGCTGCCGAGGTCCGACTCCTCGTCGCCGAAGATCTTCCGCAGGTTGACGATCTTCGTCGTCTCGCCGCGGAGATCCATGACGCCCTCGACGTGGTCGGGCGTGTTCGGAACCGACGTCAGTTCCTCCGTGTTGACGATCTCTGCGACGTAGCCGATGTCGACGCAGTAGCGGTTCTTCCCGAGCGTGAACTCGAGAACGTTCGTGCGTATTCCGTCCGTGGTCTGTTTCGTCGTAGACATGGTCAGTTGCGTTCGTTCGTCGGCGTCGGGAGACTCGAGCGTGAATTCGGGCCCGAACTCGAGTTCGAACGGGGCCGACGAGTGCGTTCGGAGCCGATCAGGTTCGGTTCGGCGAGCGGGCGGAGACCGCCACGCCCTCCACCGGAACGAAACGCCGTCCTGTCGGCTCCGGACATAGTCATGAAAGGGAAGGTAACACAGATAAGTGTTTTTGCAGCGCAGCGGCGGCGTCGGGCGGCGGCCACAACGTTCATCTGCGGCGGTTCGACGGCCCGGTGTCGCGGCTTTTATCCCGCTCGAGGGCCGACAGCGGGTCATGAGTGACTTGCGCGCCCGTGAGGAGTTTCTCGCCGGCGACCGGCCCGACGACGTCGCCCTCTTTCTGGCAGATTCGTTCGTCTCGGACGACCGCCTCGAGGAGTTCGGGGAGCGCGTCGACGACGGCACCTTGATCGTGGTCGACGGCGAACGTGGCCGGAACGCGTTCCAGGCTGCGACGGGTACCGAGGCGATGGGATTCGCACGGTCGGCGATGGATCTCGAGGGAATCGTCGACGGCGACCTCGCTGGCGGGACCTGTCCCGAGACGCCCGGCGACGACGCCGAGGACCACGAGATCCAGTTCGTCTTCGCCTTTGCGGAAGAGCAAAACGAGGACGTCGGTGGCATCTACGCGGAGGGCGACGTTATCCACGCGTACGCTCAGTGTTCGTGTGGGGTGGCGTACTCGGATCGGTGGAATCCGAGCGATGCCGACGGCGGCGAGTAAGGTCGGGCCACGCCAACGCTGCCGGCATCCTTTTCAGAACGGAATGGGTAGTTTCGGGCAATGAGTTCGTTCGAAACGTCCCACGACACGGGGCGATTCACGCTGACCGGTCGGGAAGGAAAAGTGATGGGCGGCGCAAGCGTCCTGATGGCGATCAACGTCCTGTTGATGTACGTTTTCCTGGCGACGCCACTCGCCGCCGTCAACGACGTCCTGTTCGGGGCCGCCCCGATCCTCGGCGTGCTCGTCTACGGTGCGGCGATCTTCGTCGGTGAACTGATCGCCGAGCGCGGCGTCAAGGGCGGCGACATGGGGACGGCCTTCGCCGGAATGGTGATCCTGCAACTGGCCTTCGGGGTCTTCGGCGCCGGTGTCCTCCGGTTCGCTCCGCCCGAGTCACAGCTCGCGATCCTTGGAGTCACGGCCATCGTCACCGCGATTATGACGGCCATCATCACCGGCTACGTCTACGCCCGCTCTGCCACCTTCGAGCACTGGGGGACGTTCGCCAACTTCGCGTTCATCGGCGGCGTCGTCGTCATCGCGATCGGCTCGTTCGTCCTGCCGATCCTCCTGCTGCTCGGCTTCGTCCTGATCTTCCTCGGCTTCATGCTCCGACTCGGCTACGAGATCTGGCAGGTTCGCGATCATCGCAACGCCTCGACCGCACTCCAGACGATCGGCGTCTACATCGCCGTCGCCGGTGTCTTCGTCCACGTGCTCCAGCTCGTGATGCGGTACTTCCTCTCCCAGGAGTAACCGTCACCCGGCGTTTTTCGATCGGCCACGAACACGAGTAGCGTCAGTACCGCGACCAGCCCGAGGAAACCCCCAACCAGGTCGTCACCTGGGACCACAGTCGCTCGAGGTCGCCACCGAAAATCGACTGCGTGACCACACCAGTTCCGAAGAAGATCGCGATCAGATGGGCATGGCCACTGACTATCGGAAGTGGATAACTATTCTGACAGATTACGGGATATTCAAGATAACCCTCGATTACCGTACGGTATGCAAACAAACGACGAGGGTCGATCCCCGTACGGAACGTGGCAGTCGCCCATCTCGGCGGAGATGGTCGCGGAAGGGAGCATCGACTTCGGCCACCTGACTGTCGACGACGAAACCGTCTACTGGCGAGAACAGCGCCCGGACGAGGGCGGCCGCGGCGTCGTCGTTCGCCGCGACGGTGACGAACTCGAGGACGTCACTCCCGAAGACGTCGACGTCCGAACGCTCGTCCACGAGTACGGTGGCGGCGACTTCGAGGTACGGAACGACGTCGTCTTCTTCTCGAAAGACGACGACCAGCGACTCTACCGACAGTCGATCGGCGAGGAACCGAAGCCGATCACCCCGAAACCCGAGACCGAGCAGGGTCTTCGGTACGCGGACTTCGAAGTGAGTGACGAGGGATACCTGTACTGCGTCCGGGAGAACCACGACGCGGCGGCCGAGGACGGCGACGCCGACGAACCCGTGACGACGCTGGCCCGAATACCTATCGACGGGAGCGAGGAGCCACGGATCGTCGCCTCGGGTCACGACTTCTACGCCGCTCCCCGGCTCTCGTCCGAGGGCGACCGACTCGCCTGGCTCACCTGGGACCACCCCGGAATGCCGTGGGACGGCACCGAACTCCACGTCGCCGATGTCGCCAACGACGGCGGCCTCGAGAACGAACGCGTCGTCATGGGTGGCCCCGCCGAATCTGTGTTCCAGCCCGAATGGGGAGCCGACGGGACGCTTCACGCCGTCTCGGACCGGACCGGTTGGTGGAACCTCTACCGACTCGAGGACGACGAGTGGGTCTCCTACCGCGAAGAGAAAGCCGAGTACGGCGTTCCACAGTGGCTGCTCGGCTTCTCGACGTACGGCTTCCTCGCGGACGGCCGCGTCGCGACGCTCGTCACCCGCGACGGGGAGAAGACGCTCGAGGTTCTGGGCGAGGACGGCGACCGCGAGACCGTCGACCTCCCGTCCGCCACGTACGCGCCGCGGCTCGTCACGGACGGCGAGTCGGTCGTCGTCCCGGCCGGCGGGCCGGCCACGCCGACCAGTATCGTGCGGTGGTCGCCGGGCGACGGTCGGGACCACGAGGTGCTTCGCCAGGAAACCGACGCCGACGTCGACGACGACTACCTCTCGAGACCCGAGCACGTCACCTACGAGACTCGAGACGGCGCGAAGTCCCACGCGTTCGTCTATCCGCCGACGAACCCCGACGTCGAACCGCCGGAAGACGAGACCCCGCCGCTGCTCGTGACCGTCCACGGCGGCCCCACGAGTTCGACGGGGCCAGCGTTCGACCTCGGAATCCAGTACTTCACCAGTCGCGGCTTCGCCCTCGCGGACGTCAACTACCGCGGCTCGACGGGCTACGGCCGGGCGTACCGCGAAGCACTGTACGACGAGTGGGGGCACGTCGACGTCACCGACTGTATCGACGCCGCCCGCCACCTCGCGGACGAGGGACGAGTCGATCCGGACCGACTGGCGGTAAGCGGCGGGAGCGCCGGCGGCTTCGTCGTCCTCTCGGCACTGGCCTTCCACGACGACTTTACCGCCGGAACGAGCTACTACGGCGTCGCCGACCTCGAGCGCCTCGCCGAACTCACCCACAAGTTCGAGTCGCGGTATCTCGACCAGCTGGTCGGCCCCTACCCCGAGGCCGAAGCGAGCTACCGCGAGCGATCCGCCAGCCACCACGCCGACGAAATCGACGCACCCGTCCTGTTACTCCAGGGCGAAGACGACCCCGTCGTCCCGCTCTCGCAAGCCGAAGACATGGCCGACGCACTCGAGAAGAACGACGTCCCACACGAACTGGTGGTCTTCGAGGACGAACAGCACGGGTTCCGCAAGGCCGAATCGAGGAAGCGAGCGTCCGAACTCGAGCTGTCGTTCTACGGCGAGGTGTTCGGGTTCGAACCGGCGGACGAGCTTCCGGCGGTCAAACTTTCGATAGGCGACAAAGGGTGACAACAATATAAGGCGATGTAAGACGTACTCGACTCCATGCGAGATGACGCTCGCGTCTCGAGCGACGACGTAGCCGCTAGCGTCGATCTCGAGGGGATCAGATCCGTTCTCGAGAACACCGATGTTCGCTACGCCGTGGTGTTCGGGTCGTACGCGACCGGATCGGAAACCGAGGCGTCGGATCTCGACATCTGCGTGCGATTCGCCGAGGACTGTTCGCGACGCGAGCGGTTTCGACAGCGGAATCGGATCGACAGTACCCTGCAGTCCTACGCCGAACCGTTCGTGGACGTCAGCGATCTCGAGGCGCTGCCGGATACCGTCGCACTGAACGCACTTCAGGACGGGACGCTCCTGTACGGAGATGGGAATCTCAAAACGGCAGACGAGCGCCGACTTACGCAGCGCGTCGACGCCTCGAGCGACCAGCGAACGCAACAGCGACGCGAGTTCATCGATCGGCTCGCCGAAGGTGACGTCTGATGGTAGACGAGGACGTCGTCGTCGATCGACTCGAGTTGATCAACCAGTACACGAAGAATGTAAAGATATGCGAGAGATCTCCAAAGCGGAATATATCGACGACATAGTCCGTCAGCGAGCCGTCGAACGATCACTGATGAACGCGATCCAGTGCTGTATCGACCTGGCAGGACATATTCGAGCCACCGAAGAACTCGGTACTGCCGAAACCTCGCGCGAAGAAATCGAAGCGCTCGTCGATGCAGGGATCATTTCCGCTGAAACAGGTACGAAGCTCGCTGAGGCGGTCGGTTTTCGAAACCATCTCGCATATCGGTACGGTGACGTCGATCACGATATCGTATACGACGTGTTGCAAGAGGATCTCGAGTGGATCGATCGGTTCCAGCAGGAAATCGCAATGTGGTTCCGAGATCAGTAGCGTTTACGCTATTCTAGGACTCTGACTCGTTCTCACCGTCCTCCTCGTTCTCGACGACGTCCCGGAACGCGTCCAGAATGACCTGTTTTGCCACCGCGCCACGGGAAGTCCAGTGGGTGGCGTAATCGAGCATGTCGTCGTAGATGTCGGGCTTGCAGCCCGCGGCCTTCGGGTGGCCGCCGCCGTTTACCTTCCCCGCGACCTCGTGGCAGTGGTCGAACTCGTCGGTGCCCCGGATGGAGGCCGATCCCGCGGGCTTGACGACTACCGACGCGTCGGCTCCCTGCTCGCGCATCGCCTCGGCGACCTCGTTCTGAGAACAGCGGCCGTAGGTGACGCCGACCGTGTAGTCACCGATCTCGCGGAACTCGGCGCGAGTGACCGCCTGCTCGATCAGTGCCTCCTTCTCCACGCGGCGTTCCTCGATGAACTCGCGAACCCAGTCGGGGAGGTCGACGCCGTACTCGCGGACGACCTCGACGTACTCGGCGGGATCGGTCCAGTAGGCGTAATCCGCGAGGTCGTCGCTCCGTGGGTCTTCCCGCAGCCAGAGGTCGTGATCCCGCGTGACCGCGGCCAGTTCCTCGTACACCGGGGAGAAGTCGTACTCGAGCGACCGGTAGACGACGTCGGCGGAACACTCCTCGTCCGAGTCGCCGACGACGAGGTCGACGCCAGCGTCTCGAACCGACTCGGCGACGTCGTCGTCCCACTGGTGGTGGTCGTACCACGCGACCGACTCCGCGGTCTCGAGAGCGGCCGCGAGTTCGTCCTCGACGTACTCGTACTTGTCCGGCGCGAGGTCACACACGTAGAGATCGATCCCCTCGGTCCCGTACTCGGCGACGCGAGCCAGCGCGTCCTCGACGTCGTGGGGGCTCGCAGGGATTAGTGCGACCTCGTGTGGCGTCGGTTCGATCTCCTCGAGGGACGGTTCCTCTTCGTCGCTCTCCTCCTCGTCATCCTCGGGTTCCGGCACGTCCCGCACGTCGTCGTAGGCCTCCCGCAACAGGGCGACGCAGGCGAGGCCGTCCGCGTCCGGGTCCGCGACGACGGCGACCTCGGCCCCCTCGAGTGCCGCTGCAGTCTGTTCGTCCTCGAGGTCCTCCTCGAGCGTGTCGGGAAGGAAGAAGCCGGTTCCCGGTAGCACGGACTTGCGGGCGAGCGGAAGATCGCCGCTGTCGATGAGTTCGTCGTACATGTCACCTGTTCGGGGGCGGCGGGGGAAGTAAGCGCCGGTCTGATACGGCTTACTGGAAGTCATTTCCGGCGTAACCGCCGCCTGGGTCGCAGTTGCGCCGATAAATCGTTACAGCAATCCGCATGAAGAGCTTCGGTCAGGCGCTGGCTTCCTCGTCTCCACCCGTCGGCTCGAGCTGTCGCACCGTGAGCACGGGAACGGGCGACGTGCGGACGATACGTTCGGCGACGCTGCCGAGCAACAGACGGTTCTCGCCGTGGCGACCACGGGTGCCGGTCGCGACGACGTCGGCGTCGACCTCGCGGGCGTACTCGCAGATTTCGGCTGCGGGTCGACCTTCACGGACGGCCGTCGTGATTTCCCTGTCGGTGCGGTCCTCGACGGTCGCGATCGCAGCGTCAGCTGTCGTCTCGAGGGCGGTTCGAAGCTCCTCTCGGAGCTGTTCGGGAGAGGCGTCGACTTCGCTGGCGTCGACGACCGACAGCGCGTGGACGTCGGCGTCGAACCGCGCAGCGAGGTCGAGCGAGACGTCGACGGCCCGTTTGACGCTTTCGGAGCCATCCGTGGCAACCACGACCGTATCGAACATAGACGTAAGTTCTCCCTCCGGTGGCTTAAACGTCCTCGCTCGATGCCCGAGTATTTTCTCGAGTCGTCTCCGTAGCTAGCCCGCTCGGTGAAACAACCACGAAAGTCCCACCCATGTCGGCTGACTGGTCAGGCCATCGTGGGTGGGACTGAAAGGGGCTGACACGCTCGAGGAAGCACGACGACGTAAGCACCACAACGAAGTGAGGAGCGCAGCGAGTCGAGCGAGTCGAGCGTGTCAGGGGCTTTCGTGGTGTTCGCTTTATCCTGACAGCAGATTCAGGTCGGCGGGGAGAGCTTTTTTGCGTCGGCGCGACACACTGCCGCGTATGGACGACACCGAGCAGTTTTCCGTCGATACCGTGCTCGCACCGGTCGACGGAAGCGACGAGTCCGCCACCGCCGTCGAGTACGCCGTCGCCGTCGCAGAGCGGTACGACGCAGACGTTCACGCCCTGTTCGTGCTCGGGCGCGGCGTCGTCCGCGGGCTGGACGCCGGAACGGTCGACGAAGACGACATCGCCGAGAAGACCCAGGCGTTTTTCGACGACGTCAGTCGGATCGCCGACGACGCAGACGTCACGCTCACGACCTCCGTCGACGACGGCTTCTCCCAGACCCGCAAGACCCGTCACCCTGGCAACGTCGTCCTCAACACTGCCGACGAGATCGACGCCGACTTCATCGTCCTCCCACGAGAGCCGGTCACCGAACCCTCCGCGGAGGTCCTCGAGAAAGCAGCCGAGTACGTCCTCTCGTACGCGAGCCAGCCGGTACTGTCAGTCTAGCAGGATCGCCATCTCCTGTTCGAAACTCTCCGACCCGGTCGCCTCGAACCCGACCCGTTCGTAGAGGGCGATCGCCGAATTGTTCCAGCGTTCGACCGTGAGCCAGACGTGCGTGATACCGACGTCGCTGGCGTGACCGAGCAGGTTCTCGAGCAGCGCCGTCCCGATTCCGGCTCGCTGGTACTCCTGAAGGACGAAGATAGCGAGTTCCCACTCGACGTCGTCGTCGACGGTTCCGTCCTCGATCGTCGGCGGTTCGTCCGCGTCGGGGACGAGCATCGCGTGACCGATCACGTCCTCGCCGTGGCGTGCGACGACGTTGATGCTCTCGTCTGCGATGGTCTCGAGCCAGCTACGGATGCGCTGTTCGCCCGTCGGTGGGATTCCCTGGGCCCGGTCGGTGGGATCGAACGCGTCGTACATCGCGACGACGTCGTCTATGACGTCGTCGAACGCGTCCGGTCCTCGAATCTCGATCGATCGTTCCGCCCCGTCGTCGAAGGTCGTCGGCGGGGATGGGAACGAGCCAACCGCTTCGTCCGGGTAGACGCGCGCTCCCGACATCGTTATCGCACCAGTTTGACGGTCGTCGGAGCGTTCAGCAGAACGAATTCGGTGATCGGGCCGAGCTGGATCTTCCCCATCGGGCTCAGCGTGCCGCCGCCGATCACCAGCTGGTCGAACTCGCCCTGTTCGGCGTAATCGACCAGCGAACTGCCGGGATCGCCCTCGAGGGTGACGACCTCGGCGTCGACGTCGGACTCCGCGAGGAGTGTCTCCACCTCGTCTTGCATCTCTTCCTGGGATCGTTTCGACTCCGGCTTGTCGAGTACTGCGATCGTGAGATCGTCGCCGACCGCCTCGGTACGACTGATCGTCTGCCGGAGCGTTTTCATCGATTCGTCGCTGCCCCCGAGACCCATCAGTACGTCCATACGAATGCCTGCGAGCCCATGGACGAAAGTCGTTGTGTTGATCCCGGCCGCCGGACCGGGCGACTGGCTCGCATACGATAGTCATGACGACGCTGTTAAGACCATGTGGACGGTACGTCGAACGAATGAATACTGGGGCGCTCGATGTCGTCGAGTTCCTGCTCACGACGAGCGTATATTCCGACGACCGGACGCTAGACGAAAACGACCTCCCGCCGTCGTTTCGCCGGGTGTTCTGGACTGGAGCCGGCCACGATGCGAGCGACGAGGATGGGAGCGAATCGACCGACCCTCGACACGCCGGGATCAGCCGGCCGCTCTCGGCGACGACCACCACTGCACGCGAGGCAACGGGCGTAGAACAGCCCTGGAGCGTCGTCTCCGACCTGATGTTTACCGAGCGTGACGAGTTCTCCGGGACGATCTCGCTCACCCAGCAGGACATGGCCGAGGAGTGGTTCGTCGAACGCGTCGACGACGAACGGCTGCTCGAGAACCCGACGCTTGCGAAACACTTCGAAGAACACGACGATTTCGACGTCGACGTCAGCCACGAGGCGGCCCGCGAGCAAAATCGACCCATCCAGGCCGACCGCGTCTGGATCGACGGCCTGTTAGAGGAGTATTTCGACGAGGAGGAAGACGAGGAGATGCTCGACCTCGTCGACGTTCGCGCTCCCGAGGAGGTCGATACGACGCTGGACGACCTCGTGTTGACCGACGACCAGGAGAACGAACTCGACAAGATCGCCAAGGCGATCGAACATCGGGATTACCTCTCCCAGATCGGCCTACGCGAGATCGGAAAGTTGCTGTTCGTCGGCCCGCCGGGAACCGGGAAGACGTCGACTGCACAGGCGCTGGCCCAGGACATGGACCTGCCGTTCGTCGAGGTCAAACTCTCGATGATTACCTCGCAGTACCTGGGTGAGACGGCGAAAAACGTCGACAAGACCTTCGAGGTCGCGAAACGGCTCTCTCCGTGCATTCTGTTCATCGACGAGTTCGACTTCGTCGCCAAGACGCGACGCAGCGACGAACACGCTGCACTCAAGCGAGCCGTCAACACCTTGCTCAAGAGCATCGACAACATCTCGCTAATCGAGGACGACGTCCTGTTGATCGGTGCGACGAACCACCCCGACCAGTTAGACGACGCCGCCTGGCGGCGTTTCGACGAGATCATCAACTTCCCGAAACCCGACCGCGGCATGCGGGCCGACATCCTCGGCGTCATCACTCGCCAGATGGACATCGAGGAGTTCGACCCCCAGATGATCGCCGAGGCGACCGAAGGGCTGACCGGCAGCGACCTCCGGATGGTGCTCCGGGAAGCCGTCCTCGAGGCACTGACCGAGGATCGGACCACCCTCACGCAGGAGGACCTGCTCCACGCCGTCGAAGAGTTCGAGGAACGAGACAGCCTGAAGAACATGGACATGATCGAGGGCGACCACGACGCGCTGGTCGCCGGCGGCGACATCGGAGCGGCAAGCGACGGCGGCGAGCCAGGCGATACGGGCCAGTCGTCGGGACACGGCCACGATCACGATCACTGATTGCAGCCGGCAGGACGAGACTCGATGCCGCCCGTACTGTTATTAAAACTAACCGATGGCAGGTTGGCGAAAATCCTTATTGCAGTATAGTTGCTCTTCGGAATATGGCGAACGCGGGACACGGCGAACTGTCGGAGGCAATCGATCACGTCTCGAAGCTGCAGGACCACGTCGAAGAAACGCTCAATCTGACGACCGTCCAGAGCGAGGAACTCTCGGACATCTATCGAGAAATCGAAGATCTGAGCGCGTCACTCGAGGAAGTCGCTGCGAGCTCTGAAGAAGTGTCGAGCGCCGCGGAAACCGCACGGGAAAGTGCAGAGACGGGCCATCGAACCAGCGCGGAGGTCTGGCAGACAATGGCCGAAGTCGTCGACTCCGCACAGCGACTCGACGAGGCGACGGCGGAACTCGAGTCGAAGATGGAGGAGGTCGACGCGGTCATCGAGATCATCAGCGACGTTGCAGACGAGACGAACCTGCTCGCGCTGAACGCCTCGATCGAGGCCGCACGCACCGGCGACGGCGGAGACGGGTTCGCGGTCATCGCGAACGAAGTCAAGTCACTCGCCACCGAAACCAGCGATCACGCCGACGACATCTCCGATCAGCTCACGGAACTCCAGCAACAGACAAGCACGACCCGCGAGGAAGTCGAACAGACCGACCGGTTGCTCCGCGAAACCAGCAACGAACTCGAGGACGTCATCGATCGGTTCGAGGCCATCACCGACACCGTCGACGAGGCAGCAAGCGGTATCACCGAAGTCGCAGCGGTCAACGACGATCAGGCCCAGACCGTCGAAACCATCGCAGACAGCGTCGAACAGGTCGACGAGCGATCAGCCCGGATCAACGGGGAGATGAACGAAGCCGGAACACTGGTCGACCGACAGGCCGAGATCGTTACCCACCTCACGTCGTACGTCGACAACCTGCCGGGGATGGCCTACCGCGTCGCGAACGAAGACGGGTGGCCGGTCATCTTCGCCTCCGACGGAACGAAGCGACTCACCGGCTACGACAGCGAGCAACTGGTCTCGGGCGAAATCTCGCTCGGCGGCGACGTCATCCACGACGACGACAGCGACGCGGTCTGGGACGCCGTCCAGGAAGCGCTCGAGGACCGCCGCGAGTTCGACATCGCGTACCGGATCGAAACCGCTCGAGGCGACGTCGTTCCAGTCCGCGAGCAGGGACAGAGCGTCGTCGACGATCAGGGAGACGTCGTCGCCATCGAGGGTTTCATCTCGCGACGCGAGACCGAAGAGATACAGCGTCTCTACTGAATTACAGCAACCCGTCTTCTTTCGCCAGCAACAGCGCCGTCATCGTCGAATCGTTCGCCGGCTGTTCCCGTGCCCGCTCGAGCGCCGACTCGACCGGGACCGTCGTCACCTCGAGGAACTCGTTGTTGTCCATTTCCCGCTCACCAGGTTCGAGGCCCTCGGCGTAGACGATGCCGCGGTCGTGCTGGAGAACGCCGGTCGCGACGGCGTACTCCTGAAGCAAGGCCGTACTCGAGGGACGAAATCCGGTCTCCTCCTCGAGTTCGCGCGTAGCCGCCTGCGTGTAGGATTCCCCGTCTTCGACGATGCCGGCTGGGAGTTCCAGATGCGTTTCGCGGATCGGCGGTCGGTACTGTTCGACGAACAGAAGTCGATCGTCGCCACCGTCCGTCTCGGCACCGTCCGCGAGAAGATCGCCTTCGACGCGAGCGACCACGACGACTGCAGGCGGTAACGACGCCCAGTAGTAGCGTTTCTCGCTGCCGTCAGGCTGTTCGACCAGGTCGTACCCCCCATCGTACCAGTCGGTCTCGTACTCGAGGACCGACTCGCGGTGCGTCCACTCCTCGGGGTTCGTCATCGGAGAAAGCTGTGACCTCGAGCGTCGAATAGATGGCGATGCCAGCCGGTGCGACTACAGTTGCTCCCGGTAAAGCCGGCCGAACGCCTGCCGGCGAAGCGTCGCGACCGCGGCCTCCTCCTCGTCCTGGAACGTGGCTGCGACGGCCTCGTCCTCGGGACCCGCGTGCCAGACGACGTGGTCGACGCGTTCGTGGCCGACCTCCGTGATCTCGCCGTCGTAAGCGTCGCTCCAGGACTCGTACTCCTCGCGAGTGCCGACCTGTACCTCGAGCAAACTCGCAAAGAGGGCGTCGCGAGCAGTTTCGACGACCTCGCCCGTCACGCGGTCGTCGTACTCCTCGCGGTCGAACTCCATGGCCTTCGCGACCTCGCGGACGACCGTCTGGGCCGCGGGGCCGATCGACTCGAACTGCTCCCGTGCCTCCTCGACCGACGACGGCGCGAACGTCCCGACTGTGTGCATAGTAGATCGTACCAGTGGCAGGGAGTTACCAGTTACGCGTCGTCTTCGTCGTCCTCGTGCATCCGTCTGGTCAACTCCCGGGCCTCCTCGAGGACGCCCTCGGTCTCGGCCGTCAACGATCCACGGCCGGGCCCACGGCCCTGTCGGGCGAGTCCACCCTCGAGCGAGTCGGGACGGCCGGGAGTATGATCGTGCCCATGTGCCGACTCGAACTCCGGTGTCTCGATCTCGGGTGCGTACTCGGCGACGATCTCACCCAGTTCCTCGGGACTGCAGTCACTCCACTCCGGAGCGTGTTCCGCGAGCCACTCGTCGTGGTCCTCGCGTCCGAGCGAGGCTGTAATCGCGAGATGGTTCGCGAGATGTGTCGCGTCGGACTGTTCGGCCTCACAGACGGGGCAGGCGTATCCCATACTCGAGCGTACGTCGCGAACGGTAAAACGTCCTCGTCGTCTACTCGAGTTTCCGAATCATCACGATCGCGTCCTCGCCGTCGTAGTAGTCCGGGACGCGTCGCAGCGGCTCGAATCCGAACTTCCGATAGAGGTGTTTCGCCCCGTCGTTTGACTCCCTGACCTCGAGTTTGACGCTGTCGGCACCGTGTGCCGCGAGGACGGGGATCGAGCGGGAGAGCAACGCCGATCCGACACCGTTTCCGCGACGATCGGGGTGGACGGCGACGTCTTTGATGTGACCGAGCTGTCGGCCGACGTTCGAGACGACGTCGCCGACGACGTAGCCGACGACCGCTCCGTCGCTGACGGCGACCAGAAACCCGGGTTCGCCGAGAAAGCGCTCGAACGCTTCGTGCGGCCAGGGCTGGGGAAACGACGCGTTCTCGATTCGAACGACAGCAAGGAGATCCGCACGCTTCGCCGGTCGAATCGAGAGATCGTCGTTCCGGTCCGCCGGGAACTGGACTGTCACGTTCGCGTGTACGGGACGACGGTAAAAGAACCGTTCGCTGACGACTCCGGGAGAACTCATTCCTCCACTTCGTCGTCTTCGTCGTCCTCGTCGATGGTCGTCGTCGGTCCCGCCGTCTGGGTGTCCTCGTCGTCAGCCGTGGAATCACTCCGCCGGGATCGCGTCCATCTCGAACTCCTCGGTGAGCCCTTTCAGTTTCTCGAGTGCGTCCTGTTCCTCCCGGAGGTTCTCCTCGAGCAGGTCCGCAGCCTCGCCCATGTCGAGCTGGTCCGCCAGCGGGAGCAGATTGCCGTAGGCTGCGATCTCGTAGTGTTCGGTCTTCTCCGCCGCGGCCATGTTGTGATAGTCCAGCACCTCCTGGTCGGGATCCATCCCGGTGAACTCCTCGTACTCCTCGATCAACCCCTCGATCCCTTCACACTCCTCTTTCTCCGGTGGCTCACCGAACATCTCGAAGACCTCCTCGAGACGATCGATCTGCTCCTGGGTCTCCTCGCGGTGCTCGGCGAACGCACTGGCGATCTCCTCACGTTCCGTGTTCTCCTCGAGATCCGCCAGCGCGTCCAGTAGCTGGTGCTCGGCGTGATAGATGTCCTCGAGACCGTGCTCGAACAGGTCCTGGATGGTGTCTACGCTCATGTCTCCAGCCCGACGTTCACCGGCAGAGAGAAAAAGCGCCGAGCCTGCGACGGAAAGTGATTCCGTAGGGAGAGATTTCAGACCCGACTCGAGTGATTGCCCGGGCACAGACTGGAACTACGCTCTCGACCACTCCTGCATTCGACGGACACCGCACAGGACATTATCGGACCAGTGGCACGTTTTCGCCAGGAACGAATCACGATACGTGCAGACGTCGAGAGCGACAACGACAGCGAGCAGCAATTTCGAAACCGTCTCGTCACAACCCTCACTGTGCACGTCGAATTTCACGGAAAACCGAATGTCGGGCGTAGAAGTATACGGTAATACCTTCCTCGAGTTCGGAGTAGGTGCACCGTTTGCGAGCACTGGAGAACGTATCCCTACGAAACGCTAACCCACACTATGGGCGACGATGACAGACACGACTGCGGTCGCGAGGTCGATCGGTTCGAAGACCTCGAACCGGGCGCAGGCTGTACGGAAATCTGGGAGTATCTCGCTGAAAAGCGATCCGAAGCCGACGAAGAAACCGACTGCGAAACCAGTACACAGCGAGATTCGCCACGGTAGCGACCTTTTTGCCTCCAAAGCCCATACCGAAGTTCATGACTGACGATCGGCCCGGAAACTCTTCCGACGGCCGCGAGGAGCCCGAACGAAAGCAAACTCAAGGACAGAACAGGCCCGTCCCCACCGACCGCGAATCACCCGTCGGCACCCCCGTCATCCGTGGCGACGAATCGGTCACCGGCAGCCACGCACGCGAAGCCGTCCAGTTCGATCCCGACGACCCCGACAGCCTCGAGAAAGCCGCCGAAACCGTCCGCGAATTCGCCACCGACAGCCACGGCGACGACCACCTCTTCATGCTCCGCGGCGCCGCCGCCTGCGCCGCACTCGTTCGCGGCGAAGGCTCCTACAAGGCCGCCGCCGAACGCGCCGGAAGCGACGTCACCGTCTCCTTCATCCGGAAATGGGCCCGCGTCCACGACCTCCCACGCTCCGTCCGCAAACAGGTCGCGATCGGCGAAATCGCACCCACCGCCGCCAAACACATCGCCCGCGTCGGCGGCGAAGCCCGACTCCTCCTCGCCTGGGCCATCCTCGACGGCGACCTCACCGTCCGGGACGTCCGACACGTCGCAAGCGCCACCAACGACGACACCCCACTCGAACACGCCCTTGCCGACTACGACGTCACCCTCGGCCAACTCGAACTCACGCTCTCCCCGACCACCTACCGCGACCTCCGCCGACGCGCCTCCATCGACGACGTCCACCCCGGCGAGATCGTCACCGACGCACTCGAAGAGTACCTCGAATGATCGAGAAAGAGCAGGAAGGGACGACTCGGGTCGGTATCGTCGGAACGAAAGAAAACGTTTAACCAGTACTCACCGATAGGTGTACCTGCAGGGCCGGTAGCTCAGTCTGGCAGAGCGTCTGGCTTTTAACCAGACGGTCGCGTGTTCAAATCGCGCCCGGCCCGCTTCTCGTCGCGAGCAAATCCGTGAGCGACGAATACGGAACCGGCGGGATTTGAACGCAGGGAGAGCGCAGTCTCGCGAACGGAGTGAGCGAGGAAGCGATCGACCGTGTGTTCAAATCGCGCCCGGCCCGCTTTTGCTCCGAGCAATTACACGAGGAGCAAAGCGGCTAGCGCGATTTGAAGTAGACTAGAAAGGCGCAGCGTAGCGAGTATTTCTGGACGTAGTTCACAATCGCGCCCGGCCCGCTTTCTGAGAGACACTTCGCGGTGATCAGGCCAACCAGCAATCTGAAACTAAGCAGAAAGTTTCGGGACAGTCAACCGGACCAAAGGGTCTCCTGACGGTTACAGTCCGTTTGATTCGATGACCGAACCAATAGACGTCGCTATCGAAATCACCAACAAAGAACTAAGGGTCGATTGGTGGCTGTCGCTCACGAAATTGTTCGAAACAGAAAGCCAAGGGCCGGATTTGAACCGGCGGTGGGCGGCTCTGCAGGCCGCTGCGTTAGGCCGGACTCTGCCACCTTGGCGCGTCTGAATGTTGTTACTGCGTTCGTTTAAGCATAGCGGTACGGCGTGACGACGCCGTCCACAGTGTAATATAAATACAGAAAGCCACAGGCACCTCGACGGTACCTGTGGCTCTGAATTACTGAAATGGAGTATGAATGGGGCGGCGAATCGGCGTTCCCAGAGGGTCTCCCACTCCAGTAGTTACCGATACGCGGGCGGGCTTATCTTCCGTGTTCGGGATGGGTACGGGAGGAACCCCGCCGCTCTGGCCGCCTAACGCCGACTCGCGGAATCGAACCGCGATCATACCAATGCCGGTAGGTCTGACCGTAGTGTACGTGTAGTCCAGTTTGCGTCCGGACCCGTTCTCGCGTCACGGATCCAATGCGATGTAGTGTATGAGTGTGTGGCTCGATCGGTTAGTGCTCGCGGGCTCAAC